>CP133959.1:681822-1022733 GCA_036251705.1 Orbaceae bacterium lpD01 | reverse complement strand
GCTCAAACAGTTCATTCAGCGTTTTTGTCAATAAATATGCATAAAAAAAGGCGGCTAATTAAGCCGCCTTTTTATCAAGCTAGAAGTCTTGAATCATCAATACAACCGATCACCTTATCGACGTCACCGGTCTATATCGATATAGACCTATTCAACCAGTCCTGCCCCTCGCTTACGATAAGTACCACTTCTTAATGCTTCAATGCGTTTATCGAGCGGCGGATGGGATAAGAAGAGTTCTGATAATGACTTTTTACCGCCATTAATACAAAAAGCTGCAATCGACGCTTCTTCTTTCGGTTCACTGCTGCCTTTTAAACGATTTAAAGCCGCAATCATATTATCTGCACCAACTAATTCCGCAGCTCCGGCATCGGCCCTAAATTCACGATGACGCGAGAACCACATCGCAATAATACTGGCTAAAATACCAAAAACAAACTCAAGCAGCATCACAATCAAAAAGTAGGCGCCTCTGCCCATCTCTTTATTACGTTCAGACAGTGCGGAAGCGATGACCTGCCCAAGTACACGAGAAATAAAAATTACAAAGGTATTTAATACGCCCTGCAGCAAGGTCATGGTCACCATGTCCCCGTTAGCAATATGACTAACTTCATGGGCCAGCACAGCTTCAGCTTCTGTACGCGTCATGGTGGTTAACAAACCGCTACTCACTGCAACTAAAGAGGCATCACGGCGTGCACCAGTGGCAAAAGCATTCATGTCAGGCGCTTGGTAAATGGCTACTTCGGGCATTTTAATGCCGACCCGATCAGACTGTCTTTTCACTACATCAAATAACCAACGTTCCTGCTCAGTACTCGGCTGCGCGATGACTTTTGCACCCACTGAACGTAAAGCCAAGGTTTTAGACAATAACAGGGAAATAATAGAGCCCGCAAAACCGAAAATGGCGGCAAAAATCAGTAAACCGGTGAAACTTTGCGAATCAATACCAAACAGACTCAGTACGATACCAAAAATAAACATCACCGCTAAATTAGTTAATAAAAAAAGACCTATACGTAACATGCATATCCTCTTTAAGCAGATAGTAGCCAATCAAATCAGCCCTTATTATCTTATGTCTACTGGCAATAATCAATCTATCAAATCAATCGTAATCAACCGTGATATAAGGCTGCCAGTACAATCAATTAGATCTTTTTCATATCAATCACAAGTCTAAAACGGCTATAAACAATGATTGCCAACAGAACACTGGCGCAAGCAATAAACAGATCAAATAAAATCGCATATTTCACATTGGTTGCCGCCAATTTTGGTACTACACTGGGCACAATATAAAATGAGATACCGCTTAAGGTATACATCACACCAACTGCAATGCCTTTAAACTTAGGAAACAGCTGCTGCATCACCACCAGCGTCAATTGTAAAACCCCACCAGCCGCAGTCACCCCCATAAAAAAGGCGCAAATCCGACAAACAAGTGGCGTCGGTGACAGATAAAAGACTAACAACACACAAGCAGATAAAAATGGTAGAATAATAATACACTGCACCGGTTTAAGAAATTTTTTGACTAAAAAGGCGGTCAAAAATACCGAAATAATCGAGCCGGTGCTGTAATAACTAATCAGCTGCTTGGCTTCGACTTCCGCCATATTCACCGCGCGAATTGCAATTTCCGGCATCCACTGCATAATTACCACAAAAGTAGCTGTCGTGGTAAACCCCATCAGAATCAAACAGAGTCCCTCAATATAGATCTTAGGTTGACCGGTAAAATAACATCCACACGGTATCGTTTTATCTGCCGAAGCGATCAGGGTATCTTTAGAGGGAAAGCGCCTTGGGGCGAGTAGCAGGCCATTGATCAATAAATACACACTAAAACCAATAAATGCCCAGCCATACCAAATCTGGGATTGATAGATTACAGTCACAATCAAGGGTAACACTAAGGTGCCAATCGAAATAAAGGCTTTGATTAAGACACTCGCCGTACCCGCAGAGTGTGGATAGCATTCCGTTAATGCCGGCATCGAGCCGGTATCTAAAAAAGAGTTGCCCGCCCCCACAATCACCGCTAAATAGAAAGCAACCGTGGTATCAGTGCAGTGGATCATGCCCAGAAAAAAGATCGCATAACAGATCATGCCAAGATAGATAAAGGGTTTACGGCCAAACTTATCCGATAAAACACCGCCCAAAAACATGAATAAAACCTTTCCAATACCAATACCGGCCGCTATTTTACCTAATCCTTGTACATCGGTATGAAACTGCGCCATCAACGGCACAGAAAACTGCATAATGGTTATCAGTGCAATACTCTGAATGATGTAGTTGGCATAGAGTGACCCCACGATCGGTAGCGGATTGTTTTTACTCATCTTGATAATTTCCTGTGCACAATATTCAATCTTAACGATAAAACGAATCGGATTTATTGACATAATTTATTTACATATTACTGCGTTAACCTGTATGAGGAAAGAACAAATATAGACATTCAGCATAAAGTATCGGCTAGGTCACAAAGTGATTAATGTTTTTGTTATATTGTCAAAGCGATATTGAAAATAGTATCGCAGACTCATCATCCTTTTGATTTAATTTAACAAAATTATCGATTTAACAGACTTAACGCCTTAGATTAGACGAAATATCGTAAATATTATTCATGCTTTTTCACAGAATCGACTATACTTTATTAACGCTCTATTGGCGCTCTCAGTGAGCCGTTATTTTTTAGGTTATCTTTTTCACGCGAACAATTTCATTAAGGGGACTTTTATGAGTCAAATTACGTTACCCAGTTTATATGGTATTATCGGTTATCCTTTAGGACACAGTATGAGTCCACTGTTACACACCACCGCCTTTCGGGATCTGGGTATTCCGGCTGTGCTATTACCCTGGTCAACACCACCGGAAAAACTGGCCACCTTTGTTGAATCTATGCGTTTACTCAATATCAAAGGCTGCTGCGTCACCATTCCACACAAACAAACCGTGATCCCTTTCCTTGATGAAGTCACCGATCGAGTAAAAGCGATTGGGGCGGCGAATCTGATTTATTGGGATGGCGACAAACTATGTGGTGATAATACTGATGTACTGGGTTTTATGGCGCCATTGGAAGAGAATCCGGCAGCACCGGAACTGAAAAAAGTGCTATTGCTAGGCGCGGGCGGCGCGGCGCGTGCTGCTGTGGTCGGTCTGCAAACACTCGGTTATACTGATATCACCGTGACCGATATTGCGGCTGATTTACCGGTCACCTTAGCCAAAGAGTTTAACCTACAAGTCGTTGACTGGGATAAGCGTGGCAGTGTTGAAGCGGATATCGTGATCAATTCAACGCCGCTCGGCATGCAGGGTAAATTTGAAAGCCAAACTGCCTATGACACTGAGTGGTTTAAAGGTAAAAAAGGCCTAGCATACGATATCGTTTATACGCCATTTATGACACGTTTTCGTCAAGAAGCTGAAGCCGCTGGCTGGCGTAGTGTGTCTGGCCGCGATATGTTTATCGCCCAAGCCGATGCCCAATTTAAAACCTGGACCGGTCAAGGATTATCAGCGGGCGCCAAACAAGTGGTGATTGATACCTTAGCAGAGAAATAATCTTTTCGCTAAAAATAAAAATGCTGGCTTATGGCCAGCTTTTTTTATGACTATTTATCAAGAAAAACCTGTTATTAACTAATCGGCATCACGTGAAAAATTCATCTCTTTATAACGGACAAATTTGGTTTTTTTGATCAGTTTATAGCTAAACATAATAATGAAAAATAGTGGAATACCAATATAGGTTGCTGTGGCACCATACCAGTCAATTTGATCGCGTAAGAAGGCCTCATAGTTCTGTCCGAGTGTGATAATCAAACAGAGCACAAATGCAAAAATAGGACCAAAAGGGAAAGCGCTGGCTTTATAAGGTAGCTGTGATAGATCATAGCCTTGTACCATTAACCCTTTTCTAAAACGATATTGACTGATGGCAATGCCTAGCCAGGCAATAAACCCTGTCATACCGGATAAGTTAAGCAACCACAGGTAAACATCTTTATTTTCAAACATCGAGGTTAAGAAGCAGAGCATCGCGACAGCCGTGGTGGCAAACAGAGCCCGACGCGGCACACCAGATTTAGATAATTTGGTGAACATCTTCGGCGCTTTGCCCTCTTTGGCTAAGGCATAGAGCATACGGGTTGAAGCATAAAGACCCGAATTACCCGCCGAGAGCACTGAGGTAAGAATAACCGTATTCATGATAGCCGCAGCGGATAATAAGCCGGCATTTTGGAACACCAGAGTAAAAGGACTGACACTGATATCGCTTTCGTCATTGCGTAGCAGACTAGGATCGGTGTAAGGAATAATTAAGCTGATAATAAAAATAGCCAGCACATAGAACAGCAAAATACGCCAAAAGACCTGTTTCATCGATTTAGGAATATTTTTCTCCGGATCTTGCGATTCACCGGCCGCGATACCAATAAGCTCAGTACCCTGAAAAGAGAAGCCAACTATCATGGCGATCCCGATCATCGAGGAGAATCCGCCGACAAAGGGCGCCTCACCAATGGTCCAGTTATGCCAGCCCGCATTCGGCGCACCACGCAAGATGCCGATAATCATCAGCGCCCCCACAACAATAAACACCACGACCGTCACGACCTTAATCAGTGAGAACCAAAACTCTGCTTCACCAAACCCTTTAACGGAAATATAGTTCAGTAAGAAAATGACACTGAGAAACAGCGCACTCCACAGCCAGCTGTAACTGCCGGAGACATCAAACCAGTATGAGATCACCAATTGTGCCGCCACTAAGTCAACTGCAACGGTCACCGCCCAGTTATACCAATAGTTCCAGCCAATCGCAAAACCAAAAGACTCATCAACATAACGCGAACCATAAGTGGCAAACGTTCCCGAAACCGGTAAATAAGCCGCCAGTTCACCTAAGCTGGTCATTAAAAAATAGACCATTAAGCCGATTATCATATAAGATAATAGCGCGCCAGCAGGGCCGGCATGTGCGATCGTCGCACCAGAAGCGACAAAAAGCCCGGTACCAATCGATCCACCTATGGCGATCATGGTTAAATGTCGAGCTTTTAAATCTCTTTTTAATCTTTTTTGCATAATCCATCAACTTTAAAATAAAAAACGAGAGGGATTTTATCAAAATATCACGAGGATAAAAGCTTTATTTTAGCCTAAGGTGCGGTTTCTTTTTCGAGTTTGGCTAAAAAGCATAGTGCTTGTTGCCGGTTATCGCCACACATCTCCGCATTCGGCTGTAATTGACCACAGACCGCAGGTCTGGCGGGATCATGAAAAATCCGGCAGCGGTAATCACTATCCAAGTGCGGACAGGCAAGATTGGCCGGCTTTCCGGCCGGCATTTCAGGCATTGCGCTGGAGATAGACGGCGCAATACAACAGGCGCCACATTTTGCTCGACATTCCATTTTTTCTTTATGTCCAAAAATAGTGATGGAGACAATAATCAGTTAAGGTTAAAATAACTCACGAAAATCGTGTATCCAATTAACTGTATATTGTACAAGAAGACAAAATTATGGCAAAAGCAAATGAAGTCAAACGCGGTGATGCGTTAAATTATAATGGTAAATTATTAGTTGTTAAAGATGTTGAAGTGCAAAGTCCTAGTGCACGTGGCGCCAGTACGCTGTATAAAATGCGTTTTAATGATGTCAAAACCGGTATGAAAGTTGAAGAACGGTTTAAAGGTGATGATATTTTAGAGACCGTACAATTAACCCGTCGCCCTGTCAGCCTCTCTTATGTAGATGGTGATGAGTATAATTTCATGGATGATGAAGACTTTACCCCGTATATCTTTAAAAAAGATCAAATTGAAGACGAACTACTGTTTATTCCTGAAGGGGGCATTCCGGGTATGTCGGTGGTCATGGTTGATGATCAGCTCATTGCATTAGAGTTACCGCAAACCGTTGAACTACAAATTATTGAAACGGCGCCCGGCATTAAAGGGGCTTCAGCCAGTGCGCGTACCAAACCTGCCACACTCTCAACCGGTTTAGTGGTGCAGGTGCCGGAATATATCAATAATGAAGAGAGACTGAAAATTCATGTCGCGGAAAGACGCTATATGAGTCGCGCAGAGTAATCGATCGCTACAATAGTTAATATGTACATATATCAAAGCTCACATCGACATGATGTGAGCAAGTCATTGGCAAATTTATATAAATAACTATTTATTTAAATTTAATCTGTAAAATCAATGGATTATAAAATTGAATCAATATAATCAAAATAAGCTACACAAACGCTTACGTCGTCAAGTCGGTCAGGCCATTGCTGATTTCAATATGATTGAAGAAGGCGATCGGGTGATGGTTTGTCTGTCGGGCGGTAAAGATAGTTATACCCTGCTCGATATTCTGCTGAATTTAAAGCTGAGCGCACCGGTTCATTTTGACCTGATTGCGGTCAATCTTGACCAAAAACAACCGGGCTTTCCGGCTGATGTTTTACCGAACTATCTTAAGCAACTAGGCGTTGAATATAAAATTGTGCAAGAAAATACCTATGGGATTGTGAAGGAGAAAATTCCAGCCGGTAAAACCACTTGTTCGCTCTGTTCACGTTTACGCCGCGGTATTTTATACCGCACCGCAACCGAAATTGGGGCGACCAAAATTGCTTTGGGCCATCACCGCGATGATATCTTAGAAACCCTGTTTCTCAATATGTTCTATGGTGGTAAGATGAAAGCGATGCCACCAAAATTGATGAATGATACCGGAGAGCATATCGTTATTCGTCCGTTGGCCTATTGCAAAGAAAAAGATATTATCCAGTATGCGGATATTAAACAATTCCCGATTATTCCGTGTAATCTGTGCGGCTCTCAGCCTAATTTGCAACGTCAGGTGATTAAAGAGATGCTGGTTGATTGGGATAAAAAGTTCCCAGGTCGTATTGAAACGATGTTTAGTGCGACGCAAAATATCGTCCCTTCCCACTTATGCGATACACAGTTATTCGACTTTAAAGCGATTCGCGCTGGCGATGACGTGATTGAAGGTGGCGATCTAGCCTTTGACCGCGAACAGATGCCAACCCCACAGTTTGATGTAGCCAAATTAGCCGATGAAGATCTGATCTTGTGGAAAGAAGCGCAGTAAATCAAACAGGGTAGCCCAGCTACCCTAGTCTGCTAAGATTATATTCAGCTCGATAAAACCGACATCATCAATTATCACTAGATGATGCAGCCGCTGCCCATCATAACCTTAAGAGAACGCTTTCAACTCAGACTGTACCAGCCATCTTTTCTCGGCTTTTCTAAATAACCAAATCAGTACGCTGCTAATCATTAAATATAGCGCGGCGGCAATGCCATAGGCATAGAAGGTCTCATAAGTATCAGCATTAATATCACGAGCAATTTTTAAAATATCCGGCACCGTCGCGGTAAAGGCTAGCGCAGTGGAATGGAGCATTAAAATGATCTCATTACTATAAGCTGGTAACGCGGTACGGAGTGCTGAAGGCAAAATAATGTAAGCATAGAGCTTAAAGCCAGAAAATCCGAATGCCCGGGCGGCTTCAACCTCGCCATGCGGCACATTACGAATCGCCCCGGCAAAGACCTCGGTAGTATAGGCACAGGTATTGAGGGTAAAAGCCAGTATCGCACAATTCAGACCACTGCGAAAAAAGGCGTTTAACATCGCGGTATCGCGCACCACCTCTAACGTATAAAAACCGGAATAAAAAACCAATAGCTGCACATAGAGCGGCGTCCCTCTGAACACATAGGTAAACAACCAAATCGGTAAGCGAATCCAAGGTTTGGATGAGACGCGGCCAATGGCTAAGAATAGCGCGAGAATGCCGCCCATCGTTACCGAACTCACCAGTAACCAAAGTGTCATAGCCAGACCGGTCATGTTGTAACCATCACTCCACAGCAGTGAGCGCCAGTATTCGTCAATAATATCAATCATAGAATGGTTTTCTTCATACCTATCGAGTAATGTCTCTCAATCCACCATAAAATAAGGTGAGAAACCGTGGTAAAAAACAGATAAAAACCACCGGCAACTAGTGCAAAGTAAAGCGGCTGATGTGTCACAACGCCGGCTAATTTGGTGACTTTAATTAAATCTTGTAAACCTAAAATAGAGACCAGCGCCGTCGCTTTTAAAATCACTAACCAGTTATTGGCAATACCGGGTAAAGCAAAGCGCATCATTTGTGGAAATAAAATATAGACAAAGGTTTGTCTGCCGGAAAAACCGAATGCTTTGGCCGCTTCAATTTGTCCTTTAGACACCGCTAAATAGGCGCCTCTGAATGTTTCCGTAAAGTATGCCCCATAGATAAACCCCAAGGTAATAATACCGGCGATCATCGGATCAATATCCACATGGGCAAATCCGAGCGCCTTGGTCAGCATATTCGCCCAGATCTGGACGCCATAAAAAACCAGCAACATTAATACCAGATCAGGAATACCCCGAATCACCGAGGTATATAATTTAAAAACGCTGGCAATCAGTCGATTTTTTGACAGTTTACCTAATGCGCCGAGCAAACCAATTGATATCGCCAACACCACGGCACAAATAGCCAACTGTAACGTAATCAACATCCCTTGCAGTAGCGCAGGCAAATACTCTTGAAACATAAAACACGCCTAATCTTTTATAAACAACCGGGGAGTCATCACAACGCAGCGCTGTGCTGTGCTTAGCCACCATAAATATCAAAATCGAAATATTTCGCCGCAATCGCTTGATACGTACCATCAGCACGAATCGCAATCAGGGCTTGGTTAAAGGCTTCTCTGAGTTCATCATCGCCTTTGCGGAAACCAAAGCCAGTGCCAACACCAAAATATTTGGTATCGTTAATCGCAGGCCCGGTAAAAGCAAAATCCTTGCCTTTTTCCTGCTTCAGGAAGCCCTCTTCACCGGCGACTTGATCTTGTAATGACGCATCCAAACGACCGGCCACTAAATCTTCATAAACCAAATGTTGATTTTGATAAGCAATCACATTCACACCTTGATTACGCCACACGGCATTGGCGTATGACTCTTGTGTCGTGCCTTGCTCAACCCCAACATTTTTACCGCGTAATGAGTCCGCTGTCGGCTGCAAATCAGCACCTTTAGGCGCGATAAGACGCGGCGCAACGGCAAATATTTTATCAGAGAAAGCGATCTGACGTTGACGCTTTTCAGTCATCGCCAATGCTGAGACCAACATATCGACTTTTTCAGATTGTAATGAAGGGATTAAACCATCAAAATCCGTCGCCACAAAAACACATTTAACGCCAAGGTGTTGACACATTGCATCGGTCAGCTCGACTTCAAAGCCTTTTGCCGTCCCATCAACATCCAGCCACTCATAAGGCGCATAAGAGGTATCACTACCAATTTTAATCACTTGGGGTAAAACGGCAGTTGTGGTATTGAGTACGCCCAATAACAGACCGATAGCTAAAAATGGTTTAATCATTCTCTTCATGATTGATATCCTTGATTTTACAATAATCTCTGAATAAAAAAACAAGCCAACAGCTTGTTTGATAAAAGATCATAAGACAGGTAACCGGTATTATAAGTTAATTACGGCTATTTTCCACATATGTTATGCAGATTCTTGATAATTCGTCGTTAAAATGTGCTAATGTCAATATGATAGACAAAAAAAATCGCTGGTTTTAGCCAGCGATTTTCATCTACCTCTATTAACGCTTAAGCTTGGGTAGCGACAATATTATCATCGACTAAATCAAGCTGTATCGTCTTCCCTGGGATTAATTTACCCGACAGCATCTGCTGAGCTAATGGATTTTCAATCTCTTGCTGTATCGCCCGTTTCAATGGACGTGCGCCGTAAATCGGATCAAAACCAACCTGCGCTAACTGCTCTAAAGCCGCCTCAGAGATGTTCAAGCTATAACCGCGCTCTTCGAGACGTTTTTCAAGACGAGCTAACTGAATTTTCGCAATCGCTTTGATATTCTCACGGCCAAGTGGATGGAACACCACCGTCTCATCAATACGGTTAATAAACTCAGGCCTAAAGTGTTTCGCTACAACCGTCATTACCATCGCTTTCATTTCATCATAGCTAGTGTCATCACGCCCTTGAATCAAATCTGATCCTAAGTTAGAGGTCATAATCACAACCGTATTGCGGAAATCAACCGTGCGTCCCTGACCGTCAGTTAAGCGACCATCATCAAGTACTTGCAACAGGATATTAAACACATCCGGATGCGCTTTCTCTACCTCATCGAGCAGGATAACCGAATAGGGTCGACGTCTGACCGCTTCCGTGAGATAACCGCCTTCTTCATAACCAACATAACCTGGCGGCGCACCAATCAGACGAGCAACCGAGTGTTTCTCCATAAACTCAGACATATCGATACGTACCATCGCATCTTCGCTATCAAACATAAAGTTAGCCAGTGCTTTACACAGTTCAGTTTTACCTACCCCAGTTGGGCCTAAGAATAAAAATGAACCAATCGGTCGATTAGGATCGGATAAGCCTGCCCGACTACGACGAATCGCATTGGATACCGCAACGACCGCCTCATTTTGGCCAATCACGCGCTGGTGTAAGTTCGCTTCCATATGTAGCAGCTTATCTTTTTCGCCCTCCAGCATACGGGAAACCGGAATACCGGTGGCTTTGGATAACACTTCCGCAATCTCATGTTCAGTCACTTTATTACGCAGCAACTTCATGGTTTTACCCTCAGATTGCGTCGCTAACGCCAGCTGCTTTTCCAGCTCAGGAATCTGACCATACTGCAGCTCTGACATCTTATTCAAATCACCCGCACGTCTGGCCTGTTCAAGCTCAGTACGGGCTTTCTCTAAATCGGCTTTAATGGTTTGGGTACCGGAAACTGCGGCTTTCTCAGCTTTCCACGCCTCTTCGAGTGAAGCGTACTCTTGCTCTTTGCTGTTTAACTCATCGCTCAGCATCTCAAGCCGTTTCTTACTGGCCTCATCGGTCTCTTTTTTCAGCGCCTGCTGCTCCAGTTTTAACTGAATAATCCGACGTTCAAGACGATCGAGTGATTCTGGTTTCGAGTCCATCTGCATGCGGATACTTGAAGCGGCTTCATCAATTAAGTCAATCGCTTTATCCGGTAACATGCGATCAGAAATATAACGGTGCGATAATGTGGCAGCAGCAACGATAGCCGGATCGGTAATTTGTACATGATGATGCAGCTCGTAACGCTCTTTTAGACCCCGTAAAATCGCAATGGTATCTTCAACCGTTGGCTCGGCCACATACACTTTCTGGAAACGACGCTCTAACGCCGGATCTTTCTCGACATATTGGCGATACTCATCTAAGGTGGTCGCACCAACACAGTGCAGTTCACCGCGCGCCAGCGCCGGTTTTAACATATTACCCGCATCCATCGCGCCATCGCTTTTACCAGCGCCGACCATTGTATGAATCTCGTCGATAAACAGGATAATACGACCCTCTTCTTTGGCTAGATCTTTCAGCAAGGCTTTCAGACGCTCTTCAAATTCACCACGATATTTAGCCCCAGCAATCAGTGCCCCCATATCGAGTGATAATACGCGTTTATTGCGCAAGCCTTCCGGAATCTCACCATCGACAATACGCTGCGCTAAGCCTTCCACGATCGCCGTTTTACCAACACCCGGTTCACCAATTAAGACCGGATTATTTTTGGTGCGGCGCTGCAAAACCTGAATGGTACGACGAATCTCTTCATCACGTCCAATCACGGGATCAAGCTTACCTTGTTCCGCGCGTTCGGTTAAATCAATGGTATATTTTTTGAGTGCATCGCGCTGATCTTCAGCATTGGCGTCATTCACGTTAGCGCCTCCTCTAATCTGGTTAATCGCCTGGTTTAATCGCTCTTGGGTTAAGCCGGCTTTTTTCATTAAATCAGCCAGTTTACCGTTATCTTCCAAAGCGGCCTGTACAAACAGTTCCGATGAAATATAACTATCACTATTTTTTTGGGCTATCTTGTCACACAGATTCAGCACCCGCACAAACTCATTGGACGGATGAATATCACCACCCGTTCCCTGTACCTGAGGTAACTTGTCAATCTCATTGGCTAAATTCTGGCTCAGCGTGGCGACATTGACACCCGCGGTCACTAATAAAGGTTTGACACTACCGCCTTCCTGATTGAGCAGTGCTGACATCAAATGAACAGGCTCAATATATTGATTATCTTTACCTAATGCCAGTGACTGGGCATCCACTAAAGCCTGTTGAAATTTATTGGTTAATCGATCTAAACGCATCGTAAAACTCTCCTTAAGCGTTAAATTGAATTAAGTGATAAAAGGAATAAACAACTTTCGATTCAGTGACTTAAATCTTCGCATAGTGATAAGATTTGTGCTTTTAAACTAATTTCAAGTAATTTTGCCATAAATTTTTTTATGCCGGCATCTGTTTTTCATCTTTTTAATCCCATCCGCCCAAACAGCTTCAGTCAGCCTAAAACTCAGTGATACCAAACATAGCTACGCAGCATAAGGTCATCAAAATTGGCGTGAACAATGCAACAAGATAAGCACCAGATCGCCGATTTTTAAGCAAAAAAAATCCCGCCTAAGCGGGATTTTTTCATCAGTGGTAAGCAGGATTATTAAGCCTGACCTTTCACTTCTTTTAAGCCATTAAACGGCGCTTTCGCTTCGCCTAACGCTTCTTCAATACGGATTAATTGGTTGTATTTAGCCATACGGTCAGAACGGCTCATTGAACCCGTTTTGATTTGACCGGCTGCCAGACCAACCGCTAAATCAGCAATCGTTGAATCTTCAGTTTCACCACTACGGTGAGAAATAACCGCGGTATAACCAGAATCTTTCGCGAGTTTAACCGCTGCAATCGTTTCAGTTAATGAACCGATTTGGTTAAATTTGATTAAGATTGAGTTGGCGATACCTTTATCGATACCTTGTTTGAAGATCTTAGTATTAGTTACAAATAGATCGTCACCGACTAATTGTACTTTATCACCTAATACTTTAGTTAAGTACGCCCAACCTTCCCAATCGCTTTCGTCTAAACCATCTTCAATAGACACGATTGGATAATCTTTAGTCAGCTGCTCTAAGTAGTGTGCGAACTCTTGAGAAGTGAATGAACGGCCTTCACCTTTCAGTTCATATTTACCGGTTTCTTTGTTATAGAATTCTGACGCAGCACAGTCAAGCGCAAGGACGACATCTTTACCTAATACATAACCCGCGTTAGTGACCGCTTCTTTAATACACGCTAAAGCATCAGCATTTGATTTTAAGTTAGGGGCAAAACCACCTTCATCACCAACAGACGTGCTCATCCCTTTGCTATGAAGTACTTTAGCTAAGTTATGGAAAATTTCTGCGCCCATACGTAATGCTTCTTTTAGATTTTTCGCACCGACAGGTTGAATCATAAACTCTTGCAGATCGATATTATTATCCGCATGTTCACCACCATTGATGATATTCATCATGGGTAATGGCATAGAGTAAGTTTCTGGCGTGTTGTTCAGTTCAGAGATATGTTTGTAAAGAGGAATGCCTTTTGATGCAGCTGCCGCTTTTGCATTCGCTAAAGAAACCGCAAGAATTGAGTTTGCACCTAAGTTAGATTTAAAGTCAGTACCATCAAGATCTAACATGATCTGATCGATATCTGCTTGATTCGTTGCATCTTTACCGATTAATGCTTTGGCAATTGGACCATTAACATTGGCAACCGCTTTTAATACACCTTTACCTAAGAAACGTGATTTATCACCATCACGAAGTTCTAATGCTTCACGTGAACCAGTCGATGCCCCAGATGGAACGATAGCTAAACCAACATAACCACCTTCTAAATGAACTTCTGCTTCAACAGTTGGGTTACCGCGTGAATCGATCACTTCGCGACCTAATACTTTAACGATTTTTGCCATGTGTACTTTCCTCTATTATGACATAGTAAAAAATTAAAAAATAATTCTGCTGTTAGTCTTTGTGCTGACCATACTCTTTTGCTGCTTTAATAAAGCTGGTAAATAACGGATGTCCGTCACGTGGTGTTGAGGTAAATTCCGGGTGGAACTGACACGCAACAAACCAAGGATGATCAGGATTTTCAATTATTTCAACTAGTTTTCTATCAGTCGATAAACCGGTTACCTTCAAACCAGCTGCCACAATTTTTGGCAACAGATTGTTATTCACTTCATAACGGTGACGATGGCGCTCAACAATCGACTCTTTCTGATACATATCGCGAACGCGTGTATTCGGTTCTAAATGACAGATTTGGCCGCCTAAACGCATAGTACCACCTAAGTCACTGGTCTCTGAACGGTGTTCAACATTGCCGGCTTCATCGCTCCACTCAGTAATCAGACCGACGACGGGCATCGGCGTATCTTTGACAAACTCAGTCGAATTAGCCTGCGCCAAACCAGCCACATTACGGGCAAACTCAATTAAGGCAACTTGCATCCCTAAGCAGATGCCTAAATAAGGAATTTTCTGTTCACGGGCATAACGCGCCGCTAAAATCTTGCCTTCCACGCCACGGTAACCAAAACCACCAGGGATTAAGATACCATCTAAACCATGCAGCAACTCTGCGCCACGAGCTTCGACATCTTCTGAATCAATATAACGAATATGTACGGTAATACGATTTTTTAAGCCACCATGTTTTAAGGCTTCATTCACTGATTTATAAGCATCCGGTAATTCAATATATTTACCGACCATACCAATAGTGACTTCACCAACCGGATTGGCTTCTTCATAAATTACCTGTTCCCACTCTGCCAAATTAGCTTCCGGGCAAGTTAAGTGAAAACGCGAACAGACGTAGTCATCTAAACCTTGTGATTTGAGTAGTGCTGGGATTTTATAGATAGAATCGACATCTTTTAATGAGATAACCGCTTTTTCCGGTACATTACAAAATAGGGCAATTTTAGCGCGTTCATTAGCCGGTACTACGCGATCTGAACGACAAATCAGAATATCAGGTTGGATACCAATTGATAGCAACTCTTTCACCGAGTGCTGCGTTGGCTTAGTTTTCACTTCCCCTGAAGCGGCTAAATAAGGCACCAGGGTTAAATGCATAAATAGGGTATGTTCACGGCCCACATTCACCGCTAACTGACGAATCGCTTCTAAGAATGGCAGTGATTCAATATCACCAACCGTACCGCCGATTTCGACAATCGCCACATCAAAGCCTTTTGCGCCTTCGATCACCCGATCTTTGATCGCATTGGTTATATGCGGAATCACTTGCACGGTAGCACCCAGATAGTCGCCACGACGCTCTTTTCTTAACACGTCAGAATAGATGCGACCGGTAGTGAAATTATTTTTGCGGGTCATTTTAGTGCGGATAAAACGCTCATAATGACCAAGATCGAGATCCGTCTCAGCACCATCTTCAGTCACAAATACTTCGCCGTGCTGAATAGGACTCATAGTGCCTGGATCCACATTGATATAAGGATCAAGTTTTAGCATGGTGACTTTTAAGCCACGCGCTTCTAAAATTGCCGCCAATGAAGCTGCAGCAATACCTTTACCTAGCGAGGAAACGACGCCGCCTGTAACAAAAATATAATTTGTGACCATAATAAACCGATTAACGTTGAGATGAATAATGCCCCAAAAAAGGGCTCGTTTTAAACTTATCAGACGGGATATTAGTTTAACAGAAAGCAGAATTGGCGACAATGAAAATTACATTAAATCGACGTTATACCATTGCAGACATCGCCCCACATTATGCCAGATTTCAGTTACTCTATGTTCTTTTTATCGTCATCTATCGCAACAAACTGCCAGAGATCGTGTCCCTTATCGCAATCCGGCTATTTTACGGCTTCCGCGGTTTGATTATCTATTAAGATAGTTAAAAGATCCTGTTAAGAAGATTTTACAATTCGGGCAAACATCTGCTTAAACAGATTAGGGATAGCTTGCAGTCCTCTGGCTCTGGCGTCATCACAAATGGCTACGGCTAAATCCGGTTTAGACGATTTATGAATGGCTTTTTGAATAATACGGGAGATCGGCATATCAATATGGGCGGTGGTGCCACAGGCCATCATTTTATAGATATGGCTAAAGCCATGCCGGAACATAAAGTTTTCCATATCTTTAGCCGGCAACACCGTTAAATAATCATCCAGCTGGCGCTCCTGCGGACAGAGCGATCGCACGGTGTCGGCATATTTTTTACCGGCTTGATCACCATCCGTCAACACATGCCAGTGAATGCCCATCTGCTGGGCATATTTTATCAGTGGTTTCAGGCCACACTGCGCAAACTCAATGATCTGTACCCCTTCAGAGTTCAGGTAATAGCCCGCTTGTTCCGCCAGTTCGCGTAAAATCCACACCTCGGTCTCACCTTCAACCAATAACCAGGTACGGGCAAACAGCGCTGCCGAACGTCGATAGAGAATATGAAATTTAATCCGGCGCACATCACTATGTCCCAGAGATTTCTCGTTGACATGTTTGGCTTCAATATAGTCTGGATAGCGCTTTAGGCGATAAATCTGCATCAGCTCCGCCAGCGCCAGCGTGTCACTGGAGTTGGTGGTAATAATCTTTTGTACCGGCAGGTGACCAAGCAGATGCATCGCGACTGACAAAATAATCGGATGCAGCTGACTTTCCGGCTCTTCTAACAATAAAATCGGCATCGCAGCGGCTGACCAGGCCTGACCCTCTTCAGAGCACAGTAAACCAGTAAACACCGCTAATAAACTTAACCGGGTATACTCGTCCTCTAAACCATCCAGTGCATGATTAAAGCGATCAAGTACATTCCAGTCAGTTAAACTCGGCTGGTAACCCAGCGGTGCCTGCCGTTTCAGTTTATCGCGTTGATGGCTATCAACCAGATAATAGGACATTAACGCGCGCGCCACCTGTAATCCCTTAAATACGTCATCGCCACTGAGGCTAGTCTGTGCTGCTTTAAGCTGATGTGAGAGTAACTCCAGATAGTGATCAGAGAGGATTTCCGGGGAAACCCCTTTCATCTCATGCTGCAAAGGATTTTTTAGGCGCATCACCGGGCTTAGTCGCACCAGATACTGGCGACGTTCGGCTAGCTGGGCATCTGTCGCCATGACCTGACCTTGCCGATCTAAAAAATGGTAGGCCATCACGATATCATTGGCAGAGGTGCGGGTCGCCAGGATTTGATAGGTCAACTGTTTCAGGCCCTCTTCAGCCACTTCAGCAACCGGCTCAAACAGCTGATAAATCGGACTTTGCCACTGCCCCGACTGTTTTTCTGCAAAGGTAAAACTCAGCGTTGCCCGCTGTGACGGCAACGCCTGTTCGGCCGGCGCTGGCTGATCAGGCGTTGGCTGATAAAAATCTCGGGCGGTAAACGGATAATCTAGCTGCTCAGGCGACAGTAATGACAGCGCGCCGAGTAAACTCGATTTTCCCCAGGTATTCTCGCCAGTGAGCATCATCTGATTAGGATCGATATCTAATACCAGCTGATTGATACCCCGAAAACCGACAATCTCAACACGCTTTAAGTACATAGCAATCCTTTTCGACAAACATGGCTTGATTTAGTGCGGATGACCTATCCAGATCACCGATATCAATTACATATATAACACTTGTTTACCCGACTCAGTGGCTTTGGCATCGAGTGAGAACTGCTCAAAGAAATAGCCTAAATGATCGACTTTGTCACCCAGCAGGCGACCTTTCACTTTTTGCCAAGTTAACAGGATAATGCAGGTCTCAGGTTCACCGACAATCAGCATCGGTTGCTGCAGATCTTCATTCCAGTAAAACTCACCCCCATACAGGCGCCAGGCTGTTATCAGCAGATAACAGCCGTACTCTTGCGCCAACATATCGAGCTGCTCTTCGGAAATCTCATGATGTTTTGCTGAGATCTCATCGATAATAATCTCAACAGCACTGACACTTTTTTCACTATAATCGAGCTGATTTAAACTCCACGCTGGACTATTTAATACCGCGTTGTTTGACCAAGCATTAATCTCTTCAAATAACTCATTTTTTACCGTTGCCATAATCATCAACACCTATTTGTCATCATCTATAAATACTATTTTGGCTTATTCTACCCTGATTTAGCCTCAGCGTCATGTCTGGCTGCTCGCACATCCGGCAATTGATTGATCCCGCCAGATACGCTGGCCGTTCAAATCAATCTAACACATTACGTTTAGCGTCAGTTGCCACTGATGCAAATCGACAGGTTATTCACCTTTTTCCTGAGCTTTCACTTGCTGCCAGGCCGCTTCCATCTGCGCTAACGAGGCATCTTGCATGGTTATCTGCTGCGCGGCGATAATCTGCTCAACCTGTCTGAAACGCGCTTCAAATTTTTGATTGGCTTGTTGCAAGGTCGTTTCGGCTTTTTGTCCCAGATGACGAGATAAATTAACCACGGCAAACAGTAAATCGCCCACCTCCTCGGTGACCTTCTCTTGATCGACCACCGGTTGATTAACTTCGGCCATCACTTCCGCCAGCTCCTCTTTCACCTTAGCCACCACCGGACCTAGGGTTTCCCAATCAAACCCGACACTGGCACAGCGTTTTTGAATCTTTTCGGCGCGCATTAATGCCGGTAAGGTGTGCGGAATATCATCAAGTACAGAAAACTGCTGCTTCTCGGCTCTTTCCTGCTGTTTACGCTGCTCCCACTGCTTATCGGCAGGTAGGGTTTCACCGGCAAAGATATGCGGGTGTCGCCGTATCAGCTTATCGGTTATCGCCTGACAAACATCATAAAAATGGAAAAAGCCTTGCTCATCGGCCATCTCAGCATAAAATATTATTTGATAGAGCAGATCGCCCAGTTCAACTTTCAACTCGGCGAAATCCTGACGCGCAATCGCATCGAGTACCTCATAGGTCTCTTCTAAGGTATAAGGCACAATCGACGCAAAGGTCTGTACCCGATCCCATTCACAGCCAGTCTGAGGATCACGCAGACGCTTCATCACGGTTAATAACTGATTTAAGGCCTGTTCATCACGCTTTGGCACGGTTGACTCCTGATAAGTAGATAACGATTTATTATACGCGATCGCGCCGCAATACAAAGTTGATTTGAACGAATTTTTTAACCCGTCGAGTTGGCCGCCTGAATGGACTTTTAATCACTCATTCAACCTCACAAAGACCGGTTTTGCCCGAACCTTTATCTGATAACACGCGTAACATAGCATGAACCCAAAAATTGTATTCTTACTATCCTTAATACCCGTTTCTTAATACTGGTTTCTTAATACTCGTTCCTTAATAATGGTTCTTTAATAACAGTTCCTTAATGACAGTTCCTTAAGAATAGTCCCTTTATTCAAGTCCCTTAATACGATTCCTCAATACCTACAGGCCTGAATACCCGTCCCTGATATGGTCGGATGCCCTTTTAAAATGAAGGTATCGCTTGGCCGAGCTCACCAAGGGAAAAGGCCAAATCTACCGAGGCAATTAAGGCACTGGTATAAGCGTCAATTTGCGCAATTTGCGCGGTAAATAGCGTAATCTCGGCGGTATTTATCTCCGTGACCGTGCCCAAACCATTGTGATAAAAATCCACGCTGGCGGTATAACTTAGCTGCGCCGACCAAGGTTATGTGGGTCAAATAAGATTTAGTTGCCAAACAGCCGCTTTTCGGCTAACGTGATCGGCTTTACGCCATTATAAGCCGACATTGAGTATGACCCAGAAAACCGCTATCGAACTGACCATTGAGCCGCAGCAAACCACCCTCTATTTTGCGGGTCAGCAGCTTAATGTGCCGATCGGTAACCAGACCATTATCGGTAATCCCTTAAAACAGCTGCCGGCTTCACCGCGGGAAACCGAAACGGCGATTATGCAGATTGAAGATCAGATTATGCCGCTGTATGCCAAATTGCCGCCAGCGGGCCAGTTACACACTCATAATCCGCAGATTCAGCTGATGGCGCAGCTACTTGGTTTAGAAACCAAACCGAGTTGTGAAATCACCCTTAAACAAGTAGAAGATCTGTTTAACCGACTGGCCGATATTATTCACGGCAGACCGGCCAGCCTGGATAAGTTGCCCATCACCAGCGAATTTACCTTAACGTTACTGATCCTGCGTGAGATGCTTAATCACTGGCGCATGACGTCAGTCATCGTTGAGATGCCAGCCTGATACGTGTTGATATCACCCAGACAACGATCACTGCTGATTGCAGTCTGCCGTGATCGCTGTCAGATCGCTATCTGGGATAAGCAAAACTATTTGAATGACGCAATATTCTCACCAGCTGGGCTTTTAGTGCCGCATAAAGACCGACACCAAACCGGCCTGCATGGCAATAAAAAGTGGGTGACCGATCCCGTTAGCGATGATTGCCGCTGATGATGGTTGACAATCGATACCACACTTGGCGCTTGACCTTCTGGACAAATCAGTCTGACTGGATTAGGCCCCCGCCGCGATCAGTAACTGAGCAATATTGTGGTAGCCCTTCTCTTGCGCAAGCGTTAAAGGCGTTTTACCATATTTATCAGTCATATGCGGATTGGCGCCATGGCTTAACAGCAGCTGCACGATCTGTTGCTGTGTCTCGCCGCCATCATTCAGCACAATCGCTTCGAGTAACGGCGTCCAGCCGACAAAGTTAGTATGATTAACATTGATGTCGGTTTTTTCGAGTAGTTCACGCACAATCGCAATATGACCTTTTTCACAAGCTGGCGTGAGTCCAACGCCGCCAAAACGAGTTAACAAGTCCAGATTAGGTTGTGCGGGTAACACCAGCCGCAATAAGGTTAAATCATTATTTAAGCAGCTCAGCAAAAACGGATTAAAACAGGTTTGATCTTGTTTATTTACATCCGCACCGGCCTCAATCAACCAAGCCACACAGTCATAATGTTGATGCAAACTGGCATTAATCATCGCCGTGCGGCCTTGCCGGTTGGTCACATTGATATCCACGCCCATCTCAAGACAACGTTTTAAGCAGGTTAACTGTCCCTGCGCTGCCGCGCTGAGAAACGTTTCAGCTAAGCTGCTCTCTTTTGCGGTATGCGGCGTCAGGGTATTATCTTTTAAGGGACTGTTTTCTGAAGGACTATTTTCTAAAGCTCTGTTCTGTGCGGGACTAGCCTCTAAAGTACTAGTCTCTAAGGTATTTTTATCTAAGCTACCTTTGTCTAACATACTATTTGTCATCGCGCCGCTCCTTGATTGATGACAGGTATTATATCACCAATAGCGCAATCCAATGTAAAGATGATTGAAGTGAATGAGAGCATAAACGCGGCGATAAATAAACCGCCTCGGTTGAAATAGTCTGAATTCTTATCGCAAGATAGCACGACAGATAACGCAATCCCTCGGTTGATCAATCAGCCACCGCCAGCGATGGCTTATCCAACAAGCGCGGTCACAGCGGCATTACCACATTAAATCATCCGGCACTTTAAAATCAGCATACGGATCATCTTCATCGAGTGCTTCCTGAGTCAATGCGTTATTGAGCACAATGCTCTGGGCGTCGCGCTGGGCAATTTTATCAGCCACGCTGGCCGGAATAATCGCATATTGACTGGTGCCACTGCCCTCGGCCATCAAACGGGCAATCGCCAGACGACCACTGATAAGCTGGCTTTGCGTCAGCTTATCCACCAGGATTTTTTTAATCAGCTTATTATCCGTAAAATTAAAACCGATATCGCCTTTACTCAGGCTGATACGGTTCATCTCAATCAGCTGTTTGACCTGTGCCTGAGCCTCTTTAGCTAAGGCAGCTTGTTTCTGCTGTTCGCTGAGTTCTTTATTACGTTCGAGCTGGGCTTGTTTATTCTCTTCCACCGCCGCGCGAGCCTCGCGCGCCTGTACGCGGGATTTTTTCGCCGTTCGCTGCACTTTGGCGACTTTTTTACTGGTCACTAAGCCCGCTTTGAGCATCTGCTCTTGTAAGGTGAGTTTTGTCATCTTGGTCTCTACATCGGTTAAATCATTACGGAAATTATCTGGCTGATGGCTTGGTGGATGGCTTGACACCATCGGCACAGCAATAGCCGTATCAGCCTTAAACGTTGTGGAGTATGTTACCTGTAACCGTAGGATATCTGCAACTTATTCTCTAGGGTATACGGTTTTATTGTGGCCGATTGCATATGTTGTTGTATCGATAATATTACCAGGCCCATAAAATTGATAAATAAAGGCCTGATGTTGATCTTATTCAGACCACTTGATAGGAGTGATCTTTTTGTAAATAAATCGCCGATAAAACAACCGCCTGATTACCATTCCCCACCCCATTTTCACCTCAATATTTTAGCTAGGTTTAATCACTCTTGCAGCTAAATCCCAGTATATCTCATATTCTTACCATGGTAATTATATCCGGTGACTGATCGGTAAGTCAGCGTTATTCATCAGAAATGTTAAATATAAAAAAGATATCTTTTCCCAGATAACGTATTTGGTTGCTAAGTTGTAACACCATATACGCTCTCTCCCCGCCTGACTTTATCGATGTTAACCATTGGGATTGGAAAATTCGTTAATTAATACATGATTAATTGGCAGCACATGGCATCCTTTCTGATGAGCAATATCAGCAAGCGCAATCAGAATTTCTTCTTGGGCCTTGGCAAATTCGCCATAGGGAACAAAATCCCCACCCGGGACCGATTTCACCCAAGCATAGAGATTGATTTTCAAGGCTGTCTGGCCAAATTCACTGAAGCGAAAAACGAAATAACTCAGATCTTCGCGCATCGATAACCATTTATTCCCTTCCTCAACGACATCTTGTATTTTTGAGTAATCACTGTAGCTGAGTAAGATATCTTGTGACAGTGTCCGATGAGTAAGCCGAGAATTATTAATCAGGTTATGGGTATTAAAGACTGAATTGGGTACGTAGATACGCTTACCATCCCAGCCCTCAATCGTCGTTGAGCGCCAGCCAATATGAATAACCTTACCAGATAAATCTGCATCTTTGATAATAATATCATCATTTATTTTAAAGATCCGGCTGGCAAACACCGTTAAGCCACCAAAAAGATTAGATACCAGATTTTGTGCAGCGAAACCAACAGCAATCCCTGCCGCCCCACCAAATGCCAGTAATCCGGTGATCGAAATACCTAATGCTTGAATGATACCTAGCACCATAATTAGAAAAACAATCACTGTTGTAATTTTGCTGATGGCATCTACAGCGGTTCGATCGATATTTGTCTCTTGGCTATCGGCCTGGTTAAGATAATAAGACTGAACGTTATGAATGAGACGAAATAGAAACCAGCTGAGTAAAACAATGAATACTATTTTTTGTGTTGGCGAAATGATTTTGTAAAGTGCGCTATATTCATTTTCGGAAGGGAAGTAATGACGAACAGCAATAATGATACCTACCAACCAAACGGTCATAATTAACGGGACTTTAGTCGCATTCAGTATCGCAATTCGCCAGCCATTTGTGGCAAAATCACCTTTTTTTTCAAAAAAATTTAACAGACAACTTAATAACTTACTGATGACGACAAGTGAAATCACTAATAATAATGGGACTAACCAGAAAACGTGTCCCTCAATGATGTTTTTAAAAGATTCTATCCAATTCATTAAAATACCTCGCTATTAAAATACCTTGCTAAGTTAAAAAACATGATAACAAAAAGCGAATACTTGTGTAAATTACTATCAATTAATCAAAATCTTGATGCTAATCTGTGAGATATTCAGACTGACAGTTTAGCTGAATAATTGTCGGTTAGTCGATCGGGCTGAGAGGCGCTATTTTCGTCATCAAACGTTGCTCATGAGTTTACTGTATTACACTATCAGCATCGCTCATCAACTGCTTCAACAACTCCTTTTCCAAAATGAAAACGTATCCTATTATCCCGTGTTATTAACCGGATAAATAATCTCTCCATCCTATCGATAATTCGGCTATAATCAGGCATATATCATAATGTGACACTTTAAATGATAGCAAGTTAACCGGCTTTATTTTATGATAGCCACCAGTAAAAAATAGGTACGCTGCAGCTCCACTTCAGTGCTGTCGCGACCTGTGAATAATGAGAAACTTCAACCCGGTATAGAATCACTGCCATGAATGAAAATGAAAATTTAACCAGCCACACCCCCATGATGCAGCAATATTTGCGGCTCAAAGCGGCGCATCCGGATATCTTACTATTTTACCGGATGGGCGATTTTTATGAGCTGTTTTATGAGGATGCCAAAAAGGCCTCACAGCTGCTGGAGATTTCGCTGACTAAACGCGGCGCCTCAGCGGGTGAGCCGATTCCGATGGCCGGCGTGCCCTACCATGCGGTGGAGAACTATCTGGCTAAATTGATCAGTTTAGGCGAGTCGGTGGCCATTTGTGAGCAGATTGGCGACCCCGCTACCAGCAAAGGACCGGTTGAACGTCAGGTGGTGCGGATTGTCACGCCCGGTACGGTGAGTGATGAGTCACTGCTGCAAGAGAAACAGGATAATTTACTGGCCGCCATCTATCAGGATAACAGCGGCTTTGGCTATGCCACCTTGGATATCAGCTCGGGCCGTTTCCATGTGTTTGAGTGTCAGTCTGAAGAGGCGATGCAGGCCGAGCTACAAAGAACCAATCCAGTTGAACTGCTCTATATCGAAACCTTTAGCGCTATGTCACTGATTGAGCATCGCCATGGCCTGCGTCGCCGACCGGTGTGGGAATTTGAGCTAGATACCGCGCGTCAGCAGCTTAATCTGCAGTTTGGTACCCGCGATCTCATCGGCTTTGGTGTAGAGAAAGAGGTTAAAGCTCTCTGCGCCGCCGGCTGCCTGCTGCAGTATGTTAAAGATACCCAGCGCACCGCCCTGCCGCATATCCGTAGCTTAATAAAATCCTCATTAGCCGACTGTGTGGTGCTCGATGCCGCAACCCGCCGCAATTTGGAGATCACCGAAAACCTCAGCGGCGGCAGCGACAACACCCTGGCCGCCATTTTAGATAAAACCAAAACCGCCATGGGCAGCCGCATGCTTAAACGCTGGCTGCATATGCCGATCTGTAATCGAACAATTTTAGGCCTGCGTCAGCAAGCGATTAATGACCTGCAGTTATCAGTGGCAAATATACAGCCACTGCTGCGCCAGATTGGCGATATTGAGCGGATCCTGGCCCGTCTGGCCCTGAGAACGGCACGACCGCGGGACTTTGCCCGGCTACGTGATGCCTATAAGACGTTACCGCAGTTACAAGCCATGCTGGCCACACTCGACACGCCACACTTAACTCAGCTAAAAGCGGCGATCAATCAATTTGATACGATCAGTGATCTGTTGTCGCGGGCGATTATTGACGCACCACCGGTGTTAATTCGTGATGGCGGCGTGATTGCGCCCGGTTATCATGCCGAGCTCGATGAGCTGCGTTTACTGGCTGAAGGCGCCAGTCAATATCTCGATCAACTGGAAGTCAGAGAGCGCAGCCAGCTCGGTATCGAAACCTTAAAGATCGGTTATAACGCTATCCATGGTTACTATATTCAGGTTAGCCGCGGGCAGAGTCATTTAGTGCCGATTCACTATACCCGCCGGCAGACCTTAAAAAATGCCGAGCGCTATATTATTCCCGAGCTGAAAGAGTATGAAGATAAGGTGCTGAGCTCAAAAGGCAAAGCGCTGGCGCTGGAAAAATCACTCTATGATCAGCTGTTTGACCTGCTGCTACCGACCTTGGCCGAGATGCAACAGAGTGCTGCAGCGATTGCCGAACTCGATGTCCTCACCAATCTGGCCGAGCGGGCTGACTGCCTCAATTATACCTGCCCGCGCTTAACCGATAAGATGGGGATCGAGATTGAGGCCGGCCGTCATCCGGTAGTTGAACAGGTGTTATCCGAGCCGTTTATCACCAATCCACTGACACTGTCACCCGACCGGCGTATGCTGATCATTACCGGACCGAATATGGGCGGTAAAAGTACCTATATGCGGCAAACTGCGCTGATTGTGCTATTGGCCTATATCGGTAGTTTTGTGCCGGCCAGCGCGGCCACTATCGGGCCGGTTGATCGTATCTTTACCCGTATCGGCGCCTCTGATGATTTGGCTTCTGGCCGCTCCACCTTTATGGTCGAAATGACTGAAACGGCCAATATTCTTAATAATGCCACCGACAAAAGTTTAGTCTTGATGGATGAAGTCGGCCGCGGCACCTCAACCTATGATGGCCTGTCATTAGCCTGGGCCTGCGCCGAAAATCTGATTCATCAGATTAAAGCCATGACGCTGTTTGCTACCCACTACTTTGAACTGACCCAGCTGCCCGAGCAGATGAGCGGTGTCTATAACGTTCATCTGAATGCGGTAGAACATGGCAGCACTATCGCCTTTATGCACACTGTGCAAGAGGGCGCCGCCAGTAAAAGTTATGGCATTGCCGTCGCCGGTCTGGCTGGTGTGCCGGCTTCCACCCTTAAACGGGCTAAACAGAAACTGAAAGAGTTAGAGCTGCTGTCGAAACAGTCGGCCGGCAGCCATGTCGAGAGTTCACAACTGTCGCTGATGGCCGAACCGGAACCAGCTGAAGTGGAACTGGCTTTACAAACCATCGATCCGGATAGCTTGACGCCCAAGCAGGCACTGGAAACCCTCTATCAATTGAAAAAACTGCTATAAGCTGGTTTGAAACGCATAAAAAAAGGCACCTGACGGTGCCTTTTTCTTGCCAATCTTGCAGCAACTTCGCTGATATGACTAAATTAATTAGAACAAGTTGTGACTCGACGAGAAGCGACTTCTGCACCGCTCTCTTTTTCAGTAATATTCATACGACAGTAATTACCGGCTTTTTCAAAATGAATCAGATAATTTTTATTTTTTTCAGGTGTAAATGCTTTATCGAGTTGACCACACGAGGTATTACCCTCGGTTCCTGAACCGGTTATTACGATCTCTTCACCACTAGGCACCGATGTTTCAAGTGTTGTGACGGGTTTAGCGAATGACAAAAAGCCAGGGTCGTAAGACAAATAACCGATTTTATCGGTATGGGCACATGAACGCTGGGCAACCGGAGAATCAGTATTTATCCAAAATATCGTTTCAGTCTGGTAATCAGAAGAGAATGCAATGGTGGCATCATTGGCCTCAGCCTGACGCTCTACATCTTGCCTGAAATAAGATTGGTCGCCATGCATCCAGATAAAGCCAATGCAATAAACGCCAGACTAAGCATTTTTTTCATTCATCGTTCCTTGTGATAAAGTTTTTATTATTTTACTTATTAGTTACAATAAAGCGCGATAATACTAGAAGATTCAACTAAATATATCTATTAAAATATCATATATTGGTCTTTAATTGGCCATGCCACTAGTATGAGTTATAGCCTGCACAAGACGAATGCTTGCTTTAGGCAAAACATCGGACAAACACAAAAATACGATAAATGGGATTCGTTGGATTCAATTGGGAAAATAAGAACCAAGGTTTGGGAATATGCCTTGGTGATATATCATAAATAGTCATATAATTTACAGTTAAACCATCACCATCCGATGCTTAACTAAAAAAGCGTGACGCTGCGCCTGCGGGATAAAGGTCCAGGCGATAAAGCGGCTGATTTTTTGCCCTTGTGCCATCTCAATCACTTTCACTTCGGCGGGATTGACCTTTTGCAAGGTTTTCATCAGCAGCGTGAGTGAATCCTTTTTGGCTACCAGCGAACTAAACCATAGACACTGCTGTGCATAATCCTGACTTTCAATGATCATTTGGCTAATAAAAGCACGCTCGCCGCCTGGGCACCACAGTTCACTCTGCTGACCGGCAAAATTACGCACTGGCGACTTTTGCGGTTGCGATGCGGTTAAATTGCTGACCTTTTTATGATTACTGGCATCGGCCTCTTGTGCCGAGGTATAAAACGGCGGATTACACAGTGTGAACGTGAAATAGTCCTTGGGTTTAATGATCGTGTGAAATATTGCCGCACTATCAGTTTGTAACCGGCACTGTAAGGCAGATTTCAGTGCTGGATTGCTCTTTGCAATCACATTAGCCACGTTAATGGCCTGCGGATTGATATCACTACCGACAAATGACCAGCCATATTCAGCGTGGCCGACAATCGGGTAAATCGCATTCGCTCCCACCCCAATATCCAGCACCCGCACACCTTTACAGCGTAGCAGCTGACCGTGATTATCGTCGGCAAGCAGATCAGCCAGATAGTGAATATAATCGACTCGCCCCGGCACCGGTGGGCATAAATAGTTATCCGGGATATCCCAATAGCTTAGCTGATAAAACTGTAACAACAGGGCTTTATTCAGTAGCTTGACCACCCGTGGATCAGCAAAATCAACCGAAAGGTTA
This sequence comes from Orbaceae bacterium lpD01, assembly GCA_036251705.1. Lineage (NCBI taxonomy): Bacteria > Pseudomonadati > Pseudomonadota > Gammaproteobacteria > Orbales > Orbaceae > Utexia > Utexia brackfieldae. Next base: position 994,295 of record CP133959.1, on the reverse strand, counting down.
CCGTACTGATTCTGGCGGATATAGGGCGCCAGATCAGGTAAGGTCTGGGCCAGCTGCAAAAAGTCATAGCCCTGCCGATGGCGATTACGTGGGTGTAACTCTGCTTTCATCGGATGGCGTGTAGCTGGCGCGGTCGAATCAGTCGCTACAAGGGTATTTAAACGGGTGTCTGGCGCAATCGCTTCGCGGCTCATCATATCCTAATCACTGTCATTATAAACGATGTGGGTATTATAGTGATTTTTGGCGATAAAGCGAAAAATATTCCGTCAGTCGATTGATTTTCAACAGGTTAGAAGAGGCATCCTCTGATTAACACCACGCTGAGCGGCCTGTTCAAACGCACTCAAAACACGCCAAAAATCCAGTTATATGAGATTACCCAAACTCATATCTATGAGTCTTAGCACCCTCATGGCGCTGCTTACACCATGAGGATCAGCGGATTACGCACGGTTACTCCTCGGCCAGCGGCTGCGCGATCACCTCAGTCTGACGATCGCCCTGAATGGCCCGAATCTGCGCTTGATAGCGATCGACAGCGGTTTTGTCCGCCAGCAGGCTATAAGTCAGCGTAAATGCCGTGCTTTGGCCGGGTGCCAGTTGACGTACTCGTGACTGTTCTCTCTCAATCGTGACCGGGTAAGCAAAACTGGTGCCCGGTTCAAGCCCGGTCACATAGCCCTGCTTGAGGGTGTCGGTATTCTTCCAGAGTGATAACACCGGCAACTGATTGATATTAAAGGCAATGCCCGCCCCTTTATCACCGGCTTTATTGGTCAGCATTACCTGGGTTTGACCTTGCGCATCCGCATAGGGATAGATATTAAACACCATCTCATCAAAGCCGTTGGTTGGACCGAGATAGCTTTGCCAGCTGTCGAGGCCCTGTTTCGCATAATCATTAAACGGCGAGATCGCTTTGACTGGCGCGATAAATTGCGCATCCTGCTCTAAGAGCGGCGGACCAAAATTGCTGTGATAGATAATCTGATAATCACGCGGATAGTCGCCACGGTTGGTCAATATATCATGCACCGTAAACGAGTTTGTGCCCGGCACATAACTTAATGATGCCCAGGTTTCTAAATGGCCCTTCTTAAAGGTGTTCTCTTTGATTAATCCTTTGACGGTAATGGTATACGGTGGCTGATCCTCAATGTCGACAATCAACTGGGAAACCGGCGTATTACCGGCGCGACCATGCAGTGAATAGATCGTGCCATCGGCTATCACCGGATGGCCAGTCCACTCAAAGCCGCAGCGCACCATCATCTCATTAAACCCCTCTAACCAGCCTAATCCACCGCGGCTATCTAAATTGATAAAAGCCGGATTGACCACCTCATCGACCGGCGAATCCCAACCCAGACGCACTCCATTACCCACCACCGATAAAATTCCCATACCGCGAGTCGGACTTAAGTTAATCGCGAAGTCACCACTACGAATAGTGATCCGCTGACTGCCTTCTTGCTTACCCCCGTGAAGTATCTGATTTTTCACTGAAAAGGTGAGATTGTCCGACACGGCTAGATCACGCTCGGTCACCTGCCAGTTGCCTGCCGTCATGCCTTTTGCTTGATCGATTAGCACAAACTCTTTTGCCATACTACTCCCCGAAATTAGGCTCACTATCACGCCAACAGCCAAAAGTGTTCTCTTCATCTGCCTTTGCTCCCGTTAAAATAGTCAATAAACTCAATCAGTTGGTCAATAAACCACGCTAAACTGAGGGTGAAAACATTGTGACCTAGCGTGTCATTTGACACAATCGACTTCGCATTAAGATGAGATCGAATTCACAATTTATCGCATACCATCATCGATATTTATTCAGATAAAAAGCAGTGTGAGCAACAATAAGTGGATGCCGGCAAGCTGGCAGAGGAGACAGTGAGCGCCAAACACGTTGGCGCTAGCGGATAGGCATAAAATCAAGCGGCAGCGGATGATTGCGGCTGCAAAGCGTCAGGTGTCGCTAATGGCTCAGCGCCGGTCTCTTCACTCTGGCGCTCAGCATCAGCAGCACAGCAAACAGCAGCGCAATCAAGATAAAACAGACAAACAGGCTATTATTACCATATTCTGTCATAAAAAAGGAGATAATGGCCGGCGCCACTAAGCTGCCTAAGGTATTAACAAACAACATGGCTTGATTCATCAAGATAATCTCTTGTTTGTTCACCGTACTACAGGCCCAGGCCATCGCCAGTGGATAAACCGTATAAATCGTCGCCCCCATAATGATCGCCGCAATAACCGGGAAAATCCCAATAATCAGCATCACACAGGCTAACATAAAGATAAACGTTTCAATCACTAAGACTCTGGATCGGCCATATTTATCGGCAAAATAGCCGGCCGGGATTTGCGCCAGCAAGCCACTGGTAATAATCACTATCATCCAGTTAGCCACGTCTTCATCATTAAAGCCCAGTTTGGCGTAATAAACCGGCATCAGTGAATAGATGCCGCCAATGATCATGCCGGCAATAATACAGCCGACCAGACCTAGCCTGGCCTGACGATGGAAAATCATCGACATCATATCAAAGGCTTTTTTCTTTTTATGCGGCAGGTGGTAGTGCGTCAACAGAATAAACAGTATTGCCAGCGCCATTAACATCGTCACCACTAAGCCAAAATGGACCACCTGAGTCGGGAAAAAACGCAGTAGCCCCTGCCCCATCACCGTGCCCAGATAGTAAGTGGTCATATATACCGCAAGCATTTTACTGCGATTGTTCGCCTTACTGGTGACTAAGATACAACTCTCGACAATCACCCAGGTAATCGCGCAAGCGATACCAATTAAAAAACGGCAGAATGACCAGCTATACAGATCCATCGAGATACTCATACCGAGGGTCGACACCGCAAACAGCAGGCAGGTATAGCAGTAGGTTTTTTTGGCATTAATTTTCGCCACAAACCAGTTAGCCACAAACGTACCGACTAAGTTACCAACAAAGTAGCTCGAGCCAACCAGCCCGATCTTCCAGACATCGAAATGCTCTCTGACCAACCATAATGGGGTTTGAGTGTTAAGCGCTGAGAGTGAAATGGTCACAAATAACAGACTAATTAAGAGGATTGGAAATGAGAATGAGCGAGTCATCGAGCAGCCTACTGATTATAGTTATGGTTTGACTTGTATGTAAATGACGTTTAGGTAGTGGACGCAAAATCAGTGACACTAAGGTTGTGCAAACGGGTATTTAACCACAAGCGATTATGCTAATTTGTTGGCATCATGACGCAACATCACCCAGCTAAGCAAATCAATTCATCGTGGCTATTATACCTTAGTTGCTATTTGGTTCGTCAACTAGTCGGCGCAGATTTTCCGCACGATTTATCACGCCAGCGCCGCTGAATTTATGCCAATCATGGCATTTATCCTGATGGCACAATAGCTGCAATGTTAACCCAGTATTAGCGACCGGATATCGCCAGCGTTAATCATCAGACGAGTAGAAGCAGAGCGGGATAAAAAAACCAGTGCTACATCGGCCAGCACTGATTTATCGTTCAGAACAGCGTTACTGCTGTTTACCTTGATTAGCCACCGCATTGGCTTTGGCAGCAATCTCTTTGGCATCGCCCAGATAGTAGTGTTTAATGACCTGCATATTGTCATCAAACTCATATACCAGCGGTACACCTGTTGGAATATTCAGTTCAATAATATCATCATCGCTGATGTTATCGAGATATTTGACTAAGGCACGTAACGAGTTACCATGGGCGGCGATAATAATCCGTTCGCCAGCTTGCACCCGAGGCTCAATCTCTTGTTGCCAGTAAGGAATCACGCGCTCAATGGTTAAGGCTAAGCTTTCGGTCAGCGGTAACGCGTTTGCGCTTAAGTGTTGATATCTTAAATCATGGCCCGGATAACGCGCATCGGTCTCAGTCAAAGCGGGTGGTGTCACAGCAAAGCCGCGACGCCATAATTTCACCTGATCTTCGCCATATTTTTGCGCGGTTTCCGCTTTATTGAGTCCCTGCAGCGCACCATAATGACGCTCATTGAGTTTCCAGGATTTCTCTACCGGTAACCAAGGTTGATCGAGCTGATCTAAGACTGACCAGAGGGTATGAATCGCGCGTTTTAGCACTGACGTATAAGCGGCATCAAACACAAAGCCATCTTGTTTAAGGAGCCGACCGGCTTCTGCTGCTTCTAAACGACCCTTATCGGATAACTCGACATCGGTCCAGCCAGTGAAACGGTTCTCTTGATTCCAGACACTCTCACCATGTCGGACTAAAACTAACTTCTTAACAGCCATAGCATGCTCCTTCGTGAAAAATAACCGATTTCCTCACCAACTAGCGGTATCTGACCGCCTGATCTGACTTCATCTTGCTCGTGAGGCACTATTCCTGTTCTGCTTGATTGACAACAGTCACAACGCTGACTCGCTCCATTGATGTCCAAATAGATAAATGGCGACTCAGTGCATGGCCAGGCGCTGATGGCATAATCAACGCCTTAGATATTGATATGGGGCCGAAATCGGTATTTTAAACCTGACCCGCCCCAGCAACTTACTGTTTAGGGAGATATTTCATCGGATCAACCGATTTGGCTTTATAACGAATTTCAAAATGCAATCTGACCGAAGCGACCCCACCGGTGTTACCCATGGTGGCAATTTGCTGGCCAGCGGCTACATCCTGCCCCTCTTTCACCAAAATATTTTGGTTATGCGCATAAGCAGTTAAGTAGTCATCGTTATGTTTAATGATGATTAAGTTACCATAACCCGGTAAGGCACTACCGGCATACACCACCCGACCAGCGGCGGCGGCAACGATTTTATCCCCTAAACTACCGGCAATATCGATACCTTTGCTCTCGTTAGAAAATGCTTCAATCACTTTACCACGGGTTGGCCACTGCCACTGTAAATTCGCCACGGTGGCAACCGTCACCGGCGTGGTGTTATTGGTGGTGGTCGTCTTATTACCTGCCGTCGTCGTCGTGGTCGTGACCACTGTTGGTTTAGTCACCGCTGCCGACTGTCCGGTTGTATTCGCTGTTGCGGTGGACGTTGTTTTAGCCGGCGTCGTGGTGGTGGTTTTTTGGGTTACCACTACCGTGGCATCGCCATTGACATCCAGCACCTGACCGACGTGTAAATCGTACGGCTCTTTGATATTATTACGTGCCGCTAAGGCGCGATAATCATTACCGGTAATCCAAGCGATATAAAATAGTGTATCACCGCGTTTAACCGTATAAGCGCTGCCTTTATAGCCGCCTTTTGGAATATCATCATAGTTGCGCGAATAGACCATGCGCTGCTGTGAAGTGGTCACCACCGTTTTTGAGCCATCATTATTATCACGAGTGGTAATGGTGGTTGAGTTAGGTGCGACCGTTTGGGTGACTGGCGTCACACTACGCGTTTGAATCGATGACGGCGGCTGCTCGTAATCATAATCGACATCGGTTGAAACAGCTTGTGGACTGACCTGCGGACTGGCAGCAGAGATATCTCTGATTTGTGCCGGATTGGTCTGGGTACAGGCCACAAAAAACAGACTCATTGAAGCCAGCGTCACGGTCTTCGCCCAGCGGTGTTGTATTAGTGTGTTGAACAAAATTGACATAGGTCTCCCCTACCATAAATCAGATGAAAATCAAATAATCTATCAATGCGTTTTATTTTATACAATATTATTCAGCTTGCCTAATTTAATTGCATCAGCTGGCAACGTTATTTTTTAGACCACGCTAAATAGACCTGAGCATCAAGGCGTTCAGGTCAGATGAGTGATTGATTTTTAAAAACAATCGATTTGCAATTGGTAAAATAGCATAACTCCTTTAGAATAGCGTCAGTTATTTATTATTGATGAAACCGTTAACTGAGCCATTATGTCGTCATACTCATATCAAGTTCTCCCCGGCGCACTCTATATTGTCGCCACCCCGATTGGTAATTTAGGGGATATTACCAGCCGCGCTATTTCAGTGCTCAAGCAAGTTGATCTGATTGCAGCTGAAGATACCCGTCATACCGGTCTGCTACTTCAGCATTTGGTGATTAACGCCAAACTATTTGCGCTGCACGATCACAATGAGCAGCACAAAGCTCAGTTACTAATAGAGAAACTGCAAGCGGGTCAGTCGATTGCGCTAGTCTCTGACGCCGGTACGCCGCTCATCAATGATCCTGGCTACCATTTAGTGCGCCAGTGTCATCAGGCCGGCATTAAAGTAGTACCGCTTCCGGGGGCCTGTGCAGCGATTACTGCCCTGTGCGCTGCGGGTATTGCCTCAGACCGTTTTTGTTATGAGGGCTTTTTACCGGCTAAAAGTAAAGGTCGTCAGGATAAACTCAATGCACTGAGACAAGAGACCCGCACCCTGATCTTTTATGAGTCAACCCACCGCTTACTCGATACGCTCAGTGATATGGTACAATGTTTTGGGGCTGAGCGCTATATGGTGCTGGCCAAAGAGTTAACCAAAACCTGGGAAACGATTATCGGTTTGCCGGTCACGCAGTTAATTGAGTGGTTGAACGAGGATGAACAGCGCCAAAAAGGGGAGTTTGTACTGATTATTGAGGGCTATGAAAAACCGGCACAAGATGAACTCGATCCACAAATCCTCAAGACCTTAAGACGCCTGATGCAGGAGCTGCCGTTAAATAAAGCCGCAGCTATCACAGCGGAAATCTATGGCGCGAAGAAAAATCAGCTGTATAAATTCGCCTTAGCAGAACAAGATAATCCGTCCGCATAACGAGCTTCATCGTGATTGATTATGTAACGCTGGCCGAAAAAATTAAAGTATGGGGAGAAGCCTTAGGCTTTGTCCATGTTGGTATCTGTAATATTGATCTAAGCTTAGATGAAACGGCCCTACAGCAGTGGCTCAAGCAGGGTTATCATGGTGAGATGCAGTGGATGGCGGCCCATGGTGAGCTTCGCAGCCGACCCGATCTACTGCTGCCCGGCACTTTACGTGTTATCTCGGTCAGTCTGCCCTACCTGCCGTATCGGAGTCACATCAGTGACAGTCTGGCCAACCCAGACAACGCTTACGTCAGCCGCTATGCGCTTGGCCGAGATTACCATAAGTTGATGCGGCAACGTTTACAAAAACTGGGCGAGCAAATTAAGCACTATTGTGAAACGCTGAGCTATCGACCGTTTGTCGATTCAGCACCTTTACTTGAACGAAGTCTGGCCGCCAAAGCCGGTTTAGGCTGGCGCGGTAAACATAGCCTGCTCTTAAAGGAGACCGGTTCCTTCTTCTTTTTAGGGGAATTACTGGTCAATATGCCACTCCCGGTCGATCAGCCGGTCGCGGATCTGTGTGGTAAATGTCAGGCTTGTTTGCAAATTTGTCCGACACAGGCGATTGTTGAACCTTATGTGGTCGATGCCAGACGCTGTATCTCTTACCTGACCATTGAATATGATGGCATTATCCCTGAAGCACTGCGGCCTTTAATTGGTAACCGAATTTATGGCTGTGATGATTGCCAGCTGATCTGCCCTTTTAATCGTCAGCCCGACTATACCCAGGAAGCTGATTTTGCGCCGCGCCATGGGCTCGATAAGGCAGAGTTACTGGCGCTGTATGAGTGGGATGAAGCGACCTTTTTAAAACGCACCGAAGGTTCGCCAATCAGACGCGTCGGTTATGCCAAATGGCTGCGTAATATTACCGTTGCCTTAGGTAACGCGGCTTATGATGAACGGATTGTGCAGGCGCTTAAGGCCCATCAGCAGATAAGTCCACTGCTCGATAACCATATTGATTGGGCACTGGCCAGACAGGAGCAACACCGAACCCAAGCACCAGAGGTAACCACCCGGCAAGCCCGCTTGCTACGCCAGATAGCGCTGCGTGAGCTATAAAGTAAAACAATAAAGTCAGCGATAAATAAAGCGATAAAAAGTGATGTAGCAGGCTGTTTTAGATGGCGACCCATCGCCGCCATTGCGTTTACTTTTAGCGAGGGGTTTTCTCTTCGCTGCGCTCAAGAAAAATCAGCTCACTGCCGGCTAAAGGCGATTTCAACACATGTGATTTGATTTTGCCCCAGACCTGCATCTCACAAGCTTTGCAATCAAATTTCAGCGTCAACACTTCGTCATTATGCACTAGCTGCATCGGTGTCACTTTGGTTTTCACGCCTGTCACCCCTTTCGCCTGTTTCGGGCAAAGATTAAAGGCGAACCGCAAGCAGTGCTTGGTGATCATTACTGGCGCTTCGGTTTTTACTTCGTGTGCTTCATAAGCCGCTTCTATCAGTGTCACCCCAAAACGCGCATAAAACTCACAGGCTTTCTGATTATAGACGTTGTCCAGATAGGTTAACTGGGTTTGTGGATAAACTGGCGCCGGTTCGCTGATGGGCTTACGCTGCGCGGGCTTATAAGCCGCTAGACGCTGCGCGGTTAAGGCCTCAATCACATCGCGTCTTAATTGATTAAACTGGGCATTGCTAACAAAGTAGACCACCGGTAAATCAATCACAATATCCTGCGCATAATAATCGGTTTGACCGAGCTTCTCCAAGCTGGCATAAAACTGACTGCGTGCTTTTTCCGGCTGATTAGCCAAACTCAGCTCACCGGTCAACCGCTCACAGACTTTTACGCCCTCTTCACTGGTGGCTTGTAAACAGAGGCCCTGTTCATCACGGTGCAGATAAAAACTGACACCGATACGCCGGGTACTCGATGACTTGGTTAAACTCTGTTGCCACTGATGATCAAGGTTACGATTCAGAGCATGATGTGGACGTAAATTCAGTAACGCACTGGGCATCTCATTGGGTACCACCCGATATCGGTTAGCCGACAGTTTCTCAACCGTGTTGGCCCGAAAACCGATAATATCGCGTTTAACCAGGACATTCAGACCATCACCATTGACCAGCGGCGAATCGGTTTGGATCTCTAAAGCATCTTTGGTAACTTTCAACACTTCACCAATGGTTAAACCAATGAATTTAGGGGAATCAAAGGCACCAATATCCATTTTTCGACCAGTCACAAAATAGTCGGTACTGCCGCGATGGAAGGTTTTTTGCGGATTAGGGATAAACTGATACTCCACACGGCCGCTCGAAGCCGCCCGCAAATCAGCACGCTGGGTTAAAATCTCATCGAGCTGCTGACGATAATGCGCGGTAATATTTTTGACATAAGCCAGATCTTTATAGCGACCCTCAATTTTAAATGAACGAACACCACTCTCAATCAACTCAATTAAGTTGGCTGATTGATCATTATCTTTCATCGATAGCAGATGTTTTTCATAGGCAACGACGCGGCCTTGATCATCTTTTAGGGTATAGGGTAAACGACAGGCTTGTGAACAGTCGCCACGATTGGCGCTGCGCCCAGTCTGAGCATGAGAGATATAACACTGGCCTGAGTAGGCGACGCACAATGCGCCATGCACAAAAAACTCAATCTTGGCCGCCGATTGCTGAGCAATCTGATAGATCTGGGTTAAATCCAGCTCTCTGGCTAACACCATCTGTGAAAAGCCGACGTCAGCTAAGAATTTGGCTTTTTCTGGTGTTCGGATATCCATCTGGGTACTGGCATGCAGATCAATCGGCGGAATATCTAAGGCCATAATGCCCATATCCTGCACAATCAGGGCATCGACCCCCGCCTCATAATATTGGTAAATCAGGCTGCGAGCCGCTTCCAGCTCATTATCATGTAATATCGTATTTAAGGTGACAAAGACTTTCGCATAATATTGATGGGCAAAGGTGACCAGTTTGGCGATATCGGCCACACTATTGCCGGCATTATGCCGGGCGCCAAAATGGGGACCGCCAATATAAACCGCATCGGCACCATGTAAAATGGCCTGCCTGGCGATCTCAATATCACGCGCTGGACTTAAAAGCTCTAACTGATTCGATAGTTGATACATGGATGATAATTCACTTGATGATTAATAATGGTCATGTCAGGATAAGGACAATCTTGATTCGCCGGCTATTATAGCGGAAAGATTGAGGTTGTGTTATTTAATTCGCTCAGCTTAACGATGAGGACAGTCGCAAAAATAGACCGATACTGCCCTTTTCACCGAAGCTGTGCCTCCTCTCACTAGCGCCAGCGCTGCAGTAAATAGCACAGCTTGCGCCAATCTGACCGCGAAACATGATCAAACATCAAACAGAGCGTGCGCCGTTTGTTGTGGCGAATTGACTGTAAATGAACAATCACCGCATATTGCAAAAACAGGGGTGAACGATATAACCGCCAGCGTTGCCGGCGAAAGTAGATCTGCTTGAGGTCAGAGATGATGGCAAAATCGCCTTGCAGGATTAACCAGCCTCGATAACAGCGATAATATTCGATAACCCCCACCAGCAAAATCGCGATCATGGCAATCGGCCATAAGGTGGTTGATAGCTCAATATAGAGTAATCCTAATAATCCCAGATAAAACAGACTATACAGGCACAACAACCGCTTGGATAATTTGAGTTTTATTTCCCACATCACGGCTCCTTAACTTGTATTAATTTATCTTAATTCAACTCGTCTTAACTAATATTGATTTGTGTTAATTTAACTTGCCTTCAGTTGTTTTAATTGAGTCTAATCTGAACGATATCTGTCCTCGTTGAAACTTGCATGGCGTCCGGTCAGATGACCCTCAGACCACTTTTCCATGATAAGAGAAGCCGACTGAAATCCGGTTGAAAAAGTGTACTATCTCGAGGCGACAAGCAAAAAGAGTTCCGCTTTATCAGGATGGTGAGCATGAGTATTATTTGAAAAAAGTCGCCGATTGATTTATAAATACGCTATGCTATTTGGCTTATTACTCATTACTAACATCAGGTTGCTTATGAATATTCAACTCGCTAATACCTTACCTTGCTGTTTTATGTCGCTCAAGCACTGGCAGCTGGTCAAAGTGACCGGTCAGGATGCGCTCAGCTATCTACAGGGCCAATTCACTCAGGATCTCAACAAGCTCACTGAGATCGATTTTTTATTCAGTGGCCACTGCGATCCGACCGGTAAAATCCTCTCCAACATGTTGGTATATAAACAGCATGAGACCTACTACTATCTTGAGCGCCGCAGCGTGGCCGAGCAGCAGGTCGCTGACCTGAAAAAATACGCGGTATTCTCGAAAGTGGTCATTGAGATAGACCATGGCCAACAGCTATTAGGCGTGGCGGGTGAGCAGGCCGGCGCCATGTTGCAGCAATTAAACCTGACGCTGCCGGACGAGGCTTCACAAACGATGATACATCAAGATAATCTGACGATCATCCGTTTAGCTAAACCTGCGGCACGTTTTCTGCTGATTGGCGAATCTACCCATATCGCGATGATCAGTCAACAGCTAATCGCCCAAGGGGCACAGCCAACCGAGGATAATCAATGGTTGGCATTGGATATCGAGGCCAGTTATCCGCTTATTGATGCCATTAATTTTGCTCAATTTTTACCGCAGGCAATGAGTCTGGAAAAAATCGACGGTATCAGCTTTGATAAAGGCTGTTATCGCGGTCAAGAGATGGTCGCTCGTGCTCAATTTCGCGGCGCTAATAAAAGAGCACTGTTTAGCTTAATCGGTACCAGTTCAGTATTACCGCCGATCGGCGAAGGACTTGTCCTGATACTGGGTGAACATCAACGAGAGAGTGGCCATGTGCTGGCTGCGGTGAGGCTGGCAGATGATCGCCTCTTCGTGCAGGCGATTTTAAACCGGGATATTACGCTCAGCGACCAGTTTAAAGTCAAACAGGATCCTGACAGCCAGTTGACCATCGTCAGTGATGACGTCAGCGCCGTTTGATCTTGAGCCGGCGGCACGTGTCTATCTGGTGATCAGTCAAATCCCACCGGGTAGCGTCGCCAGCTATGGACAGATAGCTGAAATGGCAGGATTACCGCGCGCCGCCAGATTTGTTGGGCAGGTACTGAAAAAACTGCCCAGTGATAGCACACTGCCCTGGCACCGGGTCATTAACCACAAAGGTGGCTGTGCCTTAATTGGTAATCGCCAGCAAGTGCAGCACGATAAACTTCTGGCCGAAGGGGTGCTATTTCGCGCCAATGGTTTGGTTGATCTGAAAAAATATGGCTGGCGCGGTTAGGCCGTAACAGTATCAAATGGTTTAGCGACGGGATTAGCGCAGCTATAAAGGCTGCGCTTAAGAACATGACAAGGCGACGATTAGACTGACAAGCGCTGCGGATGGGTATAGATAACCCCCTGCTGCTGACGGCAAAAGCCCATTAAGGTCAAGCCACAGCGCGCTGCCAGTGCCACCGCCATTGAGGTCGGCGCAGAGACCGCACACAAGATCTCAACCCCACAATTGGCCGCCTTCTGCACCATCTCATAGCTCGCCCGTGAAGAGATCATGACAACGCCTTGCGTATCAGGTTGTTTGGCCCGAAAGCCAAGTAATTTATCCAGCGCTACATGACGGCCAATATCTTCAAAACCAGCGATAAAATCCCCCTTAGCGCTAAGCCAGACCGCGGCATGGGTGCAGCCCGTAATTTGGCCAACCGTCTGGACCTGTTTTAAATAACCCAGACCGGCTGATAAATGGGCTAAAGAGAAGGTTTGTGAAAAAGCCAGGGGCGCTACGACCGGGCAGATCTGCTCTAGCTGCTCAGTGCCACAGATGCCACAACCGGTGCGTCCAGCCAGCGTACGTCTTTTCTGTTTCAGCTCGCTAAAACGTCGCGTGGAGAGTTCTATCTGTACCTCAATCCCTTGTGGGGTCTCAATAATATCGATACCGTAAATATCGCTAGGTGCCTCAATAATATTCTCGGCTAATGAAAAGCCCATCGCAAAATGATCCAGATCTTTGGGCGTCGCCATCATGACCACGTGTGAGATACCGTTATAAACCAAAGCCACCGGCACCTCTTGCGCAATCATATCTTCAGTTGGAGGTGTGATCTCACCCTGTTGGTATCGCTGCACATTGACGGATTGAATACCTTTTATCATCTTGTTCTCTTCTTCGGTAAATGCGTTGGCTCATTATATTACAGATTTTAGTGGGTGCACGCATAATCTATATTGTCGTTATCGATATTGACGATAATGGTGTTGGGTGTTCTGTCTTTTGTGAGATATTGATAACAGGAATACGGCTCAGCTTTACACCATAAAATCAATCAGATGAATTTGATTTTATGGTGTCATGATCTATGCGTTTACAGCGAGCCGGATTGATAGATACGTCGGCCACTTTTACGGCCTAAGGCTTCAATATTGGTCTGTAAAGGTGGGAAAGGCAGCTCGAGATCATGTTTTCGATAACCATCGAGAATTAGTTGCTGGATCTCGCTGCGCAGCGGCATACGATGTGCCATTTCAGCCGCAAATACCCGGATTTCAAAGAGCTGAATGCCCTCTTGAATATCGACTAAGAATATTTGTGGTTCAGGGTCGTCCAGCACATAACTACACTCCTGAGCCGCCACTTTCAAAATATCAATAATCGTTTCACTACTGGCATTGATGGTCGCCGGCACCGTTAACACAATACGGGTAATCGCATCGGATAACGACCAGTTAATCAGCTGCTCAGTAATAAAGGCTTTATTCGGCATGACAATCTCTTTGCGATCCCAATCGACAATCGTGGTCGCCCGCGTATTGATTTTGGTAATACTGCCGGTTAAATCACGAATGGTCACGGTATCACCAATCCGAATTGGTTTCTCAAACAGAATAATCAGACCTGATATGAAGTTAGCAAAAATCTCTTGCAGACCAAAACCCAGTCCAACCCCTAGTGCAGCAATTAGCCACTGAATTTTCGACCAATCAATCCCTAAAAATGAGAAGGCGACCATACAGCCGATCATTAAAATGACATACTTGCTTAAGGTTGACAGCGCGTAACCGGTACCTGGCGTGAGATCGAGATGCTGTAAAATACCCAGCTCCAGTAAAGCCGGTAAATTTTTCACCAGCTGCACGGTAATGGTCATCACTAAAATGGCAATAAACACCGAAGCTAGCGTGATACTTTGATCGACTTCGCTACCGTTAGGCCCGGATACACTCGAAGTCCATAGCTTGATATTCTCCATAAAGGCAAATGCAGAGTGCAGCTCTGACCAGAGTAAAATCATGCAGATTAAGGCGATCATGACTAAAATGGAACGGACCAGCTGCAGAGATTGTGAACTAATGGTATCGAGATCCACCACCGGCTCTTCAATCGCCTCATTATTCAACTCATCGTCAGTTCGGGCACGCTGCGCGATACGCTCCAATCGTTTTTGCTTTGCCCGCTCAAACTCAATTTTACGCTTTTGAATCCACATCCAGCGCCGAATCATAAAGTAGATGACCAGTAAGCCAAACCAGATACCGACCGAGGCTTCCAGACGACCTAACAGGACCTGTGCGGTCATTAAATAGCCAAGGCAGGCAGCGACAATCGCAATCCAGGGCGCACATAATAGAATCAGCCATAGAATACGGCTTAATAGGTTATCACCAGAGCCTTTTCTATCGATATACATCGGCACACCGGCGCGATGAATCGCATTGGTCATAAAGACTAGGGCAAAACAGAGCAGAATAAACACGAGGCGGCCAATGGTACTGGCAAATTCTCGGCCATTATAGACATCAAAACTCATCAGTAGCATCACTAGTGGGATCACCACCCAGACCGAGAGCTGATAATATTTCATGGCGGCTCTTACCCCAGCAACCGGCCATTTAAAATGGGCAATGAACAGACCATTAGGCAGCGCAAAATAGGCGCTGATCATAAACACCCATAAAATCGGCGCCGCGGCATTGACCCCCTGACCTAACGCCATGGCGATGGGATAATCCCAAGAGATTTGTAAGATATAGCCGACAACAGCCCACAATACCGGAAGTGGTAAAGCCATTAACACCGAATAAAAAACCACCCGCAGCGTTAGCGAAAAGCGATCTTGGGTCACTTTACCAACCCGATTGGCAGTATTGGCTAATAATTCACTAAAGCTGGTTTTAAAACGAAAATGTAAGATCACAAACACCACCGAAGCCAACAGTAATATGACGGTTGCTGGCGTAGTGAAGATCTGACCGCTCACCCCTAATAGCTGATGACCGGTATCTAACGAAAACAGCACTAAACTTAAATCTTTGATTAATTCGACCGGATATTTAGTCGAAATCGGGTTAACATCGGCCACCCAGAAGAAATAACGATGCGCAGCATTATCGACGGCATCAATGGCATCACTTAACTGTTTATTGACGATTTTAAGTTTGGTCAGCTCTAAAACCAGATTGTCGCCACCGGCGGATAACGACTGCAGCAGCTCACGGCGTTCTTGCAGTAATTTACGATACTGTACCCCTGAAGGAGTGCCGGCAAGTGTGCTCGATAAAGCGGGAAAATCACTCAGATTATCCAGCAGTTCATGGTAATTGAGCTGTTTAACCCGAATATTAGCAATATCCTGATCGAGCGGCTGTGACTTGGGTTTTTCGGGTAAACTCAATAGCTGGCGGCGCAGGGTTTCACCTAACGCGGTTGAAAAACTTAACCACTCCCCCTGCTCATCAAGCATGGATAAGGTATTTTGCACATGGCTGATCTGCTGCGAGATATTATTTTTTTCGGTGACGATATAGCTGAGCTGCTCTGACTGCATGGTCTGCTCTTGTTGCAGCTCAGAATTACGTTCAGAGAGCTCTTTTATCAGCTGCTCGAGGCCATCTTGTTGAGAAATAATATTACTGACACTTTGCGCGAATACGGACACTGAAAACAGACAGCTCACCCACAATAACAGCATGCAGAGTGGTCGTACCAACCTATTCCGCCGATTATTTCTCATCAACATCACTAAATCCTTACCCCAAACGCCTGACCCACACGAGTCTGCATACCGACTTCAATTTTATCGGCAAACGTCATGCTATTTTCTGCAAATAGCGTAATTACGGTAGAACCAAGTTTAAAGCAGCCCATATCATCGCCTTTAGCCAGACGAACATCTTCATACTGCCAGCTTTTTAACACGCCATCGCGCGGTGGCGTGACCACGCCCTGCCATGAGACTTCAATACTACCGACAATCGTTGCACCAACTAGCACCTGCACCATCGGGCCATATTCAGTTTCAAAATAGCAGATTACGCGCTCATTACGCGCAAAAATATTCGGAATCGTTGCCGTCGTGGCTTGATTAACCGAAAAAAGCGAACCCGGCACATAGATCATCTCACGTAAGATCCCATCACACGGCATATGGACACGGTGATAATCACGTGGTGATAGATAGGTGGTCATATAGTGGCCGTTTTGTAGTGCATCCACCATTGGCGTATTACAGGCTAGCAGTGAGGCTAATGAGTAAGTGTGGCCTTTCGCTTGAATTAAGTGGCCCGCTTCAATGCGGCCAAACTGGCTAATCATACCGTCAGCTGGCATCACAACTGCCTTTTCATCTTCTGCAATCGGACGCATATTCTGCGCTAATTGACGGGCGAAAAAGTCATTAAATGTGCGGTATTTTTCGGGATTTTTTTCGCTGGCTTCATGCATATTGACTTTATACAGCTTGGCAAATCCTTTAATCATCCAGGTGGTGACCACACCTAAATGTTTACTGGCTAAACAGCCGAAAAACTGGGTTAAAAGCTGCTTAGGCAATAGATATTGAATGAGGGCTTTTAAATTATTTAACATAAAATTTCTCTCTTGGTTGGTAAAATCAGCGCGCATTATAAGCTATCAATTAAAAATAGCTTGATCTCTTTTGGTATAATTCATCGCCAATACATCAATTCGATCATCCTAACAAATTAACACAACATCATTAAATGTGATTTTTAATCTGTTATTATAGCGTAAAAGCACTGATATTCTAGCGTTAAATAGCGATAAATACTGATTGTTTTAAGCTCACCGCCAATCGTGGGCCGCGATCAAGTCGCCTGGTGATCAGTAACAAAATGCCACAACCATCAGGATAAGCAGTGGCAGCGCAGATAGCCTGAAGCCACGACGCTCAGGTTGTCAGTCTGGATAATGAAGGCCTTTTCATCCTTATCCGGACTGTGGTTTAATAGCTGTGATTTAATAACTGTAGTTTAAGAACTGTAGTTTAAGAACTGTAGTTTAAGAACTGTAGTTTAAGAATCGTAGTTGAATAAACGTATTTAATAAATATACTTAGTAAACATAGTTCAATAATAGCATACCAATCCCATTACTTTACCGCAGCAGACTGTCTGACGGTGAGTATCATAAACAGGCAGGTGGATAATGATCAAAAAACTTATCGTCTTGGGCAGTATTAATATCGATCATATCTTAACCGTCAAACAGTTCCCCAAACCAGGCGAAACCCTGACCGGTTCAAACTATCAAATCGCTTTTGGTGGCAAAGGCGCCAATCAAGCGGTGGCTGCTGGTCGCGGCGGTGCCAATATTCAATTAATTGCCGCGGTTGGTGAGGATGAAGGCGGCAGGCAAATCCGCCAGCAACTGCAAAAAGACCAGATTCAGACTGCTTCAGTCAGCACCATTACCCAAGAAAAAACCGGTATCGCCTTAATTTTTGTCAATGCTCAAGGCGAAAATGAGATAGTGGTTTATCCCGGTGCCAATGCCGCCGTCACGCCGCCTTATCTGGTGCATTACGCACAAGATATCGCTGCGGCCAATGCCATATTAATCCAGCTAGAGATCCCGCTGCCGACCATCGAAGCAGCGGTTAAACTGGCTAAAGCGCATCACACGCAGGTGATCGTCAATCCCGCCCCCGCTACGCAATTAAGCGATAAGATATTAAAGCATATCGATATCATTACGCCGAATGAGACTGAAGCCGAATCATTAACCGGAATAAAAGTCAGCAACTTGACGGACGCCGACAGTGCTGCCCAGGCGCTGCATCAAAAAGGTATCCCCACCGTGATTATTACACTGGGTCATCAAGGTGCCTGGGTCAGTGTGGCTGGAAAGGGAAGATTAATCGCCGGTTTTCAGGTCAACGCTATTGATACGATTGCCGCCGGTGATACCTTTAATGGTCTGTTAGTTACCGCACTACTGGCAGAGAAAAGCCTGGATGAGGCGGTCACTTATGCCCATGCCGGCGCGGCGATCGCCGTAACCCGTTCTGGTGCCCAGCCCTCGATCCCCTGGCGGGATGAGATTGATGCTTTTTTAGCCCAAAGACAAGCCGGCACACAGCAAGAATAGAAAATATAGTATAAATGTCGAGATTATTGTAATATTTAGTCAAACTCATTGGGATATTCAGGTAGGCTTGGCCCGATACTCAGTGCAAGACAAAATCAAAAAGTGCCCGTTGAACTGTCGCTTTATCTGCACAGATAAGCGCGATAACAGGATGAGACAACCGGCTTTTGCATAAGATGAAAATGGAGCAACAATGGATCAGAAATCGCAAGGCTATGCATGGAAATTTCAACGAATTGGTGGACTCGATCAAGTCATCTTATCCACCGCAGACGATATTGCCCATCTCAATACATTAGATCCTAAACTGTGGGTCGCCTTAAGCTGCCCGGCTTCTGGTTTAGAGTTTGATCAAAAAACCCTGTCGCTGCTGGATAAGGATAAAGACGACCGTATCCGTATTCCCGATATTATCGATGAAGTCAACTGGCTAAAACCTCGTTTAACCCGACTTGATTCGATAGTGGCTTGTGCCAACGAACTGCCGCTATCGGCTATCAATAGCGAGACTGCCGAAGGTCAGCGACTGGCTTTTACCGCCAAAGCCATTTTGAATAATATCAATAAACCCGATGCCAGCGCGATTTCCGAAACCGATCTCAGTCAATCGACCCTACTCAATGCTTCAAACCTGTTTAATGGTGATGGCGTGCTACCGCCCAATCCTCAATTTGAGGCCGATATTGTGGCCTTTATCAATGATGCCGTCAAAGTGATGGGTGGCGTCAAAGATGTCAGCGGTATTGATGGCATCAATAATGAGATTGCCAAAGCCTTTATGAGCTCATTAAGCAGCTGGCTAACCTGGCAACAAGGCGTGGGCTCAGCCACCACGCCACTGGGTGATGATACCGCGGAAGTCTGGCAACTGGTCCAGAGCTTAAAAGATAAAGTCGATGACTATTTTATGCGTACCCAAATCGCCAGCTATGCACCGCAAGCCCAAAATGCGTTAAATGTAGATGAAAAGTTTATTGTCCCCGCTGAAAATGGTCTACTGGAAGACAAAGCGCTCTCAGAGCTGCCGTTATCCAAAGTCGAAGCGGATAAACCGCTAGATCTGACTCAGGGGATTAATCCTATCTGGCGTCTACGCGTTGAACGTTTCGGTGCGCTGGTGAGTGCTTTTCTGGCCGATAAGACCAAACTCACCTATGAAGAGTGGCTCAATATCCTTCAGTTATTATCACCTTATGCCACCGCCGTCGAATCCAAACCGACCTTAGTTAAAGTGACCGTGACCAAAGCGCCGAGCATCACCATTGATAAACTCGGTGATAAACGAGCGACCGAAATCTTAAATAGCGATGTGGCCGACAGATTTGCTGCATTAGCGGATAAAGATAGCAAAACACCGGCCGCGGCAGCCGATGTAGCGGATGTTGAACGCTTAGTCATGTACCATAAAAATCTTTATCGCTTACTGATGAATTTTGTGTCTTTCCATGACTTTTTCGATCTCGACCGCCGGGCCGCTTTCCAAAGTGGCCGGTTATATATCGACGGGCGCTGCTGCTCATTATGTATTCCAGTCACTGATGTCAGCAAACATCTCACCCTGG
This sequence comes from Orbaceae bacterium lpD01, assembly GCA_036251705.1. Taxonomy (NCBI): domain Bacteria; kingdom Pseudomonadati; phylum Pseudomonadota; class Gammaproteobacteria; order Orbales; family Orbaceae; genus Utexia; species Utexia brackfieldae. The sequence goes on along the minus strand of CP133959.1, from coordinate 974,500 downwards.
CTAACTACTCCGAACTGTTTTTAATGTACTGTGAATGTACTCGCAAAAATCCACCGGCGGATGGCAGTCAGGTTAAGCGCACTATTGTGGCGGCGATGACCGCTGGCGATGCCGATTTCTTACTCGATGGCCGTAATGGCGTATTTATTGATAATCAAAGTAATGACTGGGATGCCAGAGTGGTGAAGATTATCACCAAACCGATCAGCCTACATCAAGCCATTTGGGATCCGTATAAGCGCTTTGGTCGTTTTATTACAGATCAGATTAATAAATGGGCCGGTTCTAAGGATCAGGCGTTAGTCGATGCGGCCAGTAAAGCGGCCCAGAATGTGAGCATCACCCCTGCTGCCGATGCCGCCCCTTCTAAATTCGATATCGGCCGCAGCGTGGGGATTTTTGCCGCTATCGGTTTAGCCATTGGCGCCATCGGTACCGCGATTGCCAGTATTGCGCGTTCGCTGTTTGAACTACAGTGGTGGCAGCTGCCGTTAGTGTTTGTCGCGCTGTTTTTATTGATCTCCGGGCCATCAGTGATTATGGCCTGGTTAAAACTACGTCAAAGAACTTTAGGGCCACTACTGGAAGCGTCTGGCTGGGCTATCAATGGTAAGCTAAAAATCAATCTGTTTCTTGGCGGCCAGCTGACCTCACGGGCCGAGCTACCGAAAAATGCCAGCCGCACCCTAATTGATCCGATGAAAAAACGTTATTTAAAATATTGGCTGGTGTTCTGGCTAGCGATTTTGCTTGGCGCAGTCGCAACCGGTGCGTGGCTGTGGCACCAAGATGCCTTTCATCTACGCAGTAAGTTGACCGGCGCCCCGACATCGCAAAGCGTGGTAACCACCACGGCCACGTCAGACGCAGTGACGACACCTGCAGCAGCGGCCACACCGCCGTCAGCGACCGAGATATCCCAATAATCCAACTGGGTGGCTTGCCACCCTCACTACCCCTCAACAGGATAGAGAAAAATGAAAAGTCAATTATGTTTAATCGCCGCCGGTTTTTTTGGCATGACCGGCATTATACTGGGTGCCTTAGCCTCTCATGCTTTAAAAGCACACCTTACCCTGCCGCAACTGGAGATCTTTAAACTTGGCGTTGAGTATCAGATGTATCATGCGTTAGCCTTACTGGCACTGGCTATCTGGTTGCGTTTTCAGCCAAACCGGTTACTTGGCCTGGCGGCGGGTCTGTTTATCATCGGGATCGTGTTCTTTTCTGGCACCCTCTATGGCATCACCTGCTTTGCGCTACCCAATATCGGCACGGCGCCTATTGGCGGCTTTGCCTTTATCTTTGGCTGGTTGGTCCTGATGGTGGCCGGATTTAAACTTAAAAACACCAATAAAAAAATTGAATCCTAAGTTAAACTTTCAAAAGTGAGCGCACATGATAAAAAAGTGTGCGCCAACTTGTTCTGCTCAATTAAAAAAATAAACAGTTATCGTTTAAAATATCAACAAGATAACGTAAAATAAGCGTATAACGCTTAATTTATTCGTTTTTTGTGCTATCGATCCTCGCCGTAATCACGATTCTCCTATAATATGCAGCGCTATTTTATAGTCTCATTCCCGTCACCAAGGTATCGATGTCAGTCTACCGGAAAAACGAAGGAGTGAAAACGATCGTGTTATCTGAATCTGACTAGATACACTTAGCGTCACGAAAAGGTACCTTAGGTTAATATTCATGGATCAAAATGCAGATGTTATTGCCCTGTTGTGCCGGCGTATCAAAATTGCCCGCATCAGGAAAAACTTATCGCAGTGCGAATTAGCGCAGCTATCCGGCGTAGGCATTGCCACGATTAAACGCATTGAACTGGGTGAATCGGTCTCACTCACTACGTTAATCTCGGTGTTACGTGGGCTCGATGAGTTAGATCAGCTCAATAATTTACTCGCCCATATTGAAGTTGGCCATAATCAGCAGCATCAGCGTAAAAGAAAACGTAAAATCGTTTCTGCCAGCGAAGAGAGTAAACCGGCGATTGAGCATGATTTTATCAGTACCCACCGCAATAATATGCACTGGAAATTTTAACAATTATTTATCAGCATAAAATGGGCTTGAGCCGCTGACGCTCAGCGGGTGCTCACCGGCGATGTCGACTGATCTTGATCGAGCAATGAAGGCGCACACCATAAAGTCTCGATCGGTGCAGACTTACATCCCAAAGAGTAATATTCGTCGCTCAAAAATGTCCATAAAAAGCGGCAATAAAAGATTAGCGACAAAAAAATACCCTTAACGTCAATAACGTTAAGGGTAACAAGTTTAGAAAATAGCGCTTATTCGCAGCGAATTTTAATCGCTAACCCACCACGAGACGTTTCACGATATTTTGAATTCATATCTTTACCCGTTTCATACATGGTTTCAATCACTTTATCTAATGACACTTTTGCCGCTGTTGTTCTTCTTAACGCCATACGTGTTGAGTTGATCGCTTTTACCGCCGCAATCGCATTACGCTCAACACACGGCACTTGTACCTGTCCACCGACCGGATCACAAGTCAGACCAAGATTATGTTCCATGGCAATTTCCGCCGCCATACACACTTGTTCGGGATTGCCGCCTAATAGCTCAGCCAGACCGGCCGCAGCCATCGAACACGCCACACCGACTTCGCCCTGACAACCCACTTCAGCACCGGAAATGGAAGCATTCATTTGATAAAGCAGACCAATCGCGCCACAAGTTAAGAAGAAGCGAATATAGATATCTGGCGTGGCTGGACGCACAAATTTGTGGTAGTAAGCCAGTACCGCCGGAATGATGCCACAAGCACCATTGGTTGGTGCAGTAACCACACGCCCACCCGCGGCATTCTCTTCACTCACCGCTAAAGCGAACATGTTAATCCAGTCGATCAAGATCATCGGATCAGAGATCACTTTATCTGGCATTGATGAGAGCTGACGATTCAGCGAGAAAGCCCGGCGTGGCACTTTTAACGGACCAGGCAGTAAACCTTCGGTATTCATACCACGACGAATACACGCTTCCATGGTGTTACCCACGCGGGTGAAATAAGCTTCAATCTCTTCATACGAGTGCATGGTCAGCTCATTTTTCATCACAATACTCGAGATAGACAGTGCATTTTCCGAGCAGTACGCTAACAGCTTTTCAGCGCTTGAGAACGGAAATGGTACCTGCACTGTTTCATTCGATTGCACACCGAAATCTTCTTCCTTAACAATCTTACCGCCACCGACTGAGTAGTAGGTTTTTTGCAACACTAACGCATCACCGTTATAAGCCGACAATGTCATGCCGTTTTCATGCAAAGGTAAAAATTTTGAATGGAAATTCATGCTGGTGCTAAGTGGGAAATCCACCTCATACTCACCATCATAAATAGGCAGACGTGCAGTTTGGGCTATTTGCGCCATAAAGCCCGGAATGGCATCAATATTGACCATATCCGGTTGGTTACCCGCCAGTCCCATAATAATCGCAATATCGGTATGGTGACCTTTACCGGTTAGTGATAACGAGCCATACACATCCGCCTCAAGTTTGGTAACTTGCTGAATTAAATTACGGCTAATTAACTCATCAATAAACATTTTCGCTGCATACATAGGACCAACGGTATGCGAACTAGATGGCCCAATGCCAATTTTAAAAATATTAAATACGGAGTCCACGATTGTCTCTCTCTTCAGCTTCCCCTGAAACCTGACTTAACCAAACGCAATCATCATGATAGAGGGAGCGTTGTTTAATGATGCCAACTGATTAAAGGGTTTTTTATAGGTTAAAAAACAAGTATGAAACTTAAGATTCATACTTGTTATCGTCTTTCTATATATAGGTTCTGTCTAGTCGGTTATCAATGGGCCAGGCTATAGATTGCCGCTGAAATGGCAATTAATCCCATCACCACGATAAACACGTTGCTTAACTTACCGCGATATTTGGCTAATGCCGGTAACTTATGAATCGCATACATCGGCATGATAAATAAGATCAGCGCGAGAACTGGGCCACCTAATGATTCAATTAAACCTAAGATACTTGGATTTAGGGTCGCAATTAACCAAGCCGTCACAAACATAAAGAGTGCAGCAATTTTGTCTAAACGTTTTTGATCAATCGATTTACCGCGGCTACGTAACGCTTTATTCACGATACCGTTAAAGCCCTCTTTACCGCCTAAGTAATGACCTAAGAATGATTTAGCCATCGCGATGAAAGCAATTGGTGGTCCAATATAGGCAATAACGGGTGAATTAAAGCGATTAGCTAAATAAGATAGAATAGAGATATTCTGCGCTTTTGCATCTAACAGTTCAGCCGGGCTTAAGCATAATGCACAGCTAAAGACAAAGAACATAACTGTGACAACCATCATCACATTACTCGCTGCAATGATTTTGCTACTTTTGGGTTCCGCAAATTTTTCGCCGTACTCTTTACGTTTCGCCACCGCTAATGATGAAATAATTGGCGAGTGATTGAAGGCAAATACCATCACTGGGATCACTAACCATAGCGTCATCCAGATACCCTGACTACCCGCCGCTGTGCTACCTGACCATGAGAAATCAGTGAAAATCAGGCCATTCCATTCTGGAATTAAGAACAGACCTAAAATCATTAATACCGCGATAAATGGGAAGACGAGTACCGACATGACTTTCACAATCAGCTCTTCACCCACGTGCACAATCAGCATTAAAGCCGCCACTAAAATGAACGAGAGTAGCGCTCTTGGTGGTGGCGTCATCGCTAATTGGTGGGTCATAAAGCTTTCAACCGTATTGGTAATCCCCACGCTATAGACCAATAAAATGGGATAAATGGCTAGGAAATAAAGCACAGTAATGAAGTTACCGGCAGTGCGACCAAACGCTTCTTCCACCACTTCGGTAATATCACCATCAGGATTTTTACCGGATAAAACAAAACGGCATAGAGCACGATGGGCAAAAAAGGTCATTGGAAAGGCAAGAACTAACATCACTAATAAAGGAATCAGTCCACCAACACCGGCATTAATCGGTAAAAATAGTACCCCTGCACCAATCGCGGTGCCATATAAACTGAGCATCCAGATCGTATCGCTCGATCGCCACTTTGGCATCACGCCCGCAGAAGCGGTTTCTTGTTTGACATTTTGACTCATGTATTATCACTCTTTTTAAAGTTAGGAATTTAATTTATCGGGGCTATTATAATCAAAAAACCAGAAACTGCGCTGTGAGCCGAATCACAAAATAGATAAAATAATTGAATAAATTCAATAACTTACAAAACAAATTTTGATGCTTTAACCCTAAAAAAACCGTAAGGTATCAATTTTGACACCGGTCACTTATTGGCGACCTCAATATGGCTCACTTTTGATACTATCGACCTAAAAATAACCATAAAGACCGATCTGAAAAAATAGACCGCCTTTTTATCTGAATCACGCCAGATAAGCAAGGGAAATTTATTTATGCCGACCGCTAATACCCCGCATCAATATCTTTTCCGCCATAAATGTACCGGAATCACAGCTGAGCCTTATCACCATCATACGACATCGCGCTGACTACTCAATCAGTGAGTTTGCTTAGCACCACAGGTGTAGCTAACTCGTTAAGCGATCCATACTACGTTATGCGTAGTATCGAGTCTATCACAAATATCTGATTATCGTTACCTCTAGCAACGCCATTTCTGAGGAACGACAGCTAATATGAATAAATATCGCGCTATATTTTGTGCAAGGCTTAAGCAGATCCGACTGGCACGTGGTCTGTCCCAAAAACAGTTAGGCAAATTAGCTGGTATTGATGAGTTTGTCGCCAGCACGCGTATCAACCGTTATGAACAAGGCATTCATGAAGCCAATTTGGATACTGCCGGCAGACTCGCTGAAGCCTTAGCGATTCCCCTAGCCTACTTTTATGCTGAAGATGATGGTCTGGCCGCGATGATTTTGCAATATCATCATAAATAAAATAATAAGATAAAGTATGTATAAAAAACCAAGTTCGTTATTTGAATATTTTTAGGAAAACCCACAGCAATTTGAGAGAAGAAAAGTTTATTCCCGATTTCTGATTATTTTCTGGCTAATGATTATGGTTGTTGGATTTTTTATCCATCCGATTATTAGCGTTATTGGTTTATTCATCTTGATCTTTTTTGTTCTGCTAAGACCCCAACGCTATTTCTTTAATCTAAATAACAATCATAAGATTGAAGATGTCATGGAAGCACCCTTTGCTAATTATGTAATGAACAAAGAAGAGATTATCAGTTGCTTCTTAAACAAAAGATTTAATCGTTTGATTCAATTACTCGATCAGCCAGAAAATCAAGCTTATGCTGATCATGATTTTCCTATTTACACAGATGATATTGCGATGCTTGATGAACAAGAACGACGTTATTTCGATAATATCTATTTAGAAGTCGATGAAGAGATCAATAGCCCAAAATATTACTGTTTACTTTGGCAATCCCAAGAATATGCCCTAGATGATGAAGATGACGAGATCGCTATAAGCGAGGTAATGATTTTAGAAAATCATGATTATCGGGCCTTAAAAAATCTAATCGCGCCTGAAAAACAAAAAAACAATACTACACCATCACTTATCTCCTGATAAGCATCTTGGAATAAAAATTGAAAAAATATCCCGACTCGCTTGATGATTACTTTTTAGCCTCCCCGCTAATTTTTAAACCCAAAGGTATGAATAGAATATTACTCATATTTACGGGTTTTATTCTGCTGATTTCACTATTTTTTGCCATCATATCCATACCATTTGGTATTATGACCTTCTTATTTATATATCTCTTTGTAATAAGGCGACATCAGAAAAAATATGAGTTTAGCTATTTTCAGAATAAACAAACCGGTGGAAAGATAAAACACAAATTTTATAATACGCTGTCAGATCCAGAAATACCGTTATCGACCTTAACCAATCTCATTTCCAGAAAAAAATTTGCCGAATTAATCAATCACTTTCAGGGGACTGAAACTAAACAGAAAAATAGTATTGCACTTCACATTTATGAAAATGCAGAAGATAAAAAGTATTACGGTTTACTACTCAAAAACCGGGTTGCCACCAGAAATAATGACCAAGAAGCAGAGGGAATAAGTGATGTTTTTATTATTGAAAATAGCGACTATACTGAAATAGCCGATTTAATGAAGTAAACGCTAAAATTTCCCGGCAATATTATCGCGCTAAATTCAATCAATATGCTGGGAAATCGTCATCATAAAAGAGAGAGTAATTTGATCATTTAGATCACTTGCATCACTTTTTGAAAATTGCGCTCTTTGGTTTTTTTATAAGTCAGGAACCAGTCAATCACCGTCCAGATCATGCCGATAAATAGTAGATTTAAAATCAGCTTTAAGATGCCCAGACCAATATCACCCAGCATAAAACGATCGAGTCCTAACCAGCCAAATAGTAAGGAGATAATCAGTATCACCATCGGGTCGGTTAAACTGAGACTTTGAATACTCACTTGTCTCTCTTCTGGCATGTAGCTTAATTTATCTTTGAGCAAATAGACTTTATCACTCGGTAATTTATTAGCATTGGTTAAAAGAAAAATATCGGCAAATTGTTTCTGTTCCATATCTGTTGACCCCCCTGATTAAAATGGTTTTTTACCCAAACTCGCTTGCAATCGAATCAGCTATTATATTGATTTCGCGACCTTCTGCCTACCAAAATGCGTGCTGGCTTAATCAATTTCCCTTATATTCAGTCATACTGACTAAAACATGACGTCCCCAACAAGAAAAACCGTCTATACCAGCCATGCCGGAATAAAGCCCCCAACGCTAATCACTCAGATTATTTATTTTTATGGTTAACCCGTTATACTGAATAGGCTGTTCATCGGCAAGTGAATCATCTTTCCATGGCCTATAGCTTGAGATAGACGAGCAGCTTGCCTTCTAATATGCGGCATCAAGATACCATTATCTAGCAGCGTCGCCACTAGGTTATTAGCCAAGTCTTAAAACAACAATTAATATGGAGTGATAATGAAAAGTAAATTCGATGTAATCGCCACGCAGCAGCTATTAAAAGCCACAGTCGCCTTGATGGTCGGTTTTTTCTGTCTGATCGTAGGTTACGACAATATTATCGATTTTCAGACTAACTATGGTTTTGTCAATAGCGTACTGTCGATGAATACCATGGAACCGTTTTTCTCTGGCAGCACTGCCATCACCTCGCGGGCGATTGAGAGCCCAACGCTGCATCTGGCCGGTTATTGGCTGATTATTATCGGTGAACTGGTGGCCGGCACCGTGTGTATGATAGGTTCACTGACGATGTTTGCCTCCATCAAAAAAGCGCGTTTTGTTAATGGTCAGGTAATTTATCTGGCTGGCGCCGTCATTGCCGTCCTGATCTGGTACTTTGGCTTTGCGGTAATTGGCGGCGAATACTTCTCGATGTGGGCTAATAAGATGAATGGTCAAGCCAAAGCCTATACCTTTGCCACCTTTATTCTGTTAACCGCGATATTTGTCGCTATGCCGCTGTTAAAGAGAGATGATAAATAGGAATAACTGTATTGAGTGATGGGATAAACCGCGCTAGCGGTTTATTTTTTCAAGATTGGATAGCCAATAGCATCAAATTTTATGCCTATTTAGAAATAGTGATAATTAAAAAAATATCACTCCGCGAAAATCCAAACGTAAAAAACCGCTCAAAGGCGGTCTATTCGCAAATACACTTTCTATCACTACTTAGCCGGCGTAGCCGTCACCAACTTAATCTCTTTGACTTCAATCTCAATCGAGTTCCAGTCTTTATCTATCTCACCGGCAATTTCCACTACATCATCTGGGTTAATAGTCTGGCCGCGCCATCTATGTCGATCAATTTCAACTTGAATATCGCCAGTACTATCGCGGAAGGTGTACTCTTCTTTACCGGTCTGTTTGACGATATGGCCTTTTAACACAACCCAGGCATCATCCGGCAGCTGTTTAGCTTGCTCAACCGTATTGGCTGAAACTAACCCACCTTGAAAACCACCGGCACTTAACTCAGGATGCATAGTGCCATCATTAAATCCACCTTGCGGATGGGACTTGGCCATTGTGGCACCTGAAAGACATAATGTGGTAATTAGGCAGACCAAGGTTAATTTCTTCATATTTCATTCCTTGTTAATTAAATCTTTGTGTTGTTTTACCCGGTTATTTAACGCGATAAAGATTAAGGAAATCTTAATTTCAAAAATTATTTTGATTCATTCAGTTAGGGTGATTTTTTATGCTTAGATAAAAGCCTAATAGGTCAGCGTCTTAATATAGATTGCTTTGATTGCATCAATAGCATGCATAAACTAAATATATTCTTTATATTGGATAGATAGCATGAGAGGATGATGACTTAGACAATCACTGCTCAAAATTTTAACTATTTGATTAATTGTGCCTAAATGATTTAAACTAATTTTATTCGACCCTGAGCATGCGCTCATGATAAAACTAACGAGGATAACTATGCTTAAAAGGAAAAAAAGAGTAAAACCTATCACACTACGTGATGTGACTATCATTGATGATAGTAAGCTGCGTAAAGCCATTACCGCCGCCTCACTGGGCAATGCGATGGAGTGGTTCGACTTCGGCGTGTACGGGTTTGTGGCTTACGCACTAGGTAAGGTATTCTTTCCCGATGCCAACCCGGCTGTGCAGATGATTGCCGCTTTGGGGACCTTCTCGGTACCATTCTTGATTCGCCCGCTGGGTGGTCTGTTCTTCGGTAGACTAGGCGATAAATATGGCCGCCAAAAAATACTCGCTATTACCATTATCATCATGTCGATTAGTACCTTTGCTATCGGTCTGATTCCGGCTTATGCAACCATCGGTATCTGGGCGCCGATCTTACTATTACTGTGTAAAATCGCCCAGGGTTTCTCAGTCGGCGGCGAATATACCGGTGCCTCGATCTTTGTGGCCGAGTACTCACCTGACCGTAAACGTGGCTTTATGGGTAGCTGGCTGGATTTCGGCTCGATTGCCGGCTTCGTGCTGGGCGCCGGTCTGGTGGTGCTGATCTCTGCCATTGTCGGCGAAGCCAATTTTCTTGAGTGGGGTTGGCGTATCCCCTTCTTTGTGGCGCTGCCGTTAGGAATTATCGGCCTATATCTGCGTCATGCACTGGAAGAGACGCCAGCGTTCCAACAGCATGTTGAGCAGCTTGAACAAGGCGATCGTCAGGGTCTGCAAGAGGGTCCGAAAGTGTCTTTCAAAGAGATTGCGGCCAAACATTGGCGCTCACTGCTGGTCTGTATCGGAATTGTACTGGCGACCAACGTCACCTACTACATGCTACTGACCTATATGCCAAGTTATTTGTCACACAATCTGCACTACTCTGAAGACCATGGCGTACTCATTATCATCGCTATCATGGTAGGAATGCTATTTGTCCAGCCGTTTATTGGCTTGACGAGTGACCGAGTTGGCCGTCGGCCGTTTATTCTAGGTGGCAGCATTCTGCTGTTTATCTGCTCGATACCCGCATTTATGTTGATTAACAGTGATGTACTGGGGCTAATTTTTGCCGGTCTGCTAATTCTGGCGGTGATCCTTAACTGCTTTATCGGCGTGATGGCCTCCTCTTTACCTGCCATGTTCCCCACCGAGATCCGTTACAGTGCGCTGGCTATCGCCTTTAATATCTCAGTATTGATTGCGGGTCTAACGCCGACTGTGGCAGCCTGGCTGGTGGCGGTAACTGATAACTTAATGATGCCGGCCTACTATCTAATGGCCGTGGCGATTATTGGTGTGGTCACCGGATTCACCATGAAAGAGACCGCTAATCGTCCCCTAAAAGGCGCCACCCCGGCCGCCTCGGATATTCAGGAAGCTAAGGAGATTCTGCGCGAACACGAAGATCATATTGAGAATAAGATTGAAGATCTCGACGCCCAGATTGAAGACCTGCAGAAACAGCGCAGCCGTCTGGTTGATCAGCATCCGCGGATTAATGAATAGCTATATACTGGATCAGCGGTTTATTGCTCAGTGACCGCCAGCGATCTTGGGTTGATATTGCGCCAACTAATTGAGGCTGGCGCGATTTATATGCTTATAACTATTTTAACAATACCGAGCTCAATGGTTATTATGTGCATTCTAATCAACTATTCTCCCCCCCATCGTTAATGACAAGCAAGTTATACGCTTGCCTCAGCCTTAACAACCAAGTGTTCATATGGCAAGTTGATGACAACTTAAAAAATGTCGATGAAATCACCTTAACGCTATAACTTTATAACTCTCAATAGTCATAATGCTATTTTATCGTTGGTTTTATGCATCCGCCTTTTTGGGATATAACCTAGTTCTTATTAGGCAATTTGGAAAATTCTTTTTTAATTTATAATGACTTACAATTTGTAATGATTTAAAATTTATCTCAACTGCTGTATTTTTAACCTAAACAATCAAAAAGGAGAGTGACATGAGAAAATTGATTTTAATTGTTAGTGCTATTTTAGCTATAATGTTGATATCTTCACCATCATATGCTAAAAAAATAAGTGGATCAGCACCTGTGCCAGCTACCGCGATTAGGTTAGCGTGGACGCAATCAGATTCGTTCAATGTTTATTGCTATTATCAAGAGTATAATATCAAAACCGGTCAGGTGATTAATACCTATAATCGCTCCTATATCCGCCGCCTCTTTACTGGCTGTCCAGCTCGTTAATTGACTTATATACATTCAATATAACTGCGGTGTAATATCATCACCGCAGTAATGCTGCCGCCATCCTTCAATGATGGCTTTATTTTATTGCGTTTAGAAAATTGCAATGAAGTGTGTAATCACTGTCTTAGTTTACCTTAATGAGATTAGCCGAGAAATTTTAGACAATTTTTTGAGCATACTTATTCATTAAATCATCTAATGATTTCGGCGCTGCTTTATATTGTTCTGCTTTAGCGAGTTCTTGCACTGAAGTATATTTTCTATGCTTAACCATAATCTGATTTCTCATTTCATAACAAAATTCAGCTGCCCCTTTAACTGAAATTTTTTCAATTAACAAGTATGGTGATTTCTGTTACCACTCTTTGAATATGTTGAGTATAACTTACTCTCACATTCGCATCATTTTTAACATCAACAGAAATCTGGTAGCCGCACTTTCAAAAGCTGCTATTGCTTTATCTAATATTTGATCACCTGCGATTAAATATTCTTTTTCAGTTGCATACTCACCATGAATATCTCTATATTCCATTAATATGCTCCTTTAATTTTATCTAAAAGAATCTCGGTAATATTTTTAGCTATATTATTATTTTCCAAGCTTTCAATTTTTATTATCACGTTGCCGGGTTTTGAATCGATACTTAGCCTAGCACAATTTTGCTTATCAAATAGACCTTGAAATATCTGACCTTTATCTGAATTAACAATATATTTCAACACTACTCGTTGTGTACCTCAAATAACCACACCCTCAAAAAATTAAATTTCGATAAATAATTATTGAATTACGATAATTTTTAATTATAAAACAATTATCATTTACTTAAGGAGAAAAATATATGCAATCGTCACAATATCCGGTACAAAAAGAGAAATCTCAACGTTTGGCACGTTTTAGTCAGTATATGGCAGTAGCCACTTTGGTTCTAATGGTTCTGATACTGCTAATTAATGTGATTTACTGGCTTTGGCCTGACTTTGCTTATTCATGGTTTGGCTTTTCGTTCAGTATTTCTATAGCAAAAATGATTGGGGTTGAAATAATCGATCTGCTGTTATGGCAACGTTTTGGTGGTATTGTCGTTTCAAGCCTGCCGCTCTTAACACTGGTTTTAGCGGCTTTAAGTCTATTTAAACTTTTTCGATTATATGCCAGAAAAGAGTATTTTTCTGAACAGGCAGCGCTTTATCTCGAACGCGTTGGTAAATTTGTGATGCTATGGGTGATCTTAAACTTTTTATGTCAGCCCGCTACCAGTTATTGGATGACAATGAATGCCCCCATTGGTCACAGAATGATTACGCTAGGATTGGGTTCTGAAGATATCATTGCACTATTTCTTTCAGCTTGTTTTTATATTATTGCTCGAATTCTAGGACAAGCCAGTACTGTATACATTGAAAACCAATCCTTTGTTTGAGAGAGATCTATTATGCCTATTGTTATAAGGTTAGACGTTATATTGGCAATGCGAAAAGTGAAGTCCAAAGACTTGGCTGCCGCGATTGGTATTACCGAAGTTAATTTATCTCTTTTAAAACAAGGGAAAGTTAAAGGGATACGATTTGAAACATTGGCTGCTATTTGTGCATACCTTAACTGCTAACCCGCAGATTTACTGGAATATGAAGCAGACCTACAATCAAATAAGGATGATTAACAATAAGCTAACACTTTACTGAATATCCTACAAAGCCTTGTTTAAATGCTAGTAAATAAGGCTTTAACACCTTTATTTATCTATCTTTGATACATTTAATCGGTATTAAAAAATACAACTGAAAGACAAAGTGGGCTGGCGGGAGTTGAATTATTTTATAGTTATTTGATTAATTAAAATAAAAATATTTTAATTTTTTTTCGTAGGCCAATTTGTGTGCCAGTTGGGGAAATGGGGAGGCTTTCAATTTATTCGGACGAGAAAATATAAAAATTGGCTTTATTATATCAAATTCAATAGTTCCTTGCTCACAAAGTACGGCTTTAAGTCAGTCTATTGGTAATTCGTCGGACTAAGCACATAAAATAATGTCAAGTATCTCTTTAAAACCTTCGATTCGTTTATTCCTGTTTAAATCCATATTTAGATGCTAGTCATGAAGATTTCATTAACACTAACATATTAATTTGTGCATTACATTCATAGGAATATAACCATTCTTCAATTCTCTCTAACAACATCACATCAGGTAGCTTAAGCCTACTTCCAATCTAACAACTAAAAAATAATCAAAGCATTACAATAAGATTGTATTAAATCATGAATAATTTTTCTGTCCCTTTTACAAATTTTATTCAATATGCTTTGTTCAATCAACGTATCTTTTGTTTTAATGGCAGGCATATTTTTACTACGGGTTTCTTTATAGTGAACATTAGCAATGTTATTTACAGAGTGACTGGGGAACAGTCATGAAACATTGATGAATAGAGTTATTAAATTTTATCTTTTCACATTCTACTTGCGAACTAAATTCAGAAATATGGAATAATTGATTGCTGAAAAAAAACAGCCTAGTATCATACTACCTATGAAAATGTAGGTTAGAAAAATATTAATAGTATGAAAAATAATAAAATTCTGGTGATTGATTTATTTGCAGGACCGGGTGGTTTAGGTGAAGGTTTTAGCTCGTGCCAGACATCAACCGGAGAGGCTGTTTTTCAAATTGGTGTTTCGATAGAAAAAGATCCTTCTGCTCACAGAACCTTAACAACCAGAGCCTTATTTAGAAAGCTAGCAAATAATCCTGAAGCCAAAAAAGATTACTATCATTATGTACAGGGCAAAATAACCCAAGAACAGCTTTTTGAAAAATATCCTGCCGAATCGGCTTTAGCTCTTGAAGAGACGTTAAAAGCACCTCAAACCCTAGGAGAGGATAACTCCTTTATTCATGAAAAAATAAAAGAGTTAGTTGAACATCATGAAGGGGCTAAAGTAGTGATTGGTGGTCCGCCTTGTCAGGCATATTCGCTGGCTGGTCGTTCACGTAATGCTGGTAATAAAGAATATAAAGCAGAAGAGGATCACAGACATTTCTTATATAAAGAATATTTAAAAGTATTGTCTATTGCTAAGCCAGAAGTGTTTGTGATGGAAAATGTCAGAGGTATTTTGTCTGCCAAAGTGAATAATAAACTGATATTCCCTGATATTTTGAAAGACTTGCGTAATCCTGGCGCTGCAACAAATACACCAGATATGTCAGAGTATAAAATTTATTCACTGGTGACCAAAGCAGATGATCCTGCTCATCCTGATTATAAAAACTTATCTGATTTTTTAATTCGTTCTGAACGTTATGGTATTCCTCAAGCAAGACATCGAGTCATTTTATTAGGTGTCAGAAATGATATTAAAGCTATACCCGATATATTAACCCGCTCTGAACATTACCCTGTTACAGTGAAAAGTATTATTAATGATTTACCAGTATTAAGAAGTGGCCTTTCTAAGCAAAAAGATACTGAGGAATT
The DNA here is from genome assembly GCA_036251705.1 of Orbaceae bacterium lpD01. Classification (NCBI taxonomy): domain Bacteria; kingdom Pseudomonadati; phylum Pseudomonadota; class Gammaproteobacteria; order Orbales; family Orbaceae; genus Utexia; species Utexia brackfieldae. Next base: position 959,263 of record CP133959.1, on the reverse strand, counting down.
ATGGGCTAAAACAATTTCTCTTCATATAACTAGGTTAAAAAAACTACTGGAAAAGCAATATGACCAAGATGTACTAGCATCACTGAAACTAGAACCAAGAAGGGAACTTCCTCGAGAGAGTAGTCAATATGATGATAAAAAGATAACGTCAATAGAAGAGCCATTGAAAAGCTGGCTATTAGACAATAAATTACAATGTGTACTTAATCATGAAACTAGAGGACATATTGAGTCTGACTTACTGCGTTATTCATTTTGTGCGATTTATGCTCTGCTTAATAATGGCACTTCACCCAAATCTCGAGATTTTCCTGCAGAACTTGCTCCCATGCATGCAAACTGGCAAACAGGTTCACACGCAGATAGATTCCGTGTTCAGTCAGCAGAGAACTTTGCGACAACAATAACCAGCCATATTTCTAAAGATGGGCACTATTTTATTCACTACGATCCAACGCAATGCCGTAGCCTAACTGTGCGTGAAGCGGCTCGCTTACAAACCTTTCCTGATAACTATTATTTTGAAGGAAACCGAACTCAGCAATACGTTCAGGTGGGGAATGCAGTTCCGCCTTTTTTAGCGAAGCAGATTGGAGAGATCGTCATGAAATTACTTTATAAATAATAAGTTAATTACTTTTTATTTTTACAATACTGAAAGTTGTATTTAAAATAGCATAAAATATAATTAGTGATATAAGTTATTCGCAGGAATGTAAAATGCCCACGGACTATAAGCTTATACCAAGCGCATCATCATTATCGGAGTCAATGAGAGATATAGGATATTCTCTCGCGACTGCTATCGCTGACATTATTGATAATAGCATTACGGCCAAAGCAACTCAGGTAGATATTTTCTGTGATTTATCAAAGCAAGATCCTTTATTAATTATTATTGATAATGGACATGGAATGTCTCCGAGTGATTTAATTCTGGCGATGAAACATGGTGCGATTAATCCTAAAGTACATAGACAACCTGATGATCTTGGTCGTTTTGGCTTAGGTATGAAAACGGCGTCTTTTTCTCAATGTCGTTGCTTAACGGTTGTAAGCTCTATCAACACCATCAGGAGTGCAGCTCAATGGGACCTAGATTATATTAGTGAAAAAGATGAATGGTTACTGGCAATTCTGAATGAAGATGAAATTTCTGCTATTGATTATACTGAATTGCTCCCTCAAACAGGTACTGCAGTTATATGGCAAAAATTAGACCGTCTATGTGAAAGTTCTAATATCTCTAAACGAGACGAAATTGTTAATGAAAAACTTGATCTTGTCGGCCAACATCTCTCATTGGTTTTCCATCGTTATCTATCAGGCGAAGCTAAATTACATCCCAAAATATCGATTAGAATCAATGGGCACCCCATAACTCCTTTTGACCCCTTTTGTCGACAAAATAAAGCGACTCAGCTATTGCCTAAAGAAATTGTTCGAATTCATAGTGAAGACGTCGCTATTCAGCCTTATGTTCTGCCCCATCATAGTAAACTAACTGCTGATGAATATGATTTTTATGAAGATCGCAGCAGCTTTATTTCTAATCAAGGTGTTTATATATACCGAAATGACAGATTAATGGCATGGGGTGATTGGTTTAGATTAATCCCAAAAGGTGAAGCCACTAAGCTGGTTAGAGTACAGATTGATTTCCCCAATGCGTTAGATGAAAGCTGGACTATTGATATTAAAAAATCTCGTGTCAGCCTACCAAATGAAGTAAAAGATAGACTGAGGCAAATCATTTCAAAGGTCACTTATGTTAATATCAGGATAAATAGAGGAAGAGGACAAAAACTCTTTCAGGAAGCAAAAGCACCAGTATGGGAACGTTATTCCGATCAAGGACAAATACGTTTTGAGCTTAATTTGGCTCATCCTCTACTCGATTCATTAAAAAAAGAGATGACCGAAAGTCAGGCGAAAATATTGACCTCATATTTAAATGCCGTTATGGGATCATTACCCATAGAAATGATTTATTCAGATTACTCATCAGCGCCAAGAGCTTTAGTCCAATATTCATCTGATGAAAATACAGTTTTTCAGCAACTAGAAGTCATAAGAGAAGCATTATCAGCTAATAATAAAATAAATTCTGATACCTTCAGAGATATCATTTCGTCAATGCGCATGTTTAATGATTACCCGGAAATAAGTGAAAAATATATTAGGGAAAAATTCAGTGGAAATTGATAAAAAGCACTTAGAAGCGAATAAAAACTTCATAGTTAGTTTGGTGAGTTTGTCAAAAATTCGCTGGACTGAAGATGTTCCAACACGAGAGGATGTAGAAGAACTTGGTAAAACATTAGCTATCATGATGGGCATAAATGGTGATATTCAAGATTTAATAAAAGAAGCTTACTTTGAAATTGATTGTAAAATGGGGCTTGGTGTCTCCTTAATCGATCCTGAAGCTCAACACGATAGTGAGTGGGTAAATAAACAAGAAGATATTAACTGGTTTTATTCCGATGCTTATGAAAAATATCTCAAGCAACAAAAATGGTCACCGACAGTTGTGCAGTCGTTAAGTGATGTAGGAAGCAAAATACTGGGCTATCTTCAGGATCCAACTTCGCCAGGGACTTGGGATAAACGAGGTTTAGTCATAGGCCATGTTCAGTCTGGAAAAACAGCTAATTATTTAGGCCTCGTTGCTAAAGCGGCTGATGCAGGCTATAAATTTATTATTATCATTGCTGGTATTCATAATAATCTGAGAAAACAAACTCAGGAGAGAATTGATGAAGGTTTTGTTGGAAGAACCAGAGATGAAGATAAATGGAAAATTGTTGGCGTTGGCGCCAGTCACAATAAATTTCCATATCCTGCTACATTAACCAATATTTATGCTGATTTTAATAAACAAACGGCGAATAACAGTGGCTGGAGTATTAACGGTTTTAGTAAACCCGTTGTGCTAGTAATAAAAAAAAATGTATCCACACTTACATCATTACGTGATTGGTTAGAAGATCTTAATGCTAAAGGCAATGGAAAAATTTCTGATATTCCGATGCTAATGATTGACGATGAAGCTGACAATGCCTCAATCAATACAAAAAAAGAAGATAATGACCCGACCAAAACTAACCGAAAAATAAGAGAAATCCTAAGTCTGTTCGAAAAATCATGCTACGTTGGCTATACCGCAACACCTTTTGCCAATATTTTCATAAACCCAGAGGCCTATGGCGATGAAAAACTACGGCAAGAGTTATTTCCAAAAGACTTTATTTATTGCTTAGATGCTCCTACCACTTATTTTGGCCCGGATAAGGTTTTTCTTGATGAAAAAAGCTCCGAGCAAATTTTACAAAAAATCACTGATGCTGAAAACTATCTACCATTTTGCCATAAAAAAAATTTTGAAATTCAGGCCTTACCGCCTTCATTATACGAAGCTATTTGCCAATTTGTTATAGTTAAAGCCATTCGCAACTTACGTCGACATCACGGCAAACACTGCTCGATGATGATTAATGTTTCCCGATTTGTTGATATACAAAAAAGCGTTCAATTACATATCAATATGTATCTTAAGAGTGTAAAAGAAGCAATCAAAGCTAACTACGCGATGCCTGAAGCATTTTCAGTAAAAAATAGCTATATGCAGCAACTACAAAAAGTATTTAAAAAGAGTTTTAGTGACTGTAATGTGACTTGGTGTGAAGTTAAAACTGAATTATTGAATGCAATCACTGCGGTTCGCACTGTTGTAGTCAACAGTTCATCAGGTGAATCTTTGAATTACAAAAAATATGAAAAAAACGGAACAGGATTAACGGTTATTGCCATTGGTGGACTAAGTTTATCCCGAGGCCTCACAATTGAAGGATTATGCATTAGCTATATGTACAGAAATACGCGAATGTATGATACCTTAATGCAAATGGGGCGATGGTTTGGTTATCGTCCCGATTATGAAGATTTATGTCGGATTCATCTATCCGAAGATTCAATAAATTGGTATGGACATATTGCCGAGTCCGCTGATGATTTAAGAGAACAAATTCAGCAGATGCAGGAAGATGGCTTAAGTCCGAAAAAATTTGGTCTATACGTTTTAGATCATCCTGACCGTTTGCTAGTTACCGCAACAAATAAAATGCGTAATGGAGAAAAGTGCACATTTAAACATAACTTTAGCGGTAAACTTGTTGAAAGTTATATTCTTCCGATTGATGAAAAGGTAAATAGTTCAAATCATAAGTTAATTCAAAAGTATTGGAGCTCAGGGTTTGGTCGTGGACTTGAATCAATAGAACGAACCCAAAAAGGTTGGTCTATTGAAAATGTGGAGCTAAATCAAATTGAAGAATTTTTGAAGTCTTTTCAAACACACCCTGATTTTTTAGAAAAGCGTTCAGCTGTTGTAACGTATCTCAAATCGATATCTCATTTATTCCCCCATTGTGATGTACTCTTAATATCTTTGAATGAAAATTCAACCCAAACAGAGTTTACTCTAGGTGCCCAAGAAAGAAAAAGCGCAACATTAAAAGAAAATGGTTACTGGCGTCTCCAAAAAGATCGAGTTGCAAGTAGAGGTGATGAAAAAATTGGTTTAACCTCAAACCAATGTGATAAGGCTATAGCGCTGGCTGCCAAAAGAGGAAAAAAGCCCTCAGATTTTCACTATCGAAGTATACGTAGAAAACCACTTTTAATGCTGCATAACCTTGATTTAGGTGAAGATAATAAGATTCAAAAAAATATACCAGCGTTTGGAATCAGCTTTCCTCCAGGCGAATATTCCCAAGGTATTACGGTTGTTGCCAACATGGTGTGGATTAATCAACTGCATGGAGGGGTATTTGATGCGCCAGAGGATGAGGAAGATGATGAATAAAACACTACCTTGGCATGATATTAAAACGCCTAAAGATGAATTCAGCGTAAGGCAAATTCGGCAATCTAAAAACCTACCATTATATTGGGGGAAAGATGCTGAGGGTCACTGTTTATTCATTTTTGAAATTGAAGCTAATGGAAAAGATCTATTTAATAACAATGAGATATCTATTTATGGAATCAATATTAATCTTAACGAGTTGAAAACCACAGGCAATCAGGCACTGGTTTTAACGCTCGGTAAGCATATTGATCAAGATCTCTTTTATCATCTTTGTCAGACGTTAATACAAGCATTAAATGAAGTTTTAGATCCACTTGTGGGCTTATCCGTAGCGCTATCACAAATAAAAAGATGGAAAATTTTTATGGCTAGTGCAAACGCGAAAATATTAAGCCCAGAAGAAATCCGCGGGTTGTTTGCTGAGCTGATATTCTTGAAACAGATGATTAAAAAAACAAAGTCTGAATATATAGCGTGTGAATCTTGGCAAGGCCCAGAAACATTACACCAAGATTTCATTTTTTTCGATACGGCGGTAGAGATAAAATCTCTTTCTGGAAGAGAAAAAAACACCATTAGGATTTCTTCAGAAAACCAGCTTGAAAGCGTTAATAATAATCTATTCCTCAAAGTGTTTAGATTAATTAATATGCCGGAATCTGAACAGTCATGCTCGTTAAATTCTTTAGTTAAGCATATTCAAGATTCTTTTACTGATTCTGAAGCGCTTGAACTATTTTACAATAAACTAGCCAAACTGGGATATATCACGTTACCGGCATATGATACAGCTAAATTCATTGTAGCTGATGAACAAACTTATCGCTTAGAAGACCATTTTCCTAAGTTAGTGCGAACACAATTATTACCAGGCATAGTAAACGTAAATTACGAAATCAAACTTGAGGCGATAACTTCATATATATGCCCAGAAAATGAGATATGGAGTAAATAATATGGAACAGACTCTCCAGCAATTTTTTCATGATTTTAGGCAAGGGTTTATTGCTGATGCTGAAGCAAACAACCATTTTCAACTTTCAGCATTTATTGAGTCTGTTACTAATGAATTAATTGAAACAGGTTTTCTCGAAGAGATTGAATTCTGTCATTATCGTGCTCAAAAAGGTATGCGTATCGATGGATACTGGTTCAATGATGAAGGAATTCTAGATCTGTTAATTGCAGACTTTGAATGTAGAGAACAACTGCAATCTCTAACCAAAACGGAAGTCAATGCTGCATTTAAAAGAGCGGTAAATTTTTTTATCGCCAGTAAAGAAAAAGGGTTATATCGTGATTTAGAAGAGACAACGCCTGAGTATGGCTTATCCCGCCAGATAAACGAGCACAGTGAGCTGATCAGAAAAATCAATTTCTATCTCATTTCCGAAAGAACATTAAGTGACCGCATTCACTCTTTTGACAACAACCAAGTATGTGGTATTACTACCTCATATCATATTTGGGATATCTCCCGGCTTTATCGCCAGCGGAGCTCTAGAGGGCATAAAGAAGCATTAGATATAAACTTTCCGGATAGTTATGGTGCTGGTATTCCCTGCTTACCCGCACACTTGGGCTCTGACAGTTACCAATCCTTTCTGATAGTTATGCCAGCGACAACATTAGCATCACTCTATGAAAAATATGGCGCAAGATTATTAGAACAAAATGTTCGCTGCTTTCTACAGGCTAGAGGGAATGTCAACAAAGGTATTCGATATACCATTATCAATGAGCCTCAAATGTTCTTTGCTTATAATAATGGAATAACAGCAACGGCTCAGGAAGTTGAGGTTATTAATGGTCAGTCTGGGCTGGAAATTATCAGAGTTAAAGATCTCCAGATTGTTAATGGTGGACAAACTACCGCATCTTTATTCCACACGCACTACAAAGACAAAGCCTCTTTAAATGGAATATTTGTTCAAATGAAGCTTTCAGTAATTGATAGTGATGAAAATGAAATTATTGTACCTAAAATTTCTGAGTACGCTAATACGCAAAATAAGGTTAATGTTGCAGATTTTTTTTCAAATCACCCCTTTCATATTTCTATGGAAGCATTTTCCCGACGGATATGGGCACCAGCACAACCTGGTGCGCAAAGGGAAACAAAGTGGTTTTATGAGCGAGCCCGTGGTCAGTATATTGATGCACAGAGTAAGTTAACCAGTGGTGAAAAGAAAAAATTCCAAGCTGAAAACCCAAAACAGCAAATGTTCAATAAAACGGATTTGGCTAAGTTTGAAAATGTCTGGGATGAAAATCCACGATTTGTTAATTTGGGCGCACAAAAAAACTTTGCTCAATATGCTAAACGTATTGGTAAAGAGTGGGAAAAATCCTCTGACCATTTTAATGAGCTGTACTATAAAAAGGCGATTGCGAGGGCTATTTTATTTAAGAAAACGGAAAAATTAGTTTCAGCTCAGTTCTGGTATAACGGAGGATACAGGGCAAATATAGTTGCTTATACATTAGCAATCTTAGGTTATTTTGTGGCATTAGAGCATAAATCAATAGATTTTATCAAAATATGGCAATTACAGTTGGTTCCTGAATCTTTTGAAAAAGCCATAATAATTACGGCAAAACTGGTACATGACGATATTATTCAGCCAAAACAAGGAATATCGAACGTAACTGAATGGTGTAAAAAGGAAGAATGTTGGCTTCGGCTAAAAAGTCGAGTTAATGAGCTTAATGAAATATTGCCGGCTGAGTTTAAAGATAACTTACTCTCGAACGGATCTGAATAAAAAAATATTAATGATATGGAGCAGGTCATTTATATCTAAGTCTAGTGTTCTGATTATTGCTTTTAAAATGACACTAGTATCACTTATTTTGCTAAAAGTTATAGGTGCACTAGTTAGTTATAATTAAAGTTGTTGCAAATACAGCTAAATCAACACATTAATCTCACATTCCAGCTATAAGAAGGAACCGCTGTTTGTTTAGCGGTTTTATCATGGATAAACTTATCAAATCTAAGAAAATATCAACTATCATTTTAGTCAAATTTGATCAACTAATATGATAATAATTTAAATATGTAATCAGTTTCTTGATAGTTATTATTTTGATATAAATAAGACTTATCCTCCCAAATAAACGGCCACCACCTCAATCCGCTCATGCCCAAGTTCCCGGCTAATTACTTGCCTAGCCCATTGATCTTTTATCTGCTGCTCAGGTGTTAGTTCTTTACTGGTTAATCCACCTGCTTTAGGTGATTTCCAACCGGTTAGCGTTTCATATCTTGTTTGAGCGTAAGCGTGCCGTAAGCCGTGCATTTTGTTGAGTCCTACTTTTTGGCATTGTCCGTCATAGGTATTTCGTTGTTGGATGTAGCTTTTATTGGCAGGGATAAGGGAACCTTTACCTGCAAAATGGTGGATTTGGTTTAGGATATCACGTTGATGTTGGGTTAATATGGGGACGATTCGTTGCCGACCGCCTTTTGTCCAACTGCCTTTTAGTAAAAGATGATCACCTTTGTCCGCATAGGCTGGTTGAAATTTGATACATTCTTCACGCCGTAAACCGAATGTTTGTTGCAAGATTAAACTCATCCGCACATAAGAATCGGTGATCTGTGTCAGCGCATCATCAGCGATATGTTTCGCTTTATTTTCTGGCGTTACATATTGTCGATGTTCAATACCAAGTTGAATGTTGTCTTTAGGTATGACGCTACTTTTACCGACTTTTTCCGCCCACCAACGTAGATGTGTCATGCGGTTTTTGATCGTGCCAATGGATAAATTTTGCGCCTGCCATTGTTCGACTAAATAGATAACGTGCTTAGGTTTGAGTGAACTCGCATTCATGCGCTTAAAACCTGCGCTTTTAAGCTGTTTGCTAATCATTGTTAAGTTGGTTAACCGTTCCGCTTGTGTTGCATGGCTACCATCTTTGTTACGCTGACATAAGCAGCGCAAATCATAAGTCAAATTATCTATTTTTACCTCACTTTACTCATTTGCTGAAAAAAATTGGTTAGTGTTAATGCCCATTTATTACCAGAAGTAATAAATTATCTGTAAAACAGATCTTAGGGCTGAATGTTCAGCACATTCAAGGTCTCCAATGAGACGTTTATGCGTTAGCCTGTAAGCCAATCACATAAAGTTTATGTTTAAAGTTAAATGAACCTCCTTTGATATATGCATTACCTGTTTAGGCATAACGCGGTTGTTAAGATTAATAAAAACGCGTTATGCCATAAAGAACGATAATGGCGAGTTATGTTAAAGTGACTACTCAAATAAGTAGCTCTCGCCCCTCTTGTTTGGGTAACAAGCAGTGTGCTAACGGGACATCACACTCTGGGTCATGGTTTATTCGGTCGACGACCGAACGGTGACTTAAAAAACCTGTAACCCTGGGTTTGCGCGCTGCACCAGCACGTCTTTTAAAATGATTATAACAAGCTAAAAAGTGCTGTAAATTCGGTTATTGAGCGAAAGTCTTTTATGTACGTCCTTGGGCGAAAAATATTTTTTTCAGCCCCTCATCATGTGTCTGTCATGTCTATAATAGCCGTTAAAATAGTGGTGTTGCTTGGGATTGCCGTCGCCGTCACTGCGAAGCAGTGACGGCTGTGCTTATGCTGTTGCTCGGAGTGCCCACTTAACTTAAAACCATGGCAATCCCTTTTAGCACCTAATTTAAATTAGGTGCTAAAAGGGATTTGGTTGTTTTCATCCGCATTTTTTATCCTCACTACTCTAGTTTTGTTCACGTAGCGAGAATGCCAAATCTGTTCAGGTTGCATATCAAGCGCACTAGCAATAATCTGCTCCCCTTTTGTCCACGGTCGCACAAGTGTGCTGGGTAAAGTTGAAGGTGCATATCCTGATTGCCTTGATAACGTGGATAACGATGTACCTTTCTTTTTAAGAGCAGCAATAACATCCGCAGGATGCCAGTCTTTTTTCATCATAACTTTTTCTCCTTAGTGATATTCATTACCTCTTGCACTACGATAAACGTAGCACTTAGAGCGATAAAAATATACGATTATCGTAGCTTCTGATTTTATATTGCAGAGGTTACAGTGAAAAATACCAATAAATATAGGGATCTTTTTTGCTTGAGACTAAAAGCAGCTCGATTAAAAAAGGCTTATCACAAAAAGAATTAGGCAAATTAGCTGGAATTGATGAGTTTGTAGCCAGTACTCGTATCAACCGCTATGAGCAAGGGATTCATGAAGCAAGTTTAGATACAGCAGGAAGACTGGCTGAGGCATTAGATGTACCATTAGCTTATTTATGTGCGGAAGATGATAAATTAGCTGAAATGATTTTGAAATATAAGAATAATAAATAGTATATAAAGTACTCTTGCTGGTTCAAAAAAACACTTTAACCTTCTATTTTATTAAAGGAATCCAATAATATGAAGATAAGTAAGACACAAGCTAAATTATTTATATTTTTGAAACAAGCCGAAGAAAGAAAAAAGCAATTTACAATTGAAGAATTAATTAGCGCGACTGGATGGAAAAAAATAACATTTGACACTTATTGGCAAAAAGGTCAGCTATCTGATTTTATAAATAAGGTTGATGATACTAACTTTGAATCCTTTGGTTGCAATAATATAACGGAAATTGAATTTGTTAAAATGTTATCTCAAAGTAAACACCGGAGAGGATTAGGTCATAATTGTAAGTCTAAACTAGCCAAATCACTTTTAATTAAAGCAAAAGACAATTTCCAACTATCGATTGAACTTTATAATAGGCCATCCCTTGAAAATAGAATGGATGTATTTGTTATGTGTTTTTGTGCAGCTTGGGAGCAATTCTTAAAAGCGGTACTTATTGAACAAGATGGTGAGGATTCTATTTTTAAAAAAGCCGGGAAAAAAGGAATAAAAGAAACTATTTCATTAAGAGATTGTTTGGCTACATACTATGCAATAGAATCAAACATAAGAAAGAATATAGAAAAGATAGTCTATATTAGAGATCAAGCTGTTCATTTGCTGATCCCAGAAATTCAAAGTGTAACATCTAGAATCTTTCAGTCAGGGGTCCTAAACTTCACATCCGAATTTGAATCATTTACAGAGATTCCAATAGTAAATAGTAATCATGCAGGAATGCTTTCTATTGTTGGTGAATTCAAACTTCCTCCTCTTTCTGTAATGAAAGCTAATTATGGTGATATGGCTGATGATATTTTAGAACTTGCTACATCTTTACAAGATGAGATAGAAAAAAATAATGCAATAGAATTTGCCATACCTCTTAAAGTAAGTTTGGTATATGCCACTGATAATGGGGAAACGCTAATTAAATTAGCAAAGGCTGAAGATGGAATTGAAGGTTTGAAAAAAGCTCTTTTCATTGAAAAACCTATAGATAGAGCCATATCACACCCTTATTTACGCAGTAAGGCTATTACTGAAATTAATAAATTACTAAGGGAAAGGTTTATTGAAGATAAATTATCCAAACATCTAGTCTGTCAAGATAAAACAAGTAATAAATATTGTATTAATAGTAACTGTTTTGAAGCTGTAATTGATAAAAATAAATGGAAAAATTCAAATAATCAGTTTCACTATAAAAATAAGGATCCCGAATTACATTATTATTCTTATGAACTGGTAAATGAGTTTATTAAAAAAATTATGGAGCATGAAGGCTATCTTTCACGCGCTAAGACTAGTTACAACAAAAGAAAATAAATTAGCAATATTTTATTAACCAGATAAAGCAACAATATCGGTTGCTTTATCTGGTTAACTCCTATTTCCATAAACCCACCTCCCCCACCAAGCCATTAATTCCTTGCGCTGTTCAAGGTAAGTAGAACGATTATAAGCGCGCCTTACTTCATTTTTGTCGTTATGGGCAAGGGCTGCTTCAATCACATCGGGATTAAATTTGGCTTCGTTCATGGCGGTACTGGCGATAGAGCGTAAGCCATGAGCCACCAATTGACCGCCATAGCCGATACGCTTAAGTGCTGCGTTCGCGGTTTGGGGATTGAGGGGTTCGTTGCGATTAATACGGCTAGGGAACACATATTCACTACCACCACTCAGCGGTTTCAATTGTGCTAATAGTCCTAACGCTTCATCAGATAGTGGTACGGTGTGGGCTTTTTTGGCTTTCATTCGTTCAGCAGGGATATGCCATAGTTTGTTTTCAAGATCGATTTCAGCCCATTTTGTTCCTGCTGCTTCTGACGGTCTGACTAAGGTGAGCAGTTGCCAGAGCAGTAAAGCACGAGTCGTGACTTGTAAGTTAGACATACTGATATCACGCATAAGTTGCGGCAATATCTCGGGTCTTACTGTGGGTAAGTTTTGCTTTTTCGGTTTTTCAAATGCCTGACTAATAGTCGAGGCAGGATTCGCCTCTAGCAAACCAGTATTGATGGCATAAATCATTATCTCATTGATACGCTGGCTTAACCGCCTTACGGTTTCGAGTGCACCGCGGGTTTTAATTGGCTCTAACACCTGTATTAAGGTTCTTGCCTTAATCTCGGTGATCGCCATATTTTAAATACAGGGAAAGACATCTTTTTCCAGCGAGCGCCAAATATCTTTAGCGTAATCTTCGGTAATGCTCTTTTTCTTAAACTCAAACCATTTTTTAGCGACATTAATAAAACGGCTCTCTTCAGCAATTTCAGCTTGCTCTTCTTGCTCGGCTGCCTTTGTTTGTGGATCGATACCTTTAACTAATAAGGACAGGTATTCATCACGTATTTTTCTGGCATCAGCTAAACCCAGATAAGGATAAGCGCCAAGACTAATATTGGTGCGCGCTTTTGTATCTGGACGTTGATAGCGAAAACGCCATAGTTTTTTACCTGAAGGTTTGATCAATAGAAATAGACCGTCACCATCATGAAGAGTAATTTCTTTATCAATAGCTCGCTTCTTTTGAATTTCTGTATTGCTTAGGGGCTTAGTTAATCTTCCCATTAGTACACCTCCTATCGGTCACAAGAAAATTGATACACGAAATAGTGTAACATAGAATCGTGTACCTAAAAATGTACCAATTTGAGTTGGACTTCCTTGGATCAGTCTGGATGGTGTTGGAAACAAAAAACCCATAATTCTTTATTTTACAATGAATTATGGGTTTCAATAGACTTCTGTGGAACAGTATGTGGTGGAGCTGGCGGGAGTTGAACCCGCGTCCGAAATTCCTACATCCTCGGTACTACATGCGTAGTTTGTTTTTAGATTTCATCGAACCGCTGCGAACAAACACGCCACTTCTCGACTAGCTTGATTGAGTTTAATGCTTCCGCCCCAAGCAAGGCTTCCGCACGATCTCTTTTGGGTTTGACCTCTCTTGATCCCCGTCCTAAGAGCGGAGGCTAGGGAGAGAGGGCTCTGAGCAGGTTATTAAGCTGCTAGTGCGTAGTTTTCGTCGTTTGCGACTATTTTTTGCGGCTTTTTACGAGGCCAACCGCCCCTCGGCATGCACCTTGGGTTTCGCAAATCCCGTCGAATCCAGAATCAGCCCCAAGAACAGAATCGCTATTATAGCAAATTTATCAGATATCACTAGTGCAATTAGTGGATTAGCCGATTAATTGCGCATCATGACACCTTATTTGCCGAAAATCCGCCGGTTGGTGAGACGATGTTGATTAATCAGCACCCTGCTTTACTCATCGTCCTCATCGGCATCATAATGATCAAATTCCGGCATCACCAGATAGATTAAGACTAAAATAATGGTCACAAAAAAGCGGAAGCTATCGGGAATCACATCCCATTTGCTTGACATCCACACGCCATACCAGCCACCGGCAATTGACATAAAACCGACCTGCCAGACTAAAAACCCCAGCGTCAGCCCAGTAATAGCAATGCTTTTCTTTTTATTAAACACCGGCGCCGGTGCTTTGATATTTTTTAATAGGATAAAGCTACCCAGCCAACATAAGACACAGGTAATCGCCTGCAGGATAATGACTAAGATAAAACCACCATGCTGAATAGATGGCGAGCTAACATAGCGATATTTAATCGGTGAGTTGGGATTAATAGTGTCCATCTGAAACATATGATAGACAAACTGAAAGTTGGTTTCATAATCAGTGATGTTACTGAAGATGACTAAACTCATAAAAAATGCCATTGCCATAATCAGTAAAATTTTCGATATTTTAATAGCCACAGGTTCTCCTTTTCCAGCAATTTGTCATCATGACAATACCCAAACGCGCGACTTTAATTGATTATCTAATCAATCAAATTATTTTCATACTATTACTAATCTTACGATTTTCAAGTGCATTCTATTTATTTATCAATGAAATAGGCATTTCCTATCATGCTATTTGATTTCTATCAAAATCCTGACAAAAAAGTCAGTAATTTATTGATAAATAACAAAATTTATTTTTATCGTTGCAAAAGATCAACTGACCAATCAAACCGAAAAAAAGGGATAAAAAAACCGTTGATAATAATCAACGGCTTAGGAAAATGATGATTTATTTTGAGCGGATTAACGTACGTTGGCATTTTTCATCATACGCTCTTTACTGCGTTGCCACTCCCGATCTTTGATATCTTCGCGTTTATCATGTTGTTTTTTACCTTTGGCGGTACCAATTTTGACTTTAGCCCAGGCATTTTTCCAGTACAGGGAGAGCGCTACCACGGTATAGCCATCACGGCTCACCTGGCCTATCAAAGAGTCCAGCTCACGCTGGTTAAGTAGTAGTTTACGCGTACGGGTTGGATCACAGACTACATGCGAAGAAGCTACATTTAACGGCGTGATGGTGGCACCAAACAGCCAAGCTTCGCCATTTTTAAAGATCACATAACTGTCGCTGATATTGGCTTTACCCGCGCGCATCGATTTGACTTCCCAGCCCTGTAACTCAAGACCAGCTTCAAACTCTTCTTCGATAAAATACTCATGCCGTGCTCTTTTGTTCATGGCAATGGTTGCCGAGCCCGGTTTATATGTTTTTTTCTTAACCATACTTACTCATTACCTAAAATGATTATTACCGATTATTATGCCATAAAAAGCGTTAATTGGATCAATATGTTGTGATTAAGATTTATTTTTATAAGCGGATATATGCTATAATGGCAAAAATTTTAACTATTCAGATTAGCTATGCCTCAAATTTGTTATTCAGTTTCAGAATCTTATAGTACCAAACAGCTGTTTGATCTCGTCAATGACATTAATGCCTATTCGCAGTTTGTGCCGGATTGTATTCACAGTGGTATTCTTTCACAACAAGATAACGTCATTACGGCGTTTATTGAGGTTGAAAAGTTGGGGATTCGCAAACGTTTTATCACCAAAAATACCCTGATTGAGCACACTAAAATTATGATCGAACTGGTGGATGGTCCATTTAGCCGACTTAGCGGTTATTGGTCTTTTACGCCGCTGGATGATCAGCGTTGTAATATTGGCTTAAACTTGAACTTTGAATTTAAAAGTAAACTGATTGAACTGGCTTTCAGTCGTATTTTTAAAGAGATCATGACCAATATGGTTGACGCCTTCAGCAAACGGGCTAAGCAGGTTTACGGTGATTAAGTTAAGCGTGGTATACGCCCTGCCCGCAGATATTACGCTGCTTGAGTGTCAGGTTGCTGAGGGTACGACAGTACTGGCCGCGATTAAACAATCTGGCTTTTTAACGCAGTGTCAGCTCGATATCAGTACCTTAGCGGTCGGTGTATACGGTCAACGCGTTGAGCTTGATGACATTGCTGAGGCTGGCGATCGGATTGAAATTTATCGGCCACTGTTAGGCGATCCAAAAGAGATTCGCCGCCGGCGCGCGAAAGAGCAGCAATAAGATGAAAAAATGTGATAATCCCCAGCATCATCATGCCAAAAGCAGTCAGCTATGCCACGAGCATACCCTGACCAAAATCGAGATGATCTGTGCCAAACGTAATATCCGTTTAACCGCGCAGCGTAAAGCGGTTATTCAGTTGATGTTAAAAGCCGATCGCGCCATGAGCGCCTATGATCTGCTCGATCAGCTGCGTGAAATTGAGCCACAGGCAAAGCCTCCTACCATCTATCGGGCGCTAGATTTTTTAATTGAACAAGCCTTTATCCATAAAGTGGAATCGCTCAATAGTTATATTATCTGTCCTAATTTTGATGACTTAAGCCATATCTCGATTCTGTTTATCTGTAATCAGTGTCAAACCATTCACGAGCAGCACTCAGCGATTATTGAACAGGAGCTGCAAGCTATGGCCAAGCAGGATCAGTTTACCATCCAACATAGCGTGCTGGAAATTCAAGGTACTTGTCAGCACTGCCGGTAAGCCGGTCATCTTAATCTTGAGCAGATAGGGCTGGCACCTATATAAACCACCAATCATACAAAACAGCCCCTGCCGCTCATCTATCCTCTGACAGCAAACTATTGGTGTAATGCGCGCTTTGCCCTATACTATAGCCTGTCAATTATATGATCATCAGAGATACGGATATGTCAAAAACATCACAACACGTTATCATCTACCACAATCCAACATGTTCTAAAAGTCGTGAAACCTTGGCATTGTTAGAAAGTCAGGGCATTGAGGCGGAGCAGATACGCTACTTAGACACGCCGCCGACGATTGCCGAACTCAAAACCTTGCTCAGTAAACTCGGGATGCACTCAGCCAGAGAGTTGATGCGCACCAAAGAGGACTGTTATCAAGCCTTACAGTTAGATAATCCTGACTTATCTGAAGCGGCGCTACTGACGGCAATGCAGGCTAATCCGATATTAATTGAGCGCCCCATCGTTGTGACTGAGCAGTCAGCGCGTATTGGTCGGCCGCCAGAAAGTGTTCTGGATATCCTCTCAACGTGACCGTTTGGATCATCCTGCTTTGGCTGATTAATGTTGGCCTGGATACGTTAGGACAAACCGCTTTCAAATACGCTGCGATGCAGCCTAATCAGGTGAACGGTTGGGTATATTGGTTCAATCTGTTTACTAACTACTGGGTCTGGCTGGGCATTGGCAGCTATCTGCTGCAGTTTTTGTTATGGCTGGCTTTTGTCAGTCTGGTGCCATTGTCCGTTGCCATCTTGATGGCGTCAGCCAATATGATCACGGTGATGCTGGTTGGGCGTTGGTTATTTGCTGAGCCGCTGACGAGTTTACGTATTATGGGAATCGGACTTATCACACTGGGCGTCATCATGGTAGGGTTTGGCTAATGTGGCGATTTTATCTGAGCGGTTTTTCATTACTGCTGTTTTTTGATACCTTTGGCCATCTCTGTTTTAAATATACCGCGCTGGCAGCGATGCCATTTGTGTGGGATATTGACTGGGTGGGACGAGTGCTGAGTAGTGGCTGGATGTATCTCACCATATTGAGCTACAGCGGCGCTTTCGCGACCTGGATGATCTTATTAAGAAAGGCGCCGATTGGTCCAGCCTTTGCCATTTCGCATATGCAGGTTATCACGGTCATGCTGACCTCGGTTTGGCTATTTAATGATAGCCTCTCAACACTGCGTATTCTGGGTGCCGGCCTGATTATGCTGGGCATTGTGACGCTGGCTTTCGCCGAAAGGCAGCTTAACAGACCCAAAGACTAAAACCAGCATAACGCGATATCAGGTATTGAGATGCCTGGTATCGACGTAAATTGTAGAGAAGAATTGTAGAGACGCAGTTTAGAGGCTAATCGGTAAACCAGTTCACGCGTTATTGATGCAATAAAAAACCCCATCGTTTAGTATGAGGCTTATCGGTTAGGGAATCAGACGGTTAGTAAATATCTTGCGGATCATCCAGCAATTGATTATCGTGCCCTTCTGGGATCCCGCGTCCGCGGGTTAATGGCACATAAGAGCCTGAGCTGGTTTTAAACTGACACTCGCCCAGATACCATGAGTACTTGGTATCGGCATGCATACTCACGCCACGAAAATAGCATTGTGTTGTGCTATAGAGCGGTCGCCAGCAGATAATCGAGATGATAATAAAGATAACCACCGCCGCGGCAAAAAACCACTTTAAATGCTGCCAAATCAGTGACCAAAAACCGACTTTTCGAATACGGCAATAGAGTACGATCAACACAATCAGGGCGATAAAACCGAGTAACTGAAACAGCGCAAACCAGATCATAAGAGTCTCTCCAAAATAATTATTACAGTCGATATTGATTTATGCTGACCCTGTCTCGATATACGCAGCAGATAAAAAAACACCCGAATAATCATGCTTATCAAGCATTATTCGGGTTATATTAGCACTCAGGGCGTTAAAGTAAAATACTAAAATTCAATTACATCCAGGTGGCATTACGAATCACACCCACCGCTAAGCCTTCGATAGCAAACTCTTGTTCAGCCAAATCCACATCAATTGGCATAAACTCTTCATTTTCAGCGATTAATCTGACTTTATTGCCTTTACGCTCAAGCCGTTTAACAGTCACTTCATCATCAATACGCGCCACAACCACCTGACCATTACGTACATCTTGAGTTTTATGCACCGCAAGTAAGTCACCATCTAAAATACCAATATTTTTCATTGACATACCGCTAACGCGCAGTAAAAAGTCAGCACTCGGTTTAAACAGCACCGGATCGACCTGATAATGACTTTCAATGTGCTCTTGGGCTAAAATCGGCGATCCTGCGGCGACACGGCCAATTAACGGTAAGCCCTCCATCGCTTCATCACTTTCTAATAGCAGACGAATCCCTCTGGAGGATCCGGCGATCATCTCGATAGCACCTTTACGGGCTAAGGCTTTGAGATGCTCTTCGGCAGCATTAGCTGAACGAAAACCGAGTTGATTGGCAATTTCGACCCGTGTTGGTGGCATACCGGTTTTAGCAATATGCAATTTAATCAGATCATAGATCTGCTGTTGGCGTGCAGTTAAGGCTTTCATCTTTGAATCCTGTCTATTTATACAGATAACTGTGATTATATACAGGATGGCTAAATATGCAACCCTTTATTTAAGTCAAGGCTTGATCAGCGGTGATAATTTTCGAGAATGGGTCACAGAATAAACAGCTTAGTATGATATGAGTCCCGGCTAAAATCATACCAATCATCAACAAATAAAGCGGCAATTACGGTAAGGTGATTTCATCCAGCGACAGACTAAAACTTGGCACAAACACGTGCATAAAATAGTCCATTTCTGGACTATTGCGTTCCGAGAGAGTTTTCTTCAGACGCTGTTCGGCCAGTTTAAACTCATTGTTACCAGCACTCATCTCTTCAATCGTTTTAAGATAAGCACATAAAGCATCCGCTTGTTTAACCAAATGCTTTTCATCGTCACTGTAATAGTCATCATCAATATAAGGCCGGAAATCATCGCGTAGCTCATCAGGCAGCATATCAATCAATTTTTGCTGGGCGATTTTCTCGATTTTCTTATATTCATGGGTAATTTGTGGATTGTAATATTTGGTTGGCGTTGGCATATCTCCGGTAAGCACTTCCGAAGCGTCGTGATACATGGCCAGCAACGCAACCCGCTGCACATCAACCTGACCGGCAAACTTCTTATTTTTAATCACGGCTAAGGCATGAGCGACAAAAGCGACTTGCAAGCTATGCTCGGACACATTCTCGGTTCGTACATTACGCATTAGTGGCCAGCGGCTAATCAGTTTAAGACGAGATAAATGGGCAAAAAAATGGCTGTTTTTCATAGTGAGATAATCCGCTTAGAAGTAGAAAAACAAAAACGCTCACATCTGAGCAGATGAAAGCGTTTCAGAGAAAAACTTAAAACTCAATTAAGCATGAACTAAGCTTTTTGTTCCTAAAGCTAACGGTACACTTTGTTCATCTTCAAAGGTCACAAATTCCCATGCATGTTGGTTAGCCAGCAGTGCTTGCAGTAATTGATTGTTTAAGGCGTGGCCTGATTTATAAGCGGTGACTTCACCAATAATGTTGTGTCCACACATATATAAATCACCGATGGTATCCAGCATTTTATGACGCACAAACTCGTCTTCAAAACGCAAACCATCTTCATTTAACACACGATAATCATCAACCACAATCGCACAATCTAAACTACCACCAAGACATAAACCTTGTGATTGTAAGTATTCGATATCACGCATAAAACCAAAGGTTCTCGCGCGGCTGATTTCACGCATAAAAGCATCAGCAGAAAAATCTAACTGATAACGCTGCGAGCTAGCATCAATGGCCGGATGATTAAAATCAATCGTGAAATCAAGTTTAAATCCGTTGTAAGGCTTAATCTCCGCCCATTTGTCGTCTTTTTCAACACGGATCGTCTCTTTGACACGAATAAATTTTTTCGGCGCATTGAGCTCTTCAATGCCGGCATCAAGCAGTAAATAGATAAATGGACTCGCACTACCATCCATAATCGGAATCTCTGGCGCATCAACTTCGATAATAATATTATCGATACCCAGTGCCGCTAAAGCCGCATTGATATGTTCAACGGTTGAAATACGTACGTTAGCTTCATTCACCAGACAAGTACAGAGCATCGTATCGCGAACTGATTTGGCATCAACAGGAAAATCTACCGGCGGATTGAGGTCCGTACGACGATAAATAACTCCGGTATTTTCTGCCACAGGTCTTAAAATAAGCGTCACTTTTTTACCTGTATGTAAACCAACACCCGTTGTCTGTATCGTACGTTTTAGTGTTCTTTGTTTTACCATAATTCCCTCACTACCTTAACTACCCTAACATCTTTATACTTTATATTTATTAAGACTCAATTTTTGATAAAGCGTTCAATTAATCTGCCTGTTTACGTAAAAAGGCAGGAATATCTAAATAATCTTCTTTACTCACTGGCGCAGCAGCAGGTTGATCATTAACCACTTGTGCAGGTCTCACTTCTTGATGGACTGGCGTTGTCGCCGCAACAGCCGGCTGATAACGTGGCGACTCAACAGGTGCCGCTGTACGCGAAGCTAATGAAGAGACCACTTTCACATCAGGACGTTTATCCATACCCACACCCGTCGCGACAACAGTGACCCGAATTTCATCAGACATTTCCGGATCCAGCGTTGTACCAATCACAACCGTCGCATTATCAGATGCAAACGCTTTGACGGTATTACCGACAGTTTCAAACTCTTCTAAGCTTAAATCTAAACCAGCACTCACGTTGACTAACACGCCTCTGGCACCAGAAAGATCAATATCTTCTAGTAATGGACTAGAAATCGCCATCTCAGCGGCTTCTTCAGCACGATTATCACCCGTTGCTTTACCCGATCCCATCATGGCATAACCCATCTCTGACATCACGGTACGCACATCGGCAAAGTCCACATTGATTAAACCTGGACGGGTAATCAATTCTGCAATCCCTTGTACTGCGCCCATTAAGACACCATTGGCAGCTGAGAACGCATTTAATAACGTCACGCCACGGCCCAATACTTTGAGTAGTTTATCATTTGGGATGGTAATTAATGAGTCAACATGCTGGGCAAGTTCAGCAATACCTTGCTCGGCAAAAGCCATTCGCTTTTTACCTTCAAAACTAAACGGTTTAGTCACAACGGCCACCGTTAAGATACCTAACTCTTTTGCAATTTCAGCCACAACAGGCGCCGCACCTGTTCCGGTTCCGCCACCCATACCGGCGGCGATAAAGACCATATCAGCACCTTCAAGTGCATTACGAATACTTTCTCTGTCTTCTTCTGCTGAAGTACGACCAACTTCAGGATTCGCTCCTGCACCTAAACCTTTAGTAATACTACTACCAATCTGAATGGTTTGACCTACCTTTGATTTTCTTAATGCTTGAGCATCAGTATTGGCAGCAAAGAATTCAACACCTTCAATGTGCTCAACTACCATATACTCAACCGCATTTCCGCCACCACCACCGACGCCGATAACTTTAATTACCGGTTCGTTAGTTGCTACCATAGGTTCAAACATAATCCTTCTCCAATTTTACGCTTTACATCACGCTTTGCTAATATTGTACAATCATGCTTGTACAATGTCACGTATATAATTGTCACGTTTTATATTAAAATTCTTTTTTAAACCAGCCTGTTGCGCGCTTAAAAATTCCTGTCACTGACTTTTTATTTTTGCCTTCGGAATCATCGGCTAAAATTCTGGTTTTACCGTAATGTAAAAGCCCGACCGCTGTTGAGCAGTAAGGTTTTTGCACATAATCAGTTAAGCCTGAGATGTTCAGCGGTTCACCAACACGAACTTGTGTCTGGAAAACGCGCTCAGCACACTCCACTAAACCTTTAATTTGTGCTGATCCACCGGTTAATACAATACCGGCAGCCAGCTGATGTTTGACATTTTGTTGTTTCAGTATCTCTTGTAAGGTATGAATCTCTTTATTGACCAGATTCAATAATTCGGTATAGCGCGGTTCAATCACATCAGCTAAGGTTTGTTGCTGTAGTCGTCTTGACGGACGACCACCAACACTTGGTACATCAATGAAATCATCTTTACCGACTAAAGCACCGATCGCACAGCCATAACGAATTTTGATATTTTCCGCATCCATTGGTGGCGTACCAAAAGCATAAGCAATATCGCTGGTCACCACATTACCTGCATAAGGAATCACGGCCGAATGACGTAAAGCACCGCCGGTATAGACCGAGATATCCATAGTTCCCCCACCGATATCAACCACACAGGCACCGAGCTCTTTTTCATCTTCGGTTAATACCGCATAACTCGAGGCTAAACCAGAAAAGATCAACTGATCGACTTTTAAATGACAACGTTCGACAGCTTTAACGATATTTTTAGCCATATCATTGTGACAGGTAATCAGATGCACTTTAGCTTTCATTCTGACCCCAGATAAACCAATCGGGTTTTTAATGCCCTCTTGTAAATCAATCGAGTACTCTTGCGGTATCACGTGTAAAATCCGATGTTCATCTAATACTCTGACCGATTTTGCGGTATGAATCACATTGTCGACATCATCTTGCGTCACTTCTTCGTCAGAAATCGGCACCATACCAATCTCATTTTGGCAACGAATATGTTTGCCTGACAGTGACAAATAGACCGATGAAATTTGACAATCAGCCATTAATTCAGCCTGATCAACGGCACGCTGAATCGATTTGACCACCGATTCTAAATCATTCACGCCGCCTTTATCGACACCTTTTGATGGACAGTGGCCAACACCAATGACATTAACAATACCATCCGGTAAAATTTCACCGACTAACGCCAATACTTTTGACGTGCCGACTTCGAGTCCTACGACGAGCTTCCTTTCTGTTAACTTCATGCTTTTAGCCTTTAATCCTCACTGCTTATTTATTAATCACTGTTGATCGTTCTACTGCCGCGCCATTATCATAACGCAAATCAACAATATGAATACGCTCATCCGCGGTGGTTTGTGCCTGAATTTCTGGATATATCATCATAAAGCGTTTTAAACGGTCATCAAGTTTTTTTCTGCCGATTATAATATCGATATTTTGATTATCCATACAAAGCAAACCCTGTTCTTTATTCGTTGTTTTTATACAAGGTTTTATTTTAGCCGACCATGAATAACGCTCGTTCACGCTAATCGAGGTCATCACCAGTTTAACTTGGTCCTGGTCGTTACGCATTTGTGCCATTAAAGTTGAAAAATGTTGATACATCTCAAGCACACTCGGCTCTTTATTTTCAGGGCCATAGAGTAAAGGCAAATCCTGTTGTGAGAGCCGATCAGGCGGTAAACTAAATACCGTTCCTTGTTCATCCAATAAAAAAGCGTCGTTCCAGTGGGCGATCGGATGGTACTCGAGTATATTCACAATCAGTTTATCCGGCCACTGCTTTCGTACACTCACCTGTTTAATCCAGGGTAACCTTAACACTTCTTGCTGAATAACATCAACATCTTGTCCAACAAAAGTATCCGGCAACCCTAACGATAATATTGCCTCGCGAATATCCTGATCACGGGTAAACTGGCGATCGCCGGTAATCGTTAGCTGTGACAACACCGCTTGCTCAGGATTATCTAACCAACGCACTAAGCTATCAACAACCCAGACTGTCGTTGCGATGACAAACAGGAAAAAGAAAAAACCGACAATCTGTTCAGTACTCTGAAACAGCCAGCGACGCTTTTTCTTGTTAATCACCTTTTTCGGTGCGGCCTGACGTACTTTTTTCATTGTTTCATCTATATTGCGCTTAATCAGCCAGCGCTAAAATGCGGCAAACCAACTCATTAATAGGCCAGCCATGCTGTTTTGCCGCCATCGGAACCAGACTATGGCTAGTCATACCAGGCGCGGTATTGACTTCGAGTAAATAAGGATTGCCATCACCATCGAGCATGATATCCACACGTCCCCAGCCTGAACAGCCTACGGCCTGATAAGCTTTCAAAGCTAGCGCTTTTAAAGCATCTTCTTGCGTTTGAGATAAGCCGCCCGGACAAAAATAACGGGTTTCATCTGAATCATATTTTGCTTGATAATCATAAAAAGCTGTTTGCGGCACAATCCGCACTGACGGTAACACCTGCTCGCCGACAATACCGACCGTAAACTCAGGGCCGGTTAAACAGGTTTCCACTAACACCGTATCATCAAATTTAAACGCTTCATTGAGCGCTGGCATCAGCGCAGCGGCCTCAAAAACCTTACTCATACCGACGCTTGAACCTTCATGAATCGGTTTAACAATCAGCGGTAATCCCACTTTGCTGATGATATCATCGACAGCCACTACGCAGTGCTTGGTGACAACCACATAATCGGTGACCGGTAATCCTGATGATTGCCAAACTTGTTTGGTTTTCAGTTTATCCATGGTTAACGCCGAGGAGAGCACATCACTACCGGTATAAGGGAGATCTAAATATTCGAGTAATCCCTGCACAATACCATCTTCACCACCGCGTCCATGTAAACTGATAAAAACACGGGTAAATCCATCTTCTTTTAATTGGGTCAATGCATAATTTTTTGGATCGATACCCACCGCATTAATGCCACTGGCAATTAACGCTTCTAATACGGTTTTACCCGAGTTTAGTGACACATCACGCTCAGCTGAAGTGCCACCTAATAATACTGCGACTTTGTCTGACATAAAAAAACCTCAATCACTACTCAGAAAAAAGCTTAATTTCCGCAAGGTGACGCGCAACGCGTCCGACGCTACCTGCCCCTTGCGTTAACAATAAATCTCCACCACGTAAAATTTCAGATAACACCTGCGGTATTTTATCCAGACTTGACACATAAATGGGATCAACTTTACCACGATTACGAATGGTTCGGCAAAGCGAACGACTATCTGCACCAGCAATCGGTTTTTCACCCGCCGGATAGACATCTAACATAATTAAGGCATCGACCTGAGATAACACATTTGCGAAATCATCATACAAATCGCGGGTGCGGCTATAACGATGCGGCTGAAACAGCATCACTAACCGGCGCTCAGGCCAGCCATCTCTGGCCGCCTTGATGGTGACATCAACTTCACTGGGATGATGGCCATAGTCATCAACTAA
The DNA here is from genome assembly GCA_036251705.1 of Orbaceae bacterium lpD01. NCBI lineage: Bacteria > Pseudomonadati > Pseudomonadota > Gammaproteobacteria > Orbales > Orbaceae > Utexia > Utexia brackfieldae. The sequence goes on along the minus strand of CP133959.1, from coordinate 933,862 downwards.
CATCACATCACCACCCTCTGGATGGACATAGTTACCCATAAAATCAAAGCGGCGGCCTGTACCGGCAAATTTAGCTAAAGCAGCTAAAATAAAATCATCTTCAATGCCATCTTCTGTGGCAGCAACAATCGCGGCTGTCGCATTTAGGGCATTATGACGGCCAGGTGCATTGAGCTCAACCTTTAAAGGTTGCAGCGCTGGTCGATGCACAGTAAAGAAACTGGTCGATTTCTCTTGATAGAAATCGCTGATTCTTACATCAGCATCATCACTAAAACCGTAAGTGATAATCTTACGGCCAACGATCGGTAATAAATCGCGGTTGATATTATCATCAATACACATTATGGCTAGACCATAAAAAGGTAAGTTGCGTAAGAAATTAATAAAAGTTCGCTTTAAATTCTCAATATTACCTTGATAGGTGTCCATATGATCGGCTTCGATATTGGTGACAATCGACACCATCGGCTGCAAATGTAAGAATGAGGCATCACTCTCATCTGCTTCGGCGATAAAATATCGGCTACTGCCTAATCTGGCATGCGTACCGGCAGCTTTGACCAGGCCACCATTGACAAAAGTTGGATCTAAATTCGCTTCCGCATAAATGGACGTGACCATCGCGGTGGTTGTGGTTTTGCCATGGGTTCCTGCAACAGCAATACCATAACGAAAACGCATTAATTCTGCTAACATCTCAGCGCGCTGAATAACCGGAATACGGGCCTCTCTGGCAGCAACCACTTCTTCATTCTCATCAGGAATGGCGCTGGATATCACCACCACACTCGCACCAACAATATTGTCGGCGTGGTGGCCAATCGTCACGATGATGCCCAGTGAACGTAAATGGTCTATCACGGTATTATCGGCAATATCCGAACCGCTGATCATATAGCCCTCATTAACTAATACTTCGGCAATACCGCCCATACCGGCGCCACCAATCCCAACGAAATGAATATGTTTAACTCTTTTCATTTCAGGAATGATCATACGCAACTCTTCTAACTTAATCGTCTTCACGTTATTTTCTCATCTCAAATCAATGTATCAAATAGCCGATATCCTGTTGTCGACTACTTATTTAGCGACTTGTTTAGTGACTTGTTTAATTACGTCAGCAACTCGCTCAGTTGCGTCGATAATGGCTAAAGCACGCGCTTTCTCAGCCATACTTAATAGGATATCGCGATCCCATTTTTGTAATAAATTGACCACTTTTTCAACCGTGAAATCAGGTTGTTCAATAATTTCTGCCGCTTTGGCATCTTGTAGTGGCATCGCATTCCAATATTGCTGACGGTCTTTATGCATAAAAGGGACAAAAATCGCCGCAACGCCGGCAGCTTCAATTTCACTCACCGTTAGAGCACCACTACGACAAACAATCACATCGGCCCAGCCATAAGCGCCCGCTACATCATCAATAAACTCGGTGACTTGGCTACCCATTAGGTCAGCCTGCGCATAGGCCGCTAAGACTTTCTGCTGCGCCCCTTTACCGGTTTGATGCCAAATGACGATCTGATTGGATAACTGGGTAAAGACTGTCGGCATCACGGTATTCAGTACTTGAGCGCCCTGACTTCCACCCATCACCAGCACGCGAATTGGGCCTTCTCTATCACGAAAACGCACTGCCGGCTGAGGTAAAGCAATTACATCAGATCTAACTGGGTTACCGACTACTTGCGCATCTTTGAAGGCCGAGGGAAACGCTTGTAATACTTTGGTTGCAAATTTAGCGAGCCATTTATTAGTTAAACCGGCAATACCATTTTGTTCATGTAAAACGATCGGCACGCCACACAGCCTAGCGGCCAGACCGCCAGGACCAGAAACATAACCGCCCATTCCCAGTACCACGTCAGGGTTATAGGCCTTAATCATTTTTCGCGCCTGACAAACCGCTTTAAAGATATTGATTGGTGCCATTAATAGCGCTTTTAGACCTTTGCCTCTTAATCCCGATATTTTAATGAAATCAATCTCAATACCGTACTGAGGGACTAATTGCGCCTCCATACGATCAGCCGTACCTAACCAGCGAACCTGCCAGCCCTGTTTAATCAGCAGCTGCGCCACCGCCAGTGCCGGAAAAACATGACCGCCGGTGCCGCCTGCCATGACCAATAATTTTTTCGACTGCAAAATAGAATTCTCTGATTGCTCAGACATTATGCACTCCTTGCACGCGCTTGCGTTTTCAACTGGCGATATTCAAAATCGATTCTCAATAAGATAGCGACCGCAACGCTCATAATCAATAAACTTGAGCCACCATAACTGATAAAGGGTAAGGTTAATCCTTTGGTAGGTAACATACCCGATGTCACCCCCACATTAACAAAGGTTTGAAAGCCAAACCAAATACCAATTTGGCAAGCAAAATAGCCAGAAAACTGCATACCTGCCTGTAGTGCCCGATAACCAATCGACATGGCTTTGATAGCTAAAAATAGCAATAAAATGAGAATCAGTACCACACCGATAAAACCGAGTTCTTCAGCAATGATAGAAAAGATAAAATCGGTATGGGCTTCAGGAAGATAGCCGAGTTTTCGCACTGAGTTACCCAATCCCTGGCCAAACAGTCCGCCATTACCTATTGCCATTAATGAGCTGGTTAATTGATAACCGGCGCCAGTAGGATCTTGCCAAGGCTCTAAAAAGGTGGTTACTCGTTTAATTCGGTAAGGTTCAAATAAAATCAGCAGAATAACCGAGAACAGTCCGGTTAAAACAATCGCAATAAATTGCCACAAACGTGCACCAGCAATAAATAAGATCCCTAATGTCACAACAAACAGGACTATTACGGTGCCCAAATCAGGTTGTTTCAACAACAGTAAAGATAAGACTAACATTACCGTCATCGGTTTAAAAAAGCCCCAAAAACTCCGCTGAACTTCAGCGGATTTACGGGTTAAATAACTGGCTAAATAGCTAAACAGTGCTAATTTAGACAGCTCTGCAGGCTGGAAGTTGAAGACGCCTAATGGTAGCCAACGCGCTGCGCCTTTAATCGTTGACCCCACAAACAGAACCGCCACTAATAAAACAATAGTCACTAATAATAAAATACTACTACACTGCTGCCATCGCTGCATCGGAATGCTCATCACCAATAGCATCAACATAAAGCAAAGCGATAAGTGAACCAGCTCTTTTTGGGTATAAGCAAAAGGATGACTATCCAAAATTGGCATAGACGCCGACGTCACCATGATGATACCAATCATCATTAATCCTAAGACGCACCAAAGCAAACTACTATCGTAATGTTTGGTGGTGCAGTCTATCGATTTTCTGATGACAAACCATTTCATACACCGAGCTCCTGAGCCAGCACTCTAAATTGATTGCCCCGATCCATATAATTTTTAAATTGATCCAAGCTGGCACAAGCTGGCGATAGTAACACCACATCATTGGCTTGCACTTTTTCAGCAATTTGGCGCATCGCCTGTTCCATGGTTGTGGTTTGGGTTGATATCGAAGGTCGTAAACTAGTCAGCAATTGACGATCACGACCAAACGCAAAAACAGAGATATTATTGCCTTGTAGATAAGGGATCAAACGTGAAAAATCAGCCGCTTTACCGTCACCGCCAAGTAGTAAATAGAGATGACCTTTACACACCAGACTGTTTAACGCCGTTTCAGTACTGCCAACATTGGTCGCTTTAGAGTCATTAATCCAGCGTACGCCCTTAAACTCATGAACCAGCTCAAAACGATGGGGTAAGCCATTAAAAGCGCGAATGACCGATAAACTGACATTACGCGTGATCGCTAATTTATCCGCAATCGCCAAAGCGACCAGTGCATTGGTATAATTATGTAAACCGACTAATTTCATCAATGACGTATTTAAAACCGGCACCCCTTGAATCAAAAAGTTTTCCCGATTTTTATCTAAAGTATAATCGCCCTGGCTGGCACCAAACTCAATACAGCGATCACTATAACGTCCATTAGGCAGCGTTAACGCATCATCACAATTGACAATACAGACTTGTGCATGATGATAAATGCGCTGTTTGGCTTGAATATACTCCGGCATCCCGCCCGGATAGCGGTCCATATGATCTTCAGTAATATTTAGAATTGTGGCAATATTAGCCTGCAAACTGTAGGTGGTTTCTAGCTGAAAGCTCGATAACTCCAGAACATAAAAATCATTGTCCTGTTCCAGTAAAGATAAGGCGGGTAAACCGATATTACCGCCAATACCCACCTTAACACCAGCCGCTGTCAATATCTCACCGACCAGTGTCGTGACGGTGGTTTTACCGTTAGCGCCAGTAATAGCCACCACTTTTTTATCGGGTGACTGATTCACTTCCCGGCAAAACAGCTCAATGTCACCAATAATCTCAATACCCTTCTCTGCCGCGGCTTTTAATTCCGGTGTTGATAAGGCAATACCCGGGCTGACGACAATTAAATCAGCCGCCAGTAACCACTCTTTGAGCAAGCTCCCCACATGGTATTGTATCCGTTTATCTAAATTATCAAGTTCTGGTGGTTGGCTTCGGGTATCAATGACACGTGGCACAACGCCTTTAGATAAAAAATAATTTACACAGGATAATCCGGTTATACCTAACCCAACAATAACAACATTTTTATCTTGATAATTCATGTCACTCGCCTCTTTGTGAGCACTATTAACGCAATTTCAGCGTTAATAAACCGATCATCACTAACATCAATGATACAATCCAAAATCTAACAATAACGCGAGGTTCTGGCCAACCTTTCAACTCATAATGATGATGAATTGGCGCCATCCGAAAAATACGTTTACCTCTTAGCTTATAAGAACCGACCTGTAGTATCACCGATAAAGTTTCAATCACAAAAATCCCGCCCATAATCAACAGTAAGAACTCTTGGCGTAATAATACTGCAATAATACCTAACACCCCGCCGAGCGCTAGCGAACCCACATCCCCCATAAAAACCATTGCAGGATAAGTGTTAAACCATAAAAAGCCCAATCCAGCACCAACAATCGCGGTACAGACAATCATCAACTCACTACTATATTTAATATAGGGAATATGCAAATATTCAGCAAAATTAACATTGCCGGTCGCCCAGGCCACTAAGGCTAATCCACCCGCGACCAAAACCGTTGGCATAATGGCTAATCCATCCAGACCATCCGTTAAATTCACCGCATTACCGGCACCCACAATGACAAAATAGGCCAGTAGGATAAATAACAGACCTAATTGCGGCATGACATCTTTGAAAAAGGGCACCACTAATAGCGTGACGCCAGTATCTTTACCATAGGCATATAGCACAAATGCGGCAATTAGGGCTATCACCGATTGCCAAAAATATTTCCAGCGAGCAATCAAACCATGGGTATTTTTACGGATCACTTTCAAATAGTCATCGGCAAAACCAACAATCGCATAACCAATCAGTACAAAGAGAGAAATCCAGACGTAAGGATTTAACAAGTTAGCCCATAAAATAACCGAAATCGTAATCGACGCAACAATCAGCGTACCGCCCATAGTTGGCGTACCACGTTTACTTAAATGGGATTCTGGACCATCATGACGAACGACCTGACCAATTTGTAATTTTTGCAACCAATCAATCACTTTTTGCCCCATCGCTAGAGAAATAAAGAGCGCGGTTAATAGCGCACAAATCGAACGCACCGTTGAATAGGTAAATACATTAAAAAAGGTAAAGTGTTTGACTAAATATTCTGCTAACCAAAGTAACATAGGGTAAATCCTTGTATCATCATCATTGTTATCTTACTCATGTTTGATTAATGGCTCTATCACTTGTTCCATCCGCATGCTTCGCGAACCTTTCACTAAAATCGTCAGCGAGGGATGTATTTTAATCATTGTTTTTAATATTTCAACCAGCGCCGCTTTATCGGTAAAATGTTGACCCTCGGCCGTTGCGGCACTGATATGTTGACTCAAATGACCAAAACTCAAGACTAAGTCAATCCCTGCTGCTTTCGCCAGTTCACCAATCTGCTGATGGCAAGCGACCGCATCCTGTCCCAGTTCGCCCATATCGCCAACCACAAAAATGCGGTAGCCGGGCTGATCAGCCAGCACGTTAATCGCGGCTGACATTGATCCGACATTGGCATTATAGGTGTCATCAAAAATTCGCTGTGACTGATTTAAGATAATCGGAAACAGGCGCCCTTTGACTGGCGTCAAATGTGATAACCCCTCGACAACCTGATTAACGGTCGCGCCAACCGACATCGCCAGCGCGGCTGCCGCGATAGCATTACTCACATTATGCCGACCAATTAACGGCAATCGCACTAAAAAATGCGTCTCAGGCGTATGCAGAGTAAAAGTCGTTTGCGAGCCTGATTCAACAATATCACTGGCAAAATAGTCGGCTTGATCTGACTGCAATGAGAAAAAATAGACCTGATGCTGTTTCAGCCCGGCTAACCATTCTGGCGAATAACTGTCATAATTAAGCAAGGCCTTACCGCCTGATGCAGGTAATCCTATGAATATCTCACCTTTCGCTTTTGCCACCCCAGCGAGTGATCCAAATCCCTCCAGATGAGCCGCGGCAATATTATTTACTAAGACACTTTCCGAGCCCGTTAGTTCTGTCGTATAAGCAATTTCGCCAATATGATTGGCACCCAGTTCAATAACTGCATATTTATCATCAGGTTGCAGAGCTAACAAGGTTAACGGTACGCCGATATCATTATTTAAATTGCCTTGAGTATAACGCGTTTGTCCGAGATTTTTTAAAATAGCCGCCGTCATCTCTTTAACCGAGGTTTTACCGCTTGAACCGGTTAAAGCAACCACCCGCGTATTAACTTGTCGGCGGTTCCAATGCGCGAATTGACCTAACGCTTTCAACACATCATTTACCACTAACTGGGGGAGCCCATTGGCGATGCGACGACTGACCACAGCAACACTGGCACCACTATCGATGGCTTGTTCAACATAATTATGTCCATCAAAACGTTCACCGGTTAAGGCAAAAAAGACTGATTGCGGCACAATTTTACGCGTATCCGTCGACACATCTCGTACCATCATAGCCGGATCTATGACGCCAACCAATGTAGCGTGAAGAATCTCAGCGAGTTGCTGAATTGATAACGCAATCATTGTATCACTCCTAATAAATTAGCCACGGTCTGCCGATCTGAATAATATCGTTTCTGATCACCGATAATTTGGTAATCTTCATGACCCTTTCCGGCCACTAAAATAGTATCGTCATGCTGTGCCAAGGCGAACACTTGGGCAATCGCCTTTTCCCGATCGAGTTCTATCCATACTGACTTGTTATCTAGCAGACCTTGTGCAATATCATCGATAATCTGTTGTTCGTTCTCGGTGCGCGGGTTATCGCTAGTAATCATCACATTATCGGCATAATCTTGCGCCACTCTCGCCATTAACGGCCGTTTACCGCGGTCACGATCACCACCGCAGCCAAAAATCACCCAGAGTTTACCTTGGCAGTGCAGACGTGCTGCCTCAAGCGCTTTCATTAAAGCATCTGGCGTATGGGCATAATCAACAATCATCAAAGGCTTTTGTGCCGCCACAAACATCTCCATGCGGCCCTGTACTGGACGCAAATATTGAGCTTGTGCAACAAGTTGATTGAGCGGATAGCCCAGTGCTAACAGTGTGCCAAGTACCGCTAATAAATTTTGGACATTAAACTGACCAATCAGCTGAGTCTCTAATTGCGCCTGTCCCCAACTTGAGTCAATCATCAGCGAGAGGCCATCATTATGGTAGCTGATCTGCGAAGCCAGCATATAATAGGCACAGGTCTTGATGAACGAATAATTTTCGGAATTGACTGAAAAAGCAACACTATCCGGGCACTGCAATAACCACTGTCGGCCAACTTCATCATCAGCATTAATCACCGCAATGCCACCTTGCGCAACTGCTGCATGCTGCGGATCAAATAGCGACCATTTCGCCTGCGCATAAGCTTCCATGCTGCCGTGATAATCTAAATGATCACGGCTCAAATTAGAAAATATGGTTGCCGAAAAATAGAGACCCGCGACGCGATGCTCAACCAAACCGTGAGATGAAACCTCCATCGCCGTAAACTGCACCTGCTGCGCAACAAAGCTGGCTAAAGTTGCCTGAACCTCAACCGCTGACATGGTGGTATTTTGCGACGGTGTTAACTGCCCATAGAGGCCGTTACCAATCGTCCCCATTACGGCACTTTTCTCACCTAACAGCTGAACATATTGCGCTAATAATTGTGTAATAGTGGTTTTGCCATTGGTGCCGGTCACACCGACTAAGGTCATCTGCTTTGAAGGCTGCTGATAAAAAAAGCCCGCGATAGCGGATAATCGTTCACTCAGCTGAGCAAGATAAACCACGGGTACGCATTGATTTTGTGCACTGTGATAAAAACGAATCTGTTTATCTTGTTGTGGTGAGTCAGACTCACATAATACGGCGACAGCGCCGGATAATACCGCTTGATCAATATAATTTCGGCCATCAACATGATGGCCTTTCAAAGCAATAAAAATATCATTCAGCTGAATCTTACGGCTGTCGATAATTAAATTATTTATTGGTAATACCAGCACATTATCGGCTATCTCTTGTATATTGAGACCCAAATAGGTAAAGAGTGCTTGTAAATGGCCATGCTTCATACTGTTTTTTCAACCTTGATTCTATTTAATTCATCACCGGAGAATTCTCAATCGGTTTATCAGGCTCGATATTCATAGTTCTCAGTACCCCCCCCATAATCCGGCTAAAAACCGGCGCGGATACCGAGCCACCATAATATTGACCGGCTTTAGGATTATCGATAATCACAACTAGCGAGTATTTTGGTGCTGTGGCCGGTGCAATCCCACCGGTATAAGCAATATATTCATTAATATACTTACCCGAACTGCCGACTTTTTTGGCCGTACCGGTTTTAATTGCCACGCTATAACCAGGCACAGCAGCTCGAATACCGCCTCCGGTTTCTGCAATCGTTTTCATCATTTGTACGACAGTTTTAGCGATACTTTCTTGCACCACGCGCGTCCCTTTCACGGGATCATCGACACGTAATATCGAAACAGGCTTATAAATACCATAACTACCAATCGTGGCATAAGCACGTGCTAACTGTAATGGGGTCACCATCAAGCCATAACCAAACGCATAAGTTGCGCGTTCAATGTCTGACCAGTGTTTACGATTCGCTGAAATCGTCCCTTTGGTTTCACCGCCTAAGCCCAAATTGGTGGGTTGACCTAAACCAAACCTTGAATAAAACTCGACCACTTTAGCTGGGTCCATCTGTAGTGCCAATCGACTCACGCCAACATTACTGGACTTTTGTAAAATACCTTGTATCGATAACTCGCGCTGTGGAGAAACATCCTTCACTTCGAATCGGTTAACATAAAATGGTCGGGTATCAATGATTGTTGTTGGCGTCACAATATTATTTTCTAAGGCGGCCATCACCACTAACGGTTTGACCGTTGAACCCGGTTCAAAGGCATCGGTCACGGCGCGGTTTCTTAATAGATCACGCTGAAAATCGGTGCGGTTGTTGGGATTATAGGAGGGGCTTGTTGCCATCGCTAGCACTTCACCGGTTTTGATATCAACCAATACGGCTGTACCTGATACCGCTTTATTGAACTCCACCGCCAGACTGAGCTCTTTGAAAACTAAGTTTTGAAGCCGTTCATCGATACTTAGTACCACATCCTGAGCAACTTCTCCGGCAACCGAATTGATATCTTCAATCACACGGCCAAAGCGATCTCGTCTGATCGTTCTTAGGCCAGATTCACCGGTTAACCAGCTATTAAAACTGCGCTCAACACCTTCCGCGCCATTACCATCAATATCGGTAAAACCGACTAACTGCGCAAGTTGTTCACCCGCGGGATAATATCTTTTCGATGAAGGCTCAAAATAGATACCAGGTAGTTTTAGATGGCGAATATAATCCGCGACTTCGGTGGTAATTTGGCGCGATAAATAAACAAATCGCGAACTGTTACCATTGAGTTTTTTAGCTAAATCGGTCACTGGTATGGCTAAACCATCGGCTAATGCACGCCAACGAGTATCGTTCACATCAACGCCGTTTTGTTGATTAATAATTTTCGGATCGGCCCACACATCTTGCATGCCGATACTCACGGCTAAAATACGTCCCGAACGATCCGTGATGGTGCCTCTTGGCATGGTAATTTCCTGATGACGAATAGAGCGTTTATCACCCTCTTTAATCAGCTTCTCAGGCGCAAATACCTGCAAAATCACTAAATGTACGACCAGTCCGATGACTGCGATAAAAATCAGACCATAAACGATAAAAAAGCGCCATTTTGCAAAGAAGCTTTTCTTTTCTTGTCGTTTATATTTCTTATCGGATATCGGTTTCATTGGTTATTTAAGACTTCTTCTTAAGTACAATGACCGTTTCTGTTTTACCGGTCACATATTGCATTTTTAATTGATTAATGGCCTGACGCTCAATCCGTTTTTGATCAGCCAATACATTTTCTTCTAGGGTTAGATTACGCCACTCATTTTCGAGTACATTACGCTCTAATAATAGTTGTTCACGTTCATTGATCAGCAAACGGGTTTTTTGTGTCACCACTAATACTGCCGATGCAGAGATAATAATCAACACAACCAAAAACAGCGGCAATTTATAGTGTTGAAAGAGATCTTCAAGAATATGATAAATTAAACTGTGACTGCGTTGTTTTTTGACGTTCATTTGTACTTAAAGTCTCTCAGCGATACGTAAAATGGCACTTCGGGAACGTGGATTAGCGTCGACTTCTGCCAGTGATGGTTTGACTTTACCTAATGATTTAAAAATCTTCGCACCATATTGACTCAGCTGAGCTTCGGTTAAAGGTAAACCTGCCGGTACATCCGGCCCTTTACTCTGTTTGGCAATAAACTGTTTAACAATACGATCTTCTAAAGAGTGAAAGCTAATCACCGATAACCGACCCTGTTGGGCCAAAATCATTTCACTGGCGGCTAATGCCTGAGCGACCTCTTCAAGCTCACTATTGATATAAATTCGAATAGCCTGAAATGTTCGCGTAGCTGGGTGTTTATGCCGCTCCTTTCTGGGCATGACTTTCTCTATCAACTGTGCTAACTCATGTGTGCGGGTCATTAGCGCAAGACGATTTTGTTCCACAATCGCACGGGCTATGCGTTTAGCAAAACGCTCTTCACCAAAGGTTTTTAGTACCCAAGCTAAATCCTCTTCACTTACCTGACCAAGCCACTCACCAGCTGACATACCTTTAGTCGTATCCATCCGCATATCTAGCGGTCCATCACGCATAAAAGAGAAACCACGCTGCGCATCATCAAGCTGTGGCGATGAGACGCCTAAATCCATTAAAATCCCATCTATTTTGCCTATCAGCTCAAGTTCCTCTACATAAGATTGCACTTGAGAAAAAGCCCCATGTACAAAGGTAAAGCGAGGATCGGTAATCTGCTGCGCCGCTGCCATTGCCAAGGGATCGCGATCGATAGCAATTAATCGACCTTGTGCTGCCAGTCGACTTAAAATCAGTCTTGAATGCCCACCTCGACCAAACGTTGCATCGATATAAATACCTGCCGGCTTAATATTTAAAGCATCAACGGCTTCATTTAATAGAACGGTGATATGCTGAAATGACGTCATTCAAATTCCAAGTTAATATTAATATAGTTAAATAGCTAAATTTTTCAGTTTATCCGATAATCTTTCCATATCGGCGGGTACAATCAGCAGATCTTCTTCAATCTGTTGATACCACATCGTTTCATCCCAAAGCTCAAATTTATTCAACTGCCCAACCAGCATGATCGTTTTATTCAATTTGGCATGCTGCCTGAGTGTTGCGGGCACAAGAATCCTGCCCGCATTATCCATTTGACATTCACAGGCATGACCCAGCAACAGACGCTGGATACGTCGTTCAATAGGATCCATCGAAGATAAAACAGAAAGTTTTTGCTCAATAATTTCCCATTCAGACAAAGGATAGAGCAGCAGGCAAGACTGATAGAGATCGATAGTACAAACTAAACCACTCATCAAAGCATCCCGATGACGTGTGGGGATAGCCAAACGTCCTTTATTATCGAGATTAATGGTTGTTGTACCTCTAAACATAATTCCTTTCAAACCTACTTATCATGAGTAAAGCATGGGTTCACCACTTTATCCCACTTTTTACCACAAAATAATATTTTTGAATAGTAGAATCGAAAAATTAATTGATATAAACAGTGATGAAAAAATAAACTAGGTAGATAAATCCGCAAATAAAAACGTAACACATTGATATTAAATGAAAAATCAAATTAATGACTCGTTCCAAAAAGTTGGTCCAACGACTCTATAAATTTAATCTGGGGACGGTGAAAGAAAAGACCATTTTGTGGTAATGAAGGTGTCATACCGCGAAAGAAAAGATAATAGATGCCACCAAAATGACACTCGTAATCATAATCGGCAATACGCTGGCGTAAATAGCGATGCAGGGCTAATGTATATAATTGATATTGTAAATCATAACGATGCTCACACATCGCCTGTTTTATCGCATCGGGTGAATAAGCTGCCAAGTTGTCACCTAACCAGTTGGATTTATAATCTAAGATATAAAAGCGGCCCTGCCACTCAAAGACTAAATCGATAAATCCTTTCAGCATCCCCTCAACATCAGCAAAGTCCAGTTGACGGCACTGCTGAGATAAAGGATCGTAGGTTTTACATAACTGATCCAGCTGTTTTGCTGAGAGTAAATGACGGATAGGCAGATAAAACTGTAATTCAATTAATTTCTGATCATGAGAAATCTGACTTAGGGTCAAACCATCGTCAGAAAGTGGCGTGTGTAATACGTCATCCAGCCAAAACGACAGCACCTCATACCAGTCTGCCGAAAGATTAAGTCGAGTCAATAATGGCGGTAATACACTTTCTTTATCGGGCTGAGTAAAATCGATGGTTTCCATTAAACTATGGAGTAATGTGCCGACATGAGCACCCTTTGGAAAAACATGCATGGATAATGGCGATGACGTACTTTGTGCTGGCGCTAATTGTAAGTCAGTATCCGGCCCATCAACCGAGTCTGTAACGCGCGCTTCAACATCAAACACCGGTACTAAGCTTTCAACTAGCGGCGTCTCGCCCAATACACCATACGACTGCTGCAAGCCAGAATAACTGGTTACCCGCCAACGATCGGCTAACTGGCGTTTAAATTGATTCGCAGCAATCTGCGCAGGTTCAGCCTGTGGCGTCGATAATCGCATTGGCGTTACATCATGCAACTTTGATGATTCGCTATGCCATACAGAGAGTTGCATAACCTGCTGCTGGAAGAGTGAATAATCGCCCTCCTGGCCTTGTTGAACTAAATAACCTAAAGCCGTTTGATGCAACTGGGTATTTTGACTACCTCGTGCTTTCAGCCCGGCGACCCCAATACCACAATAGTAGATTGCGCGGGTCAGTGCCACATACAGTAAACGTAAATCTTCGGCTAAACGCTCTTCCTCTATCAGCGTTTTAGCCTCAGCATCATCCGGACTGGCTAACGTCAACGCATAACTGCTGCGATCATGATAGCTAGATTTATCGCTGGCTCGATGATGACAAATAAATGGTAAGAAAACAATCGGATATTCGAGTCCTTTTGATTTATGGATCGTCATAATCTTGACGAGATTTTCATCACTCTCAAGGCGCTGTTGCTGATTTTCTAAATTGGGATCGGGCTGTTGAATTTGTTTGGTAAGCCAACGTAATAGCGCAGGTTGACTATCGAGCTCTTCTGACGCCGTCTGCAATAACTCACCTAAATGCATCATATCGGTCAGGATCCGTTCACCGTCGGCTTGCGCTAAAATATTTTCAGCAATCTGCCGGCGCGCCATGATTTGCCGTAACATCGCCAGAACTCCAAAATGGCGCCAACAATCACGATACTGCTGAAACTCTTCGATAATATCTTCAAATCTATCCTGATCTTCATGGTAATTATCCATATCAGCCATATTGCCGGCAAGTAGCTGCGTTGCTAAAGCGGTATGCACATAACGCATATTCTCCGGATACTCAATCGCTTGTAATAACCACAACAACTCTTTCGCTTGCGGTGACTCAAAAACACTACGACGATTAGAGAAATAAACACTGCGGATACCGCGTTCAGTGAGCGCTTGCTGAATAATCTCAGCTTCATGGCTGGTTCTGACCAGAATCGCAATATCCGCAGAGCCAATCGGCCGACGTACGTCAGGTGAGTCGATCAGCCATGCCTGCTGCTGCTCACCGGCGCAGAGCCATTGGCAAATCTGCTGGGCACAATAAGCGGCACTTTCACGCTGGTAGTCGTTAACTGTAGAGACTGATTCAGGTAAAAAATAGCACTGCATGGCGGCAATGGTGTTATCTTTTACCTCAATCTGCTTGGTTTGGTTACGTGCCGCTGACTTTATCGGCATAAAGGGAATTTGACTGAAAATAAAGGGATCATGTTGCTGCTGAAAAAGTTGATTGACAGCCGTCACCATCTCAGCACTGGAGCGCCAGTTTGTCTCCATGGTAAAATAGTTATCCACATTCGACTTAGCCTGGATATAGGTAAAAATATCGGCGCCACGAAAACCGTAAATCGCCTGCTTGGGATCACCAATAAACAGTAGCCCGGTTTGCTGACGATGCATATAAATGCGATCAAATATTTGGTATTGCATCGGATCAGTATCTTGAAACTCATCAATCATCGCCACCGGATAGCGTTTGGCGAGCGCATCAGAGAGTCCCCCTTGCTGTTGCAGGATTAAAGCTTGGTGAAGTTGTGCCAACAGATCATCAAAACCCATTTCGGCACGCTGTAATTTTTCCTGACGTAAGCCGTGTTTTATCCCATCGACAATCGGTAATAATAGTCGCTGTTTTAAATTAAAAGACTCACGACATAAGCGGTCAATTAATTCAAATAGTCGATGCGTTGGCGGGCGCTGCTGACTCTTTTCAGTCAGTACCGTTTGGCTAAACTGACTCAGTTTATCGGCTAGTTGATAATCTTGGGTCGGCGTATCGGCCCACCGATCAATCTGCATCAACCAATTAGCCACATTACGGCTTGAATAGGATCGTTTATTAATATCAGAGGCCATTAATGTAGGCTCAATTTCCGCCCGATATTGTTGCCAGGCTAATTTTACTTGAGTAATTTTGGCAATCTTGTCGTGATGAAAAGTGGCCATCAGCTCCGCAATCGGCTGTTGACTGACCGATTGACTCAAACGTGAATCATGATACAAATAACGGGTAATATCCGACAGTAAGGCGCTAGGATTTGGCCAAATTTGCAAAATTACGCGAGCCAAATCAGTCGATAACGGATAGAAAAATCGCCGCCAAAAATCCTGCGTGACTTGCAATCTTAACTGGCTTTCATCTTGAATTAAGGTTTGTTCAAAAAGAACCCCTGACTCAAAAGCATGGGTATTGAGTACGCGCTGACAAAATCCGTGAATGGTATAGATTGCCGCCTCATCCATCTGCTGCTCAGCAAAAAGTAACGTCTGCGCCGCATAGTGCCTATCGTCAATTAACGCTAATAAATCCTGATAAAGCGGATCAGTATGAAATCCACGCAGACAAGCAATACGCAATTGGTGAATATTTTCGCGAATACGATAACGCAGCTCTTCGGTTGCCGCTTGGGTAAAGGTGACGACCAGAATTTGGTCAACCGTTAAGGCGCGGGGATAAGCTTGCTCGCCAATACCCAATAATAAACGCAAATAGAGTAGAGATAAGGTATAGGTTTTGCCGGTTCCGGCCGAGGCTTCGATGAGTGAGCGACCAACCAAAGGAACCCGCATCGGAGATAAGATCTGTGGCGCGTCGCTTGATATTAGGCCACGCGGTGCTGCCACACTAACTCCCCTTTGCCCTCAGCAGATAGTGTCACGCAGGCTATCGAGGCCGTCGCAAACATCGGTGGTGTCACTGCCGGACAGAGTTCATTCACTAAGTAACCGACTAAAGGTAAATGTGACACAATCAAGACGGACTGCCACTGTTTGGTCGCCAGAATCGATAAATAGTCAGCAATAAACTGGCTTGATCCATCCGGCGTTAAAGCATCACAGGTTTCAACATGATGAATCGGCATGATACCAGAAACAGCCTCAAAGGTTTGCTTAGCGCGTAAATAGGGACTCACTAAAGCATAATCCAGCTGAATTGATTGTGATTTTAGCCACAACGCTGCAGCTCGGCTCTGCTCTACCCCATAATCGGTTAAGGCTCTATCGGCGTCAGATAAAGCGTGATATCCCGCCTCACCGTGACGCATAATATAGACTTTCATGGCGCGATTGATTAACGTAAACCAAGCTGGAAAATCAGGCTTTCCGCACCACAACTAAAAGTAAATTTTGCCGTGACGACATAACCGTTGGCGGTTTTTTCAATCAGGCTGTCGATTTGGCAAGGATCAGATTCAATCTCTTTTGCTTTTTCGGTTAATGTCACTAAAAAAGCTTTTGCTTCTTGCTCAGTCGCAAAAACTTGCTCAATTGAGGCTTCAGATTCATCATTATCAATAATCGTCCCAACATCAACACAACAACAAGCCGCGGTTTCGTTCGCTTTACACTTCTTCAATGGATCTGACATAGCTATCTCCTCAGTAATCTGATTATCAAGATGACGTTGATCGTCTATCTGGCTCTCAACATGCCATCTTACACCGTTTTTATTATAACCAACAATTGTAGGATTTGTTTATCTTGTTGATGAATAATTTATATTTATTGTGCTTGTCTACTATAATAGGTTCATTTATTTCAATTTCAAGCTAGCTAAGCTGAATAGATTTTAGCCTAGTCTCTGTTATGTTGTTACTTTAAGCCGCTCATTTTTGCGAATGACTTAAACAATAAAGCAGCTATTTAACGTTTGATGATTCGTGATAATAGATTAAAATAGGTCACGATAACCAGTAAACCGGTGCATACTAGGCCATTTTTATCTCATTCAATAAGAGGTCACCAATGACATCCATTCACGGACATGAAGTACTCGCTATGATGCAAGCGCAGAGCTATGCGGATGAACAATCACTATTAGCTGCAATCAATGCCAAATTCGGTGCTGATGCCACCTTTCATACCTGTTCCAAATCGGCGATGAACGCAGCGCAGTTGATCGCATTTTTAAAGGCAAAAGGAAAATTCAAAACCGTTGCCGAAGATCACTTTACCGTTAATCCGGATCGAATCTGCCATCATTAAACCGCCGAATAGGGTCAGAAGGACGATAACAAACGCGATATTATTCTAAAATAGACCCTATCACCGCGCGAATCAATAAAAAAGTGAAGATGGATGCCATCAATCACGTTTGGCTGTTTACCTTCGCTCAATTAGATCCGTCTGCGGCGGCAATCTTAATCCGCTATGCGTAGTGAGATTTCACCGCCAATAAAAGCCTTCAGTTCACCATGTTGTTCAAGTAATAAAGCACCTCGTTCATCAATACCACGCGCTATGCCATTAATCACTTGATCGCCAATCAGTAATTTGACCGGTCTATCCAAAAAGTTATCTAATCGTTGCCAATCGCGCATAAAATGCGCTAAACCGTTTTGTTCAAACTCAACCAGCATATCTTTCATGCTACACATCAACATGCCGACTAACTCATTACGGTTAATAACCCCTAAATTAGCCCACTGCTGATTAACCACCTGTTGATCAGGATAGTGCATAGCTAAATTAATGCCCGCACCGATCACAACATGCGCACTATCTCCGGTACGACCAATCATCTCAACTAAAATACCGGCTAATTTTTTATCGTCAAGATAGAGATCATTGGGCCATTTTACCCGTACGTTTTTCCCAGAAATAGCACTTAAGACTTTCGCGATAACAATACCGACAGCCAAACTGAGCCCCATTGCAGCGGCAGGACCTTGCTCAAAACGCCAGTACATCGATAGATAGAGATTGGCGCCAAAAGGTGAAAACCATTGACGACCACGACGTCCGCGACCATTTTCTTGATATTCAGCCACACACACTGCGCCAGAGTCGAGCTGATTAATTCTGTCGAGCAGATATTGATTCGTTGAATCAATCACCGGGATAAGCGAAAAGTTAGTTGAATTGATATCCGCACAATAGCGTTTAATTTTTTGTTCATTGAGCAGCTGTAGCGGATAGTCTAATTTATAGCCTTTGCTTTGTACTGATGATAGATTAATCCCCCAACTTCGGAGCGTTTTAATATGCTTGTTAATGCCGGCACGCGACATCCCCAATATGGCGCCCAGCTCTTCACCAGAATGAAACTCACCATCAGATAACATTTCAACTAATTTTAACGGTTGGCTTAAATCTTTCATAACCCTCTCTTAAGAGTCCTGTGCTAATAATTTAACGGCATCAATTTCACCGACTTTACCCATAAAACGAATTTCAGGCTCTAACCAAACCGAAAATTTTTCCGCCACACGGTTACGCACATAACGTGCTAATGTAACCACATCTTGCGCGCTTGCCTGATGATGGGTATTGACCAGCACTAAGGCTTGATCTTTATGCACGCAGGCACCACCAATTTGATAGCCCTTTAAACCACACTGGTCGATCAGCCAGCCAGCGGCTAACTTTATCTCGCCACTCGCTTGTGGATAATGGGGGATGTTTGGATAATTGGCGCGCATGGTTTCAAATACCGCCGTCGGGACCACCGGATTTTTAAAGAAACTGCCGCCATTGCCCATCACAGCAGGATCGGGTAATTTTTGTTGTCGAACGCGGCAAATATGAGTAAAAATCTCTTGTGCGGTTACCGTAGCGGGATTTAAATTTTTTAAATCACCATAGGCTAAAACCGGCTGCCACTGTTTAGCTAATGTCAGGCCGACATAAACAATCGCGTAACCTTCGCCATACTGATGTTTAAAAATGCTATCACGATAACCATACTGACCATCCAATACCGTGGTGATTTTACCCGTAGCCAGTTCAACCACTTCAACATAATCGGCAAACTTTTGAAACTCAACCCCATAGGCACCAATATTTTGAATCGGCGCCGAACCAACACAGCCAGGAATAAGCGCCAGATTTTCTAGTCCCTTAATCCCCTCAGAAATCGTTTTATCGACTAACTGATGCCAATTTTCACCTGCGCCTACGTGTAATAGTATATGGCTCTCTGTTTCACGGACAACGGTTCCCATGATCCGATTTAAGATCACCACACCATCAAAATCAGAGGTAAAAAGCGTATTGCTACCTTGTCCCAAAATCAGAACCGGCAAATTTTGTGCTTTCGCTCGCTGCCAGTACTGAAATAACTGAGCGACAGAGGTTGCCGTCTCTACCTGTTTAGCATAGACAGACAATCCAAAAGTATTCGGAATTAACGGTTTCATTTTTTAAACTTTCCTAATGCCGCGGCAAAAGCATTACCCATAGCGCTACTCGCTGCAGAGGCCGTATTCGCTGACGTATGGCTTTTCGTTTTACTTGTTTTCATGGTCGCTTTGGTCGCGCTATTTTGTGGCGCAGCTGGCTCCTCTAAACGCATAGTCAAAGCAATACGTTTGCGTGCGATATCGACCTCAACCACTTTAACTTTGACAATATCCCCGGCTTTGACGACCGAACGCGGATCTTCAACAAATTTATTTGAGAGCGAAGAGATATGCACTAAACCATCTTGATGTACCCCGATATCAACAAAGGCACCAAAATTAGTCACATTGGTGACAACCCCTTCCATCACCATACCAATGTTGAGGTCATTCATGGTTTCAATCCCTTCATTAAACTGCGCCGTTTTAAATTCAGGTCGCGGATCACGTGCCGGTTTATCGAGCTCTTTAATAATATCCGTCACCGTTGGCACGCCAAAATGTTCATCCGTATAATCAGCCGGTTTTAAGGTTTTCAGAAAAGCGGCATCGCCCATCAACATTTTTAAGGTTTTATCGGTGGCGGATAAAATACGTTCGACTACCGGATAAGCCTCAGGATGAACCGATGAAGCATCTAAGGGGTTATCACCAAGATTAATTCGTAAGAAACCCGCACACTGTTCAAAAGCCTTCGGGCCTAACCGGCTTACTTTAAGTAACTGCTCGCGATTGCTAAACTGGCCATGTTCATCACGCCACTGCACGATATTTTGAGCGATCATTTTGCTGAGTCCCGCAATACGAGTTAATAGCGCAACTGAGGCGGTATTTAAGTCAACACCAACGGCATTTACGCAGTCTTCAACCACCGCATCTAACCTTTTCGCCAGCTGAGTTTGACTGACATCATGTTGATACTGACCGACACCGATTGATTTCGGATCAATTTTTACCAGTTCAGCTAACGGATCTTGTAGGCGGCGCGCGATAGAAACTGCACCACGTAAAGAAACATCCAGATCAGGAAACTCATGCGCTGCTAGCTCTGATGCGGAATAAACTGATGCTCCCGCCTCACTCACAATCACTTTTTGACCTTTCACTTCAGGATATTTTTTCTGCACTTCAAGGTAAAAACGTTCGGTTTCACGTGATGCTGTACCATTCCCTATCGCCACTAAACCGACCTGATGTTTCAAGCATAACGCGGCCACCACCATAGCTGCTTTATCCGCTTGCCCGGTATGCGGATAAATCGTGTCGGTTGCCACCAGCTTACCCGTGGCATCAACTACCGCTAATTTGACCCCGGTACGCAAACCGGGGTCCATTCCCATCGTCACATGCATACCTGCTGGCGCAGCCATCAACATATCGTTTAAGTTGGCGGCAAACACATTAATCGCTTCGGCTTCGGCATTTTCACGTAAAGTCGACATCAACTCAGTTTCCATATACATCAAAATCTTAATGCGCCAGGTCCAGTTAATCACGGCCTTACGCCACTTATCAGCTGGCTGATCGGCAAGATTGACCTGCAGATGCTGAGTAATGATTTGTTCGCAATAGCTCTCTTTTGGCGGTTCATCATGATGCGGATCGGCATTGAGTGCTAGCTGTAAGATGCCTTCGTTTCGACCCCGAAACATCGCTAATGCGCGATGCGACGGCGTCTTGGCAATCGGTTCATGATGATCAAAATAATCTCTAAATTTAGCGCCATCTTCCTCTTTACCGGTGATCACTTGTGAGACTAAGTGCGCAT
This sequence comes from Orbaceae bacterium lpD01, assembly GCA_036251705.1. NCBI lineage: Bacteria > Pseudomonadati > Pseudomonadota > Gammaproteobacteria > Orbales > Orbaceae > Utexia > Utexia brackfieldae. The sequence goes on along the minus strand of CP133959.1, from coordinate 912,599 downwards.
TTTGCCATAGATAGTGACGCACTTTGGCTAGTAACGTGGCATCTTCAGCAAAGCGCTCCATTAAAATGTAACGCGCCCCATCGAGAGCACCTTTAGTATCGGCAACCCCTTTATCGGCAGACAAATATTGAACCGCTTCAACCTCAGGATCTAAGGTTGGATTCTGCCATAGACTATCTGCTAAGGATTCAAGGCCCGCTTCGATGGCAATCTGTCCCCGGGTTCTTCTTTTCGGTTTAAAAGGTAAGTAGAGATCTTCAAGTTCGGTCTTATTTAAGGTATCACTGATTTTAGCGGCTAATTCAGGCGATAATTTACCCTGTTCATCAATGGATTTAAGAATGGTTTGCCGACGATCTTCAAGTTCACGTAGATAACTGAGACGGCTATCGAGCTGACGTAACTGAGTATCATCCAGTCCGCCCGTCACCTCTTTACGATAACGTGCAATAAACGGTACCGTGCTGCCCTCATTTAATAAACTGATAACCGATAAGACCTGCTGAGGTCTAATCATTAATTCTGTTGCAATAATCTGGCTTATTTTATTATTCATGCTATTTCTGCTTAAAAATCGATGGGTTAAATAGTTTCAATACTGATGCTTAATCAGCATTATATAACAAGCACGCAAGAGTTGGCAGTTTATGCTGATTATTTTTGTGATGATCAGTCAATCAATCGCAAAGCGACTGAGCGGATATGTTTAAAATAAAGAACATCATACGAAGATAGCATAAAATAAAACAGCACGGCTATGAGACATAATCGTGCTGTAGCATATTATTGCGCTTTGATGCGATCAATCACGCAAACGAACCTATCGGGCTCAATTATTTAATATTTTTACCATCGGTTTTGATGACCTGTTGATACCAATCAAAAGAGACTTTCTTCGAGCGTTTCATTGAACCGTTGCCCTGATTATCACGGTCAACATAGATCACACCATAACGTTTTTTCATTTCACCAGTGGTGAATGAGACCACATCAATAATGCCCCAGGCCGTATAGCCCATGACGTCAACACCATCATAATCCATCGCCGTTAGCATCGCGCTGATATGCGAGGATAAATAGCTAATACGCGCCTGATCATCGATTTTACCGTTATCATCGATCTGATCGATGGCACCAAAACCATTTTCGACAATAAATAGAGGTAACTGATAGCGATCATACAGACGATTGAGCGTATAACGCAGACCAACCGGATCGATTGGCCAGCCCCAATCGCTTGATTTGATATAAGGATTATCCACCGCATTAGGTAGTGCACCATTAACCACATTACCGTCAGCTTTATTTTGTACACCGGCTTTAACCACCGTCGACATATAATAACTAAAACCAATATAGTCAACCGTACCCTGCTTCAGATCGCGTAAATCTTGCTCGGTGATATCTAACTGATAACCTTCACGCTCAAACTCTTTGAGGGCGTAAGTTGGATAATATCCGCGAACATGTACATCGGCGAAGAAGAAACGTTGATGCATCGCCAGTTCAGCCGTCATCATATCTTCTGGGTTACAGGAGAAAGGATAGATAGGTACATGAGAAACCATACAACCAATTTGGAAATCAGGATTGATTTTTTTACCCACAATGACCGCACGTGCGCTGGCTAATAATTCATAATGCGCCACTTGGTACAGGACCTCTTGTGGATTCTCACCAGGTTTTACCTGCACACCTGAGTTAGTCCAAAAGAAAATCGGATTCGTGGTATCCATCTGGTTGTTGATCTCATTAAACGTCATCCAGTATTTGACTTTATGTTTATAACGTTCAAAACAGGTTGCTGCAAACTTCTCAAAAAAATCAACGACTTTACGATTTCTAAAACCGCCATACTCTCTGGCTAAATGAAGCGGTATCTCAAAATGAGACAGGGTAATAACCGGTTCAATGCCATGAGCAATTAACTCATCAAAGACGTTATCATAAAATTGTAAGCCCGCTTCATTTGGCTCACTTTCATCACCTTTCGGATAGATTCGTGTCCAGGCAATCGATGTTCTCAGGCATTTTAAGCCTAGCTCAGCAAACAGTTTAATATCATCTTTATAGTGATGATAAAAATCGATCGCGGTATGATTTGGATAGAATTGATCACTTTCAATGGTATCAGTAATCTTTCGAGCAACGCCGTGCGCCCCCGCAGTCATCACGTCAACAACGCTAGGACCTTTACCACCTTCATCCCAACCGCCTTCAAACTGGTGAGCGGCAAGCGCCCCTCCCCATAAAAATGGTTTCTTTTGCATCATCAATATCCTTTTATTTTACTGTTTTACAACTAATATGGTTGAGTCGACATTGACCGAGATATTCTCTTTCGGCTCGACCACCTGGTAATCATGGGTATTAGTTACAATCACTGGCGTAATGAGTGGACATCCGGCTGCTTTAATGCCTTCAGCATCAAAAGTCATTAATTTATCGCCCTGTTTGACTTTTTGATTTAAGGTGACGTGATAACTAAACAGCGGCTCTTGAATACTCACAGTATCAATACCAACATGAATTAACAGCTCAACACCCTCATTTGAAACCAGACCAATCGCATGTTTAGACTGTTCGAATAAGACTTTAACTTCACCATCAAACGGTGCATAAACGTGATTTTCTGACGGGATAATGGCCACTCCTTCACCCATTAATTTCTCAGCAAATGCTGGATCGGGTACTTCTGTGAGTGAAATAGCCTGACCCACCATTGGGCTCTTAATATCAACGCTTTCAAAGACAATACTGGCTTGGTCAGCTTCTGCAACGCTATCCTGTTTTTTCTCACCGGTACCAAATAGCTGCATTAAGATAATTGGACCAACAAAACCGATTAAACAACCAATCGAAATACCAATAATAGACTCTGGGAACTCAGGACTGATCGCATTAACAATCGTTAACGGTCCTGGCAATCCAGCATAAGCGAAATAGTAAGGTGTGAAAAACCCTGAAATAATCCCACCGACCATGCCACTGATACAGCCATAAATAAACGGTTTTTTGAATCTTAAGTTCACACCATAAATCGCAGGTTCAGTGATACCAAAAATACCGGTAATAAAGGCTGATAATGAGATACCTTTCATCTCACGATTTTTCGATTTTAAGTAAAAACCAAACGCCGCACCAACCTGACCGACAACAGCGATGGTCTGGAAAGCCTGGAATGAATCATGTCCATGCATTTCGAAATTAGCCATAACAACTGGCGTAATCCCCCAATGGACACCAAAAATTACAAAGATTTCCCACACGGCACCAATCAAACCACCCGCTAGCGCTGGGGCTAAATTCACCAGTCCATTATAGCTATTGGCGATAAAGTTTGCACTACCTGCAGTAATTGGACCAATTAACGCAATGGTGAATGGAATCATGACCAGCATACAGAGTAACGGCACAAATAATGGCCTTAATACATTCGGTAATTTTGCCTCTAAAAAACGTTCCAAATAGGATAATATCCAGACTAAGAACAACGGCGGCAATACACTCGATGTATATAAGGTTTCTGATAAAGGAATCCCGATAAAATCAACGCTACCACCAGTTTTGATAAAGTTAGCAATGTCAGCCCAACCAGGTGATACCAATGCGGCGCAGCAGGCGATGGCAATATAGACATTACATTTAAAATGTTTAGAAGCCGTGACCGCGATAAAAACCGGTAAGAAGACGAAGGGAGACCAGGAAATAAAGCTAAAAACCTGATAAGTACCGGTATCACCAAATGATGGCGCAAACAATTTAATCAGGATCAACATCCCCTGAATAATCCCGGCTGCGGCTAAAATATAAACAAATGGCGCAAAAACAGCTGACATTGTCGCAATCACGCGATTGAGTATTGACTCTTTTTTACCGCTCTCTTGGAGTTTATCTACATTAACTAATTGGATAAAAGCATCATAGACTTTATCGACATTCGTACCAATAACGATCTGTAACTGGCCACCCTTTTCAACCACGGTAATGACACCAGGTAACTCACTGATTTTATCTTTAGCTTCTGCAGGCTCATTCTGTACGTTTAAACGTAAACGCGTAGCACAGCGAGAAACATTAATAATGTTATTCTCGCCGCCGAGCTCCTGAATAATTTGACTGGCTAACTTGCCATAATCTCTAACTTTAGTTGACATAAATCTATCCTCTGCTTGGATTGTCGGGCTATAGTACAGGTGAAAAGGTAAATTAGTAATGCACAATTTTATTGTTTGTGATCAAACTCAAAGTTTTTAATCACGTCTGGTTTATAAATAAGCCAATACCCGCTAAAATAAAGCGGTTTTATCCAATATAAATAGCAAAAATAAGAGAACCCGATGTTAAAATATGATGATGTCGCTGAAAAAATCGAACATTACATTCACCAAAATCAGCTCAGCGCAGGTACACAACTTAAAAATATCGACGCATTGATTCATCAATATCAGGTCAGTCGCAGTACTATCATCAAAGCACTGAATAAGCTCGAACGAAAAGGGACGATTTATCAGACTCAGGGTAGCGGTATTTTTGTCAGACAACCGAAAAAATCAGACTACTTCAGTTTTATCGAAAGTCATGGATTTACGCGCGATTTGAATAATATGCCCAGTACGACCAAAATTTTACAGCTCGATATTATCAAGCCGGATAGTCAGCTATGCCAAGAGTTACAGTGCGATCCTAGCGAGGACATCTATTTTATTAAACGCTTACGCTATGTCGATAATCAAATACACTGCGTTGAGCAATCCTACTACCGTAAGAAAATGATTCCCTATATCAATACAGAAATCGCCAGCGGGTCAATCTTTACCTATATCAAAGAAGTGTTTAATATCAACATCGGTTTTTCTGATAAATATTTTGAAGTAAATGTACTGAATGAAGAGCTCGCTGAGTATCTCTCGCTACCGGTCAACTCTCCCGCTTTATTCGTGAATGAGACCTTTTATACCACTGCTGGCGATATCTTTGACTTTTCGAAAATTTGTTATCATTTTGAGAATACGCAATTCTTTCTACAAAGTAATACCAAATGATCAACCTGTCGTCAGCCGATGCTAGTCGTAAGATTTATAGCTGGGTCTGCAGCCAAGGGGTTTTATTATTATTTCCTCCCGATATAATAATATCTCTTAAATATTAACAATGACGGCGAAATCAAATACCGAGATGGCTAAAAGCAACTATATCACCAGAGCAGGTTATCAAGCGCTTGATCAAGAGTTAAAATATCTTTGGAAAGAGGAGCGACCTCGCGTCACCCAAGCAGTTTCAGAAGCTGCGGCAATGGGCGATCGTAGTGAAAATGCCGAATATATTTATGGTAAACGTCGTCTGCGTGAAATTGATCGCCGGGTGCGTTTTTTAACCAAAAGATTAGCGGCATTAACCATCGTTGATCCTAGTCCACAACAAGTGGGCAAAGTGTTTTTTGGCGCTTGGGTTAAAGTTGAGGATGATAACGGTCAGGAATATATTTATCGCTTAGTCGGCCCGGATGAGTTTGATCCGAGTAAAAAATGGATATCCATCGATAGTCCGGTCGCCCGAGCTTTAATCGGCAAGAGAATCGATGATGAAATTCACGTAATGACGCCGAATGGTGAGGTGACTTACTATATTTTGGATATCCGTTATACGCCATTTTAAGCTAACATTATTTAGCTATTCATCGCATTAAAGCACCAAAATCGTCATGATTATCAATTGGCTTGCGCGGCGACTGATGATATCATGAGCCGCAATCATGAAACTGGTTTAATCTTCTAAAGTGATAACGCAGAAGTGAACCAGCAAAATTCCTCTTTTCATATTGTGAACCGAAAATAACCTATGCAAGAAAAATTATATAGCGCAACCTTATTTATTATCTCAGCACCGAGTGGCGCAGGTAAATCGAGTTTAATTAATGCCTATTTAAATACTCAGACAACCCGAAAAACCAAAGTCTCTATCTCACACACAACGCGCGATAGCCGTCCTGGCGAGCAAGATGGTCAACATTATCATTTCGTCGATAAAACCACGTTTGAGCAGATGATTGCACAACAGGCTTTTATTGAATATGCCAAAGTATACGACAATTACTATGGCACTTCTCGCCAAGCCATTGAAGGCTGCCTTGAACAAAATATTGATGTTTTCTTAGATATTGACTGGCAAGGTGCACAACAAGTGAGACAAGCCATGCCGGATGCCAAAAGTATTTTTATTCTGCCTCCTTCGTTAACCGAACTGGAAAATCGTTTAATTAAACGCGGTCAGGATAGTGAGGAAATCATCAAAAAACGGATGCTCAAAGCGCAATCAGAGATATCACACTATGCGGAATATGATTATCTGATCATTAATGATGATTTTAATCACTCTTTAACCCAATTACAGATGATTACCCAAGTAGAAAAACTGAAAACCGATAAACAATCTCTCATCAATCAAAAACTGATCGCTGAATTAATGCTACGATTTTAATAAGCGGATAGACTAAATTTGAAAAATAAACAGTGCCTATAAGCAGCTGACTTATATCAGATTTTCACCACTTAATGGCGGTTTTTTTTTGACTAAAAGAGTGGTTGGCATAAGTTTATTATAGACAATAACCTGATAAATTAAGTAAAATAATCAGATCATCTGAAAATATGTATCATTTTGATACAATTGTAATTTAAATTGAGGTAAATAATGGCTCGCGTAACAGTGCAAGATGCAGTAGATGCAATTGGTAATCGTTTTGACTTAGTATTAGTTGCCACCCGACGAGCTCGCCAAATTCAGACTGGCAATAAGGCGCCGTTGGTTCCTGAAGAAAACGATAAACCAACCGTTATTGCATTAAGAGAGATTGAAGAAGGCTTAATTAATAAAAATATTCTTGATGCCACTGATTTCCGTGAACGTCAGGAAAGTGAAGTAGATACGCGGGCCGCCATGCACGAAATGGTACTTTTTGACAACGCAACGCTCTAATCTTCAACAAGGTCTGACTAACATGCAAATTTTTGAACCCCTCAAGCATCTTATTCAGGCCTATCTTCCAGAAAAACAGATTGAAATTATTCAAGATGCCTATACTTTTGCCAGTCAAGCGCATGAAGGGCAGTTCCGATCTAGCGGTGAACCCTATATTACCCATCCAGTCTCTGTAGGCTGTATCTTAGCGGAAATGCGTCTGGACTCAGAGACCATTGCTGCCGCACTACTCCATGATGTTATTGAAGATACTTCAGTGACGTATGAAGACATCACTAAACGTTATGGCCACCATATTGCTGAATTAGTTGAAGGCGTTTCAAAACTCGATAAACTTAAATTTCGTACCCGCCAGGAAGCACAGGCAGAAAACTTCCGTAAAATGGTCATGGCAATGGTCCAAGATGTCCGGGTCATTTTAATCAAACTGGCCGATCGCACCCATAATATGCGAACACTCGGAGCCCTAAGGCCGGAAAAACGACGTCGAATTGCTAAAGAAACCCTAGAAATCTATGCACCGCTAGCCTATCGGTTAGGCATTCATAATCTTAAAACTGAACTTGAAGAGCTCGGTTTCTCTGCCCTGTATCCAAACCGCGCCAATGTGATTAGAAAAGTCATCAATGCCGCTCGTGGTACCCGTAAAGAGATGATCCAAAAAATCCTGTCGGAAATTCAAGGTCGTCTGAACGAGGCGAAAATCAGCGGTGAAGTCGAAGGTTATGAAAAAAATATCTATAATATCTACTTAAAAATGCAGCTTAAAGAACAAAAATTCCACTCTATTATGGATATTTTTGATTTTCGCATTATCGTTAAAGATGTTGATGCCTGTTATCGCGTCTTAGGCTTAATGCACAATCTTTACAAGCCGAGAATTAGCCGTTTCCGAGACTATATCGCCATTCCTAAAGCCAACGGCTATCAATCATTACATACCTCGATGATTGGTCCACGTGGCGTACCGGTTGAAGTACAAATTCGTACCGAAGATATGAATCAAATGGCTGAAATGGGCATCGCTGCACATTGGGTTTATAGTGAAAAAGATGAGCTCAACAACACCACCGCACAAATCAAAGCGCAGCGCTGGATGCAAAATTTGCTGGAATTACAGCAAAGTGTCGGTAGTTCATTCGAATTTATTGAAAATGTTAAATCGGACCTATTTCCGAAAGAGATCTATGTCTTTACGCCTAAAGGGCGCATTGTCGAATTACCGGAAGGTGCAACGGCGGTTGATTTTGCCTATGCCGTGCATACCGATATCGGTCATCACTGCGTTGGCGCGATTGTTGATCGTAACGCCTATTCATTATACAAGCCACTTGATAGTGGACAAACCGTCGAAATCATCACCGATAAAGAGAGTTTACCTAACGCCGCTTGGCTTAATTTCGTGGTGAGTTCTAAAGCCCGTTCTCGTATTCGTCAGGCATTAAAAAATCTCAAACGAGAAGAGGCTATCTCACTCGGTCGACGTTTACTCAATCGTGCACTCTCGATTGAAGGAGGAATTGATAAGATTCCGGCAATTAATCTGCAACGCTCGCTTGAATTTATGAAATTAGAGACACTCGATGATCTGCTTGCAGAGATTGGTTCAGGCAATATTATGAGTGGTTTTGTGGCCAGAGGACTGGAAAATAGTGATATCGTTGATCTGATTTCCGGGGAACGTCGCAAACTGGCATTAAAAGATACCGGTAATAATATTATTCACTTTGCTAAATGTTGCCATCCTATTCCAAATGACGCCATTATTGGTTATGTGAGTCCAGAAAAAGGTCTTACCATTCATCATGAAGCATGCCGAAATATTTCTGACTATCGTAATGAGCCAGAAAAGTATATTTCCTTTGAGTGGACAACAGAACCACATCAAAAATTTACCGCAGAACTTCGCATTGAGATAAAAAATAATCAAGGTGCACTCGCCAGCATTATCTCCATCATCAATGATCATCATGCCAATGTTCAAGGCTTAAGTACCGATGAGAAAGAGGATCGTCATCATGCGATCTGTATCTTGATTGAAGTCAATAACACCGGTCAGCTTAACGAGATTATGGATCGGATCAGTACATTACCTGATGTAGTGAGTGCCTCGCGTAATATTAATTAATCACACAACCACAGCTCGCGCATTTTCGACTAATAAGGTTGAGTAAAAGTATCGTGTATTGATAAGTTCTACGATAAAATAAAGGCAAATCGCGGTCATCTGCCGCACGTTAACTTTAACTTCTGCGTTACCGGTATTGAGCTTCCAATCATGAATTCACGACTGTTTAATCATATTCCTATAAAAAACCTCTCTGGTGTTGGTCCGGCATTAGAACAGAAACTTCATAAACTGGGCCTCAATACCATCCAAGATCTCCTACTACATTTTCCATTTCGTTATGAAAATCGTGCACTCACCAGTAAAATCGCGGATGTAAAAGTGGGTCAGCATATCTCCATTGAAGGGGAAATTGTCCAAAAACAGATTATTGCTGGCCGTCGTAAAATGCTTGTCTGTACCCTTTCTGACGGTACTGGATTGGCCAATTTACGCTTTATGTACTTTAATGTTGGTATCCAAAATAGTCTACGCCAAGGTGAATGGGTCCGAGCTTATGGTGAAATCAAGCAAGGCAAACGCGGTGTTGAGATCATCCATCCGCAATATCAGCTTATTCGTCATCAAGCCAGTCTACAGACCGATGACGGTCAACTGACGCCGGTTTATCCAACCACCGAAGGCATGACGCAAACCGTACTGCGTAAACTGATTACCCAAGCACTTTTACTACTCAAGCGTAATCAGCCTGAAGAGATCTTACCGACGAATTTAATGCAAGCCATGCCAGATATTGTCACTGCCTTATCCACCATTCATCAGCCGCCGGTTGATATTGATCCGGCACTAATCGATAGCGGCGAGCACCCGGCGCAAAAACGGCTAATCTTTGAAGAGCTACTAGCCTACCAACTGAGCATGCAACTGACCAAAAATTACAATCAAGATCAGCAAGCTTATCCGCTCATTGCCAGTCAGAAGCTGATTAGCCCTTTTTTGGCTCAGCTCCCCTTCTCCTTAACCGATGCCCAAAAGCGTGTAACAGAAGAGATTGAACAAGATCTAAAGTATCCCGTTCCGATGATGCGATTAGTGCAAGGCGATGTCGGTTCCGGCAAAACCATGGTTGCGGCAATGGCAGCATTAATGGCCATCGAAAATGGTAAACAGGTTGTCTTGATGGCGCCGACCGAGATTCTGGCTGAACAACACTATCTCAACTTCAAAAAATGGTTTGAACCGTTGAATATTACGCTTGATTGGGTCTCCGGTCGTTTACAAGGTAAAGCGAAACAAGCACAATTTGATGCAATTACCCGGGGTGAGATCACCATGATCATTGGTACGCACGCCATCTTTTATGATAAAGCCCAATTTGCCGATCTGGCTTTGGTGATTATTGATGAGCAGCATCGCTTCGGTGTTAACCAGCGATTAAGTCTTTGGCAAAAAGGGGTCAAAAATGAGCGCTGCCCACATCAATTAATTATGACAGCCACCCCAATTCCACGAACGTTAGCGATGACGATATATGCCGATTTGGCTATCTCCATCATTGATGAACTGCCGCCGGGCCGCACACCGATTACTACCGTGGTGATTGCCAATACCCGTCGCTTGGAGATTATTGAGCGAGTGAAACAAGCTTGTAAACATGGCAGTCAGGTCTATTGGGTTTGTACACTGGTCGAGGAGTCGGAAACCCTCGACGCACAAGCGGCTGAAAATTTAGCCCAAGAGCTGCAAGCCTATCTGGCCCCAATCAACGTAGGTCTGATTCATGGCAGAATGAAACCCGCCGAAAAACAGCAGATCATGCAATCTTTTAAGGATAATCAGATTCAATTGTTAGTCGCAACCACGGTGATTGAAGTAGGGGTTGATGTCTCCAATGCCAGCTTAATGATCATTGAAAATGCCGAACGTCTTGGTTTATCCCAATTACATCAGTTACGTGGCCGAGTGGGACGAGGCAGTGCCGTCTCACATTGCGTCCTGCTCTATCAAGCACCGCTCTCTAAAACGGCGCAATCACGATTACAGGTCATGCGCGATAGCAATGATGGATTTGTCATCGCCCAAAAAGATATGGAGATTCGCGGTATTGGCGAAATACTGGGCACCAAACAGATTGGTACCGCTGATTTTAAAGTTGTCGATCTGGTGCGAGATCAGCATCTAATTGGCCAGATTCAGCGGGTCTCTCACTATCTACTCGATCATCATCCGCAAAGTGCTCGCCAGTTAGTGGATTGCTGGTTACCCGATAGAGAAAAATATATCAATGCCTAAGAGAAGACACGGTGACGTTGTAAACTACCATCTACAAAGTTACCGTGCTTCATTGAGACAATACCGATAGTCTAAGCCAGCAAAAATGCTCACAATTCATCATTCATCATTGATCATTCATCAATATATTATCGCTTCATCATCATATCCAACGGTTCTTCGTGAATTGATTACACCTAGTCCCATGATTTAAAGTCATTTTTAATCAATGACAAGTTACCTTATTTGCATTATACTGTATAAATAAACAGTTAACATTGGGAAATTCTATGCGAAAAGAGATCATAGATAAACTTGTCATTCTGGCTGAGTCAGCTAAGTATGATATCTCTTGTGCATCAAGCGGCACCACACGTAACAATACCTCACAAGGTATTGGTAATGCCAATGGTTGGGGAATTTGTCATAGCTATACGGAAGATGGCCGATGTGTGGCGCTACTAAAGATTATGCTGACCAACTTTTGCCTATATGATTGTGCTTACTGTATTAATCGCCGTAGTAATGATATTCCGCGTGCCGCTTTTTCACCTAAAGAGCTGGCGAATTTAACGATTGAATTTTATCGACGAAACTATATTGAAGGCCTGTTTTTAAGTTCCGGCATTATCAAAAATCCTGATCATACCATGGAAAGAATGATTAATGTCGTTAAATTACTCCGTACCGAGCATCAATATAATGGCTATATTCATATGAAAACGATTCCGGGCGCGAGCAAAGAGCTCACCTATCAGGCTGGTCTCTATGCGGATAGACTGAGTATCAATCTTGAAATCCCAACTGAACAGAACCTGAAGCTGCTTGCGCCAGAAAAAGATCATCAAAGTATTTATAAGCCGATGCATCATATTCAACAATATACGCTGGAAAGCAAAGAAGATCGCAAAAAGCATCGCAATGCTCCCCGCTTTGCACCGGCTGGTCAAAGTACCCAAATTATTATTGGTGCCACTAATGAAACCGATAAAGATATTTTGAATTTAACCTCAGTGCTTTATCAAAGGCCGACCATGAAACGCGTCTACTACTCCGGTTTTATTCCGGTCAATGAGTACGACAAACGCCTCCCTGTCGTCAAAGATGTGCCCAAGTTACGCGAAAACAGACTTTATCAGGCTGACTGGTTACTGCGTTTCTATCAATTTAACGTCAATGAAATTGTGAATGATCTTCATCCGGAATTAGAACTCGATATTGATCCTAAACTATCCTGGGCGCTTCGCCATCCGGAATACTTTCCGGTCGACGTGAATCGAGCCAGTTATGAACAGATATTGCGCGTACCTGGCATCGGCATTAAATCCGCACGGATGATTGTCAGTGCCCGTCAGCATGGCGCACTCACCCTAAATGCCTTGAAACGGATTGGGGTCGTACTGAAACGGGCACAATATTTTATTCACTGTCGGGATAAGTCAATGCTGACGATTCATGAGGCCAAACCAGAAAATGTGCGTTTAGCGTTGATCGCACCAACCCCAATCCCCCGTGGCCAACCTGAGCAACTCTCGATTGGTTTTTAATCTTAACCGATAACCGGTTAAATGCAGCTTACAACATTAAGATAGTGATGAATATTTTTTACTTCGATAATACTTTTCAGGGCCTGCTTTGTGCCGTGTTTGATGCTTATAAACTCAAATCATTTCCGGATGCATTACTCTGTCAGGGTGAAATTGAACCGCTACTCACTGAGCAGACTCATCAAGTCGATACGGTCAATAGTAAATATGAACGAGTGAGTCAGGCACTACAGAAAAAGCTCTCTAAATTTGCCCTGAATCAGCTGAGCTATGTTTGGTTGGCGCAAACACCGGAAAGCCGCATGCTAATTTTCCGTTATATCCGTAAAGTCTTCGATTCACCAAGAAATATTGAACAGCACTTTGCTGATCCGGATATTTTAGCCGTTAAACAGCTCGCGAAAAAAGTGAGCCACGAACGCCATTATGTCTTGATGTTTGTGCGTTTTAACAAAACCGCTGATGATATCTACTTTTCCCCCATCGCACCAAGATACAATGTATTACCGCTGGTTTGTGGTCATTTTAAGGATCGCTTTGCCGATCAAAAATGGGCTATTTATGATGAACAGCGTGGCTACGGCTATTTTTTTGATGGTAAGCAGATCATGGACATCACACTCGATGACGCCAGTGACTTTTTAGTGAATGGTCGTTTAAATCAGCAATATATGGCGGAAGGGGAAGAGAAATTTATGCAAATGTGGCGTAACTATTTCAAAGCATTAACCATCAAAGAACGAATAAATCCTAAGTTGCAAAAACAATTTATGCCCAAACGTTTCTGGAAACATCTACCGGAAACCTGGCAGGATGAGGCCTAGAATATCAGATTAAATGGGTTCAACTGTGAGCCAAATATTAGGCGCTACCATAGGCAAACCAAGCAGATGGCGTCTGAGTAAATCTAAAGCCACCGTTAAGAACGTCTCTTGTAAAATGGGTTTGGCATATTGCCGACTGGTATAGGTCATGCGAAAGCGGGCGGTCTGCCACTGAGACTGAGACTGAGAAAGTAAGACAATCTCAAAAAAGTGCTCATCCGGCTGATAATCGCCGATAGCTAAAACGATATCAGCCTGAGTTTCAGCTTGCTGCTGCGCCGCGAGTTGCCGTAAATCATGCACCTGTCCCTGACAGACTGTTGATTTTACCAGCGGGGCATCGGCCTGATAGAGCTGATAGCTTAATAAGCCGGCGGTATACTGTTCGATGACCGTCAGATGCAAGTTTTTTTGCCCCAACAATGTCGCGATAAGTGCCGGTAAACCGATAGTACCATGAAAAATAGTACTGTCATTAACCTGCTGCTGGATCTGCTGCCAAATGTTGTCCATGGCCGGTTGACAGTGAGCCGGTCCCGTCAGTTTGAGTTCAACTATCGGCATAGCTGCGCGATAACCTAATGAGACCGCTTCAGGCAGGACTAGATTACGCTCCAATTCGCTGGCTAGTTCGCTTTCTGAGCGACCCAGTATGGTTAACCGATAACATAACATCGGCTCCGTCTCAGGATATAATTGACGTATACGCGGCAAAATTTCATCTTTTATCATGACTTTAAATTCTGACGGCACACCTGGCGTAAAAAATAACCAGCAACCATTCATTTGCAGCGAAAAGCCACAAGCGGTACCCACCGGATTACTAATCATCTCCGCACCTTTGGGCAACATCGCCTGCTTCTCATTTGCTGGTGACATTTCACGACCGCTGGCAGCATAATAACGCTGCATCTGCCTAAGCCACGGCTCATTCAGCACTAATGTTTCACCGCAAGCGATGGCCGCGGCTAGTGCACTTAAATCGTCCTGTGTTGGTCCAAGCCCACCATTGACAATTAAGATATCATTCTCTTGACTACGCGCCTGCAACATGGCAATAAGTTGCTGTAGATTATCACCAGCCGTGGTACGTGCCGTCATAGCAAAGCCCTGTTGGAACAAAAAGTCGGATAACCAAGCGGCATTGGTATCAATAATTTGCCCATAGAGAACCTCAACACCGGTACTGAGCATCTCTATGTTGATCTTATTTAACTGTGCCATGGTGCGTTCCTTACCAATTGACTGTGGGTTATCCGTTTGCCTGAGATGCCGATTCTGCTGGTGTTGATTCATCCGTTGTTACGCTGGTCAAACTCGCCTGATCTTTACTCTGTACCATTCGAATCGCTAAATAGAGATCCGAAACAAATTCGATATGATCTCTATCTAAATCAATATCCATATCCTTAAACCAGCGTTTTAAGCTTCCACGCCGCCCGGCTAACACTAACACACAATCACGCACTTTAAATGAGCGCAGTAACTCTTCAATCCCACTTAACACATTGACATCAGGATAGGTGAAGCTCGGCACCGCATCAATAATAATCCATTTACAGTGCACGGGTGATTCATCAATCAGCGTCAGTAAGCGACGTTTAAAATAGCCAATATTAAAATAGGTTAACGGTGAATTAAATCGATACATCAAAACATTGGCTATCGGTTTAGTATCCCCGCCAATCGAGTGAATTAAACCATTACTATCAACGCCCAGTAACTGCTCTGTGGGTCTAAATATTTTTCGCAGGAATAGAAACAGGCCGAGTAATACCGCCAGCCCCATACCGGGAATAATGCCAATCACTAATACCGCAACTAATGTCGCTAAACTGAGATAAAAAGCGTCTCGATTACGATTAAATAGCTGAAAGATAGACCGTAAATCGACTAATGACCAGGAGGAGTAAATCAAAATAATACCCAAAACACTGACGGGAATATACTGTAATGGCTTAAGAAAAAATAGCACCACAATACCAATTAAAACCGCGGCAATAATCGATACTAATTGCGTTTTTCCACCACTGGCATCATTCACCGCCGTTCTCGATGACGTGCCGCTGACCACAAATCCCTGCGATAGACCAGCTGCTATATTGGCGAATCCCAACGCTCTAAATTCAACATCGGCATTGGTATCATAATTATTTTTTACCCCGAAGCTACGCACCGTAATCATCATACTGACAAAACAGATAATCGCGATATTGATCGAGGGTACCACCAGCTCACGGGTCAAGCTCACATCAAAATCGAGCCAGGAAGAGAGCGGTAATCCCTCTGCTGTAATCCGGCCAATAATAGCGACATGCTGCTTTTCAAAGTTCAGCATCCAGGATAATAGTGTCATGATCACCACCGCAATTAATGGCGCAGGCCAGCGTGGTCTGACTTTTTTAACCCCAAGTAAAATTAATAAAGTACAGGCCGAGATCGTCGCGGTAGGAATATGCATATCGAAAAGATAGGTCGGTAAACGAATTAATCGTTCAATAAAACCATTTACTTCATATTTAAAACCAGCACTTTTAGCGAGCTGATCTAAGATAATCGTTAAAGAGATACCATTTAACAGTCCCATTAAGATCGGCTTGGAGAGTAAGTCAGCTAAAGAACCAAGATGAAATTTTGCCGCAATAATACACCAAAATCCAATCATCAGTGTGGTGATAACCACCAGTTCCCAGCGTAGAATCGGATCCCCCATCGCTAAAGGGGCAACCACCGCCGCAATCACCGCACAAGTTGCCGTATCAGGCCCGACAATCAACTGTCTGGATGAGCCAAAAAGCGCATACACGATTAAGGGTAGAATGGTCGAGTACAATCCGGCTATCGCCCCGACGCCAGTCAGTTCAGCATAAGCAATCGATACCGGCAAAGAGACAGCGGCAACCGACAATCCAGCCCGAATATCCGCACTTAAATGTTTACGTTGATAAAATAGCAGACTTTCCAGTCCAGGCATCCAGCGCATGAACTGTTGAAAAGAAGCGCGATCTTTTAAGGCCATCAATATTCCTCCTTCTGCCTCATCGCAATATATCTATGACTATTCGGTGGCGTTATTGAATATTATTGTTATCGGCAAACAGCGCAACAGGACGAGGAGGTCAAGCGATTATCTTCTTTACACTGTGTCAGTTAGCCAATTTTGTTATTAACCATAAAGCTCAATAGCATAGACATATCACAATCAAAAACTCAGCCGATAAAATAGTCTCGACCGAAAAAATAAATCATATCGTTTTTATATAACCACTATTTTAGTCTAATAATATTAACGTCATATTAAGGGCAATACTGACTTTAAGCAGTCACTATTTACCGGCTATACTCATATTTTCAATTAATACTGAACCCGTTTGAATACGACCACGCATTTCTGTATCACGTCCAATCGCGATAATCTGGTTAAACATCTCACTTAAATTACCGGCAATCGTCACCTCATTGACCGGATACTGTATCTGGCCATTTTTGACCCAAAAACCGCTGGCACCACGCGAATAATCACCCGTAATCATATTCACGCCCTGGCCCATTAATGAGGTGACCAGTAAACCGCGATCCATCAATTTGAGCATATCCTCAAATGCACCATGATTAGGACTGATTTGCCAGTTATGAATACCACTGGCATGACCGGTTGTAATCAACCCCAATTTACGGGCCGAATAGTTACCTAGTAAGTAGGTACTGACAACACCATCACGGATAATCTCTTGTTGTTTTGTACGCGTGCCCTCACTATCAAAAGGTGCCGAACCCAGCCCTTTTAAAATATGCGGATTTTCTACAATATTGAGCCAGGACGGAAAGATTTGACGACCGAGCGCATCAACTAAAAATGAAGATTGACGATAAATAGCGCCGCCACTTAAAGCGCCGGCTAAATGACTAAATAATCCAGTTGCTACCTCAGCACTAAATAAGACCGGTACATTCATGGTCTCAATTTGCCTTGCACCTAAATGAGCAATCGTCTTATTGGCGGCTTCTTCGCCAACCCATTGCGCTAAACGTAAATCTCGCGTATCTCGGGCTGTGGTATAAGCGTAACTACGCTCCATTTGGCCGTCTTGCTCCGCTATCACGCACGTTGATAATGAATGGCGACTCGCACAATAACTCTCTAACATGCCATGGCTATTACCATAAACATGAATACCATAACTACTACTATAGCTGCTGCCATCACTGCTGGTAATTTGCGGAATAGCCAGTGCAGCCTGTTCGGCATCTAACGCCAATTTAACCGCATTATCGACATTGAGATCACTGGGATAAAAAAGATCTAAATCTGGCGCATTAAAAGCCATTAGGGCTTTATCACCAATGCCTGAATTAGGATCGACACTGGTATATTGCATGATATCTAATGCCGCTTTGACCGCTTGTTTAATCGCTTGAGGCGAAAGCGCATTAGTCGATGCACTGCCTTTTCTATGTTGACTATAGACAACAATACTTAATGCGCCATCACTATTAAATTCGACATTCTCGATATTACCCAGACGCGTGCTAACATCAATACCGGTTGATTGTGTTATCGCCACTTCTGCGGCCTCTGCCACCTTCATCGATTCATTTAAAGCCAACTGAACCGCCTGAGAAAGTTTCTCTTTTTGCGCTGACGCATCTTGCTTAATTTTGTTAATCTTCATCTTTTTCAAATACCATTAATCAATGAGAATTATCATACGCTATATTCATTTATTATTGTATCAATCATTCTCATCATGATATAGAAATCTTAAAGTTAGCGACGATTTTATCATGATAACGACTGACGTTATCAGTCAATAAAACAGCAATAATTCTCTATTCAAGCGCTAATTTACAGAGAAAATAGTCCTCTTCAGCAACCACACCGATTTATCGATATCTGACTATCGATGATAAAATAATTCTATCGTTCTCTGCGCCGCGCAATAAAACATAACTTAATGATTAATAATACAAAAAAAAGAAAAATTGCGCTTATATCAGGTTGATTGATGATATATTATCGCAGAACAGCACACTAATCACTGAATCAGTGCTGATAAACAAACGTTTTTCGGTTAAAATAGCCATGCAGCAAATTTTATTGCGCATTTTTATTTATTTTATATCAACAGGCTCGCTATGAATAAACAACAAGATGAACTTTGGCACAATCACTCTCCTGAACAAGATGCTGCATTTGATGACGATGATGAAATTATATGGGTCAGTAAAAGTGAGATTAAACGTGATGCTGAAGAGCTCAAAAAACTTGGTGTAGAATTAATCAAGTTAAGTAAAAATGAATTAGAAAAGATTCCGCTTGATGATAGCTTAAAAGCCTCTATTGAACTTGCGCAAAGAATAAAAAAAGAGGGTTATCGCAGACAAATTCAGTGGGTGGGTAAATTACTCCGCAGCCGGGATATTGAGCCGATCAATGAAGCGTTAGATAAACTCAAAAATAAGCATAATCAGCAAATCACCTTATTGCATCGAATAGAGCAACTGCGTGATAATTTAGTCGAAAGCGGCGATGCAGAACAGATTATGTCGCTCTACCCTACCGCTGACAGACAGTTACTGCGCACATTAGCCCGAACAGCTAAAAAAGAGCTGCAAACCAATAAGCCGAATAAATCAGCCAAACAGATATTCCAGTACTTAAAAGAATTGAGTGAAGCGCAATAATCTTTATAATATAGACCGAATTGATATCGTCACGATAAGCAGCATGAAACTATCTATCGATAATTCATAGGGCCATATTCAGTGATTAAACAAAACATATTGAGAGATGTATCGAGTAATAACACTTTACATCTTAATTTATAGACTATAGAGGAAAACGAAATGGGTTTAAATAATGTACCAGCTGGAAAAGAGTTACCTGATGATATTTATGTGGTAATTGAAATTCCAGCCAATGCCGATCCAATCAAATATGAAGTAGATAAAGCATCTGGTTCACTGTTTGTTGATCGCTTCATGTCAACCGCCATGTTCTATCCATGTAATTATGGTTATATCAACAATACATTATCACTTGATGGTGATCCCGTTGACGTGCTGGTTCCAACCCCTTTCCCACTTCAACCAGGCTCAGTGATTCGTTGCCGTCCGGTCGGTGTGTTAAATATGAGTGATGAAGCAGGACAAGATGCGAAGCTCGTTGCCGTCCCTCACTCAAAATTAACCAAAGAGTATGATCATATTAAAGATGTTAACGATCTGCCTGAATCACTGAAAGCGCAAATTGCGCATTTCTTTGAACACTACAAAGACCTTGAAAAGGGTAAATGGGTAAAAATTGATGGCTGGGCTAATGTTGATGCAGCGCGTGATGAGATCCTAGCGTCATTTGAACGAGCAAAAAAATAATTTAATGCAATAAAAATAGACTAAAAGCCTTCATTTTGGAGGCTTTTTTTATCCACAATCGAACTTTATATCAATATCGTTCAGCGGCCTTTCGGCGTATTTTACCCTGATTGTTTCATACCAAAGCATCAATCGATATGACGCAGTTAAAAGATGAGCCCGTATAATTATTTAGGCTTTCATCTCTCAATTATGATATAACAATCAGATAATTGATAAGTATGCGCAGATTAAGCACATATTGACGATATCATCGCAGACTCGATCATCAAGATAAAAAGCAGACACCATGGTTATATTAAGGCGCCTAAATGGATATTTTTGAAGAAAATCAAGATAGTGAGTTACTGACAGAAATCGCCGTAGCCTACTATCAACATGAACAAACTCAAGAAGAGATCGCCAAACGATTTAATATCTCACGTATCAAAGTCGGTCGTTTGCTCAAAAAAGCCCGGGCAGAAGGCATTGTTGAAATCAATGTTAAATATCATCCAATATTCAGTTCGCGCATCGAGCAGCAATTTTTACAACATTTTAATCTGAAACGAGCGTTAATCGCCGTTGATCATCAAGATGAGACGGAGCAGCGTCAGCAAGTCGCCTCGTTAGTCACCAACTATCTCTCAACCCTATTAAAAAATGGCATGACTGTTGCTGTCGGTCAAGGTCGTAATGTGGCCGCTGTGGCCAGCCACATTGGCGTTTTTCCAGAAAAACAGTGCAAATTTATCAGCGGGATTGGCGGTACACTACGCGATGGTGAATTTATCGATGCCGATCATATTAGCCGAAATCTAGCCCGTAAATTTAACGCCGCCAGTGAAACACTGTATGCGCCGGCTTATGTCGAAAACCGAGAGACCAAACACGTTTTTATGCAAAACCGGGTCATCAAAGAGACACTGGATCGGGCGCGTAAAGCCGATATCGCGTTAGTCGGTTTGGGCGATATGAATGAAAACAGTTATATGGTTCAACTCGGCTGGTTTACCCCACAAGAGATTACCGATGCCAGTATCAATCAAGGTGTCGTGGGTGATATTGCCGGTTATGGCTTTTTTAATCTTCAGGGGCACAGTGTGGATACCGTGATGAACGATCGGGTGATTGGCTTAAGTATTGAAGAACTTAAACAGATTCCTTGTGTCATTGCGATAGCCTCAGAAAATACCAAAGCCATGGCTATTTTAGGTGCGTTACGCTCAGGGGTTATCGATGTGATTGCTACCAGTGCCAGCAATGCGCGTACGGTACTTAATTTACTGAAGAATCAACCTTAAGTCAGCGCATTTAACCGCTTATCACTATCACGCTTAGCTGACTATCTTTACTGTTCAAGCGAACGGCTTGTTAATCGGATGGTTAAATCTCACTATCACAAAGAGATTTAACCCGTATGCGCGCAGTCTACAATATCATTTTACAATCAATGCTATCGGTACTGCCACTCAATTCAGCTAAAGGGATAGCTTGATCAACACTGAGATTATCGATATACTGAATTAACAAAAGTTACCATCATGTTCATTTGAACAAAATAAGACTGCTTAATCATCATCATTGACTGATCACATCGATAGGCTGACGCAACATGCTGAGATACCCATCTTGATGAATGATAACCTATCAGTAAGGATGCTGTAGATAATGATGTCAGTGAACTAATGAGATGATAAACAATAACCGATGTTCAGTTTAATCGCGTTTGCGTATTTAGCGCTGTTATCGCTTAATTATCATACTGATTAATCAGCCAAAACGATTTATTTTCACCGTGTCACTGTTGATTAATTCAGCAAATAAGGTAGCTAAAGTCCGATAGATAAGCAGAGTTATGCGATCTAGATCATACTTATCGATTTTCAAAATGGAAAGAGACGTTATTCATAGCTTATTTCGTGCTTATTGATATAATTTGACCTATTACATCACCTAATTTATCAGATTTTAACGAACGAGTTTTACTTAGAATTTAAACTTGAGGATATAAAAAGATGAGCCAACTAGACGAATTAAAAAAATACACTGTTGTTGTTGCTGATACCGGAGATATTGATTCGATTAAGCAATTCTCCCCTGAAGATGCCACAACCAATCCTTCTCTTATTTTAAAAGCGGCTCAATTACCCCAATATAAATATCTCATTGATGATGCGATTAACACGGCTAAAAAACAGGGTGGCAACAAAGAGACTCAGCTAATTAATGCCAGCGATCAAGTTGCGGTCAATATTGGTGCTGAGATTTTAAAATATGTCCCGGGTCGTATCTCAACCGAAGTGGATGCACGCCTCTCATTTGATAGAGGAATGTGTCTGGCTAAAGCGCGTAAATTAATCGCACTATATAAAGAAAAAGGTATCGATAAATCACGCATTCTGATTAAGATTGCTGCAACCTGGGAAGGTATTCAAGCCGCGGAAGAGTTAGAACGTGAAGGGATTAATTGTAACCTGACGTTACTCTTCTCTTTTGCACAAGCCAGAGCCTGTGCTGAAGCGGGTGTATTCCTTATTTCCCCTTTCGTTGGCCGTATCTATGACTGGTATCAAGCTAAACAGCCAGTAACAAATTATATCGCTGATGAAGATCCGGGTGTGGTATCGGTACGTAATATCTATAACTACTATAAAGAAAATCGTTATGAAACGGTTGTCATGGGCGCCAGCTTCCGCAAAAAAGAGCAAATTTTAGCCCTGGCAGGTTGTGATCGTTTAACTATTTCACCAGCCCTGCTCAATGAACTGAAAGCATCTACCGATCCAGTCGAACGTCGTCTGTCACCGGCAAAAAATGCCACCAACAGACCGAGCCCGATGACCGAGATTGAGTTCCGTTGGCAGCATAACTCAGATGCAATGGCTGTCGAGAAACTAGCGGAAGGTATTCGCTTATTCGCGGCCGATCAGCAGAAACTTGAAGATATGCTCATCCAACAACTGTAATATCCCCAAAGCCCTCATCCGAGGGCTTATCTAAATCAGATTTAACCGATTGTTCGGACAAGAATAAAGATGACTAAACGGAGTATATAATAAATGACTACTGCACTTTCACATCGAGAACTCGCTAATGCTATTCGCGCACTTAGTATGGATGGCGTTCAAAAAGCGAAATCGGGCCACCCTGGCGCACCAATGGGTATGGCGGATATCGCTGAAGTTTTATGGCGTGGCTTTTTAAAACATAACCCAACCAATCCGCACTGGGCTGATCGTGACCGCTTTGTCCTATCAAATGGCCATGGTTCAATGCTTATTTATAGCCTGTTACATTTAACCGGCTATGATCTCTCTATTGAAGATTTAAAGCAGTTCCGTCAGTTACATTCTAAAACGCCTGGTCATCCAGAATACGATTACGCACCCGGCATCGAAACCACGACCGGCCCGTTAGGTCAAGGTATCTCTAATGCGGTGGGTATGGCGATTGCCGAAAAAACCTTAGCGGCACAATTCAACCGTCCTGGCTACGATATTGTTGATCATTACACCTATGCCTTTTTAGGTGATGGCTGCCTAATGGAAGGCATTTCCCATGAATCGTGTTCATTAGCTGGTACTTTAAAGCTCGGTAAACTTATCGCCTTTTATGATGACAACGGTATCTCAATTGACGGTGAAGTCGATGGCTGGTTTACCGATGATACAGCGAAACGATTTGAAGCTTATCACTGGCATGTTATTCGTGATGTAGATGGTCATGATGCAGAAAAAATTAAACTCGCCGTTGAACAAGCGCAGGCTGTGACTGATAAACCAACCTTGATTATCTGTAAAACTATCATTGGTTTCGGTTCACCAAATAAAGCGGGTTCACATGATAGCCATGGTGCACCGTTAGGTGATGCTGAAATTGAAGCGACACGCAAAGCGTTAGGCTGGCACTATGGACCATTTGAAATTCCACAAAATTACTATCAAGCGTGGGATGGCAAAATCAAAGGCCAGCATTTAGAACAAACCTGGAACGATCGTTTTGCGGCTTATCAAAAAGCCTTCCCGGAACTGGCTAAAGAGTTTACTCGTCGCATGCAAGGCGATTTACCAGATAACTGGCAGACAACGGCGAAAGCATTTATCCAACAGTTACAAGATAATCCAGCGAATATTGCCAGCCGTAAAGCCTCACAAAATGCCATTGAAGCTTTCGGTAAAGTGTTACCAGAATATCTAGGTGGCTCTGCCGACCTTGCGCCGAGTAATTTAACGATTTGGTCTGGCTCTAAGACGATTAATGAAGATGCTGCCGGCAACTATATCCATTATGGCGTACGTGAATTTGGTATGACGGCTATCATGAATGGTATTTCACTACATGGTGGCTTTATTCCTTATGGTGCGACATTCTTAATGTTTATGGAATATGCCCGAAATGCGGTTCGTATGGCCGCTTTGATGAAAATTCGTAATATCTTTGTCTATACGCATGATTCAATTGGTCTGGGTGAAGATGGCCCAACGCATCAACCGGTTGAGCAGCTGGCGAGTTTACGTTATACACCTAATATGAGCACATGGCGCCCTTGTGATCAGGTTGAGTCAGCTATCGCTTGGCAATATGCGATTGAGCATAAAAATGGTCCAACGGCACTGATTTTCTCACGTCAGAATTTAGCTCAGCAAACCCGTGATTTAGCGCAATTAGCGAATGTCTATCGTGGTGGTTATATTCTGAAAGATTGTGCAGGTCAGCCTGAACTTATCTTGATTGCGACCGGTTCAGAAGTAGAGCTTGCTGTAGCCGCTTATGATAAATTAACTGCAGAAGGCCATAAAGTTCGCGTCGTGTCAATGCCGGCAACTGAGGTGTTTGATCGTCAAGATCAGGCCTATCGTGAATCGGTATTACCGTCAGTCGTCACTGCTCGCGTCGCTATCGAAGCAGGTATCGCCGACTTCTGGTTTAAATATGTGGGCTTAAATGGTCGTATTATTGGTATGCGCAGCTTTGGTGAATCAGCCCCTGCTGAGCTACTCTTTAAAGAGTTCGGCTTCACGGTTGAAAATGTCGTGGCACAGGCTAAATCACTCTTAAAATAGTCAAAGCCTAACATTCGCTCGATACATTAAGGACGATAAATATCGTCCTTTATTTTTGAGTGATATCATCACCCAATAAGTCACCAGAAAAATGGCCATAACTTAAACGGAAGTGTCCATGGCGATCGCCAAATTCAGTGCCTTGCGCAATAAATACCAGCTTTAACAACCAGGTATTGAGTATCGATGGCTCTGTGATCTGAGATGATGCACGCAGTTTTAAATAGAGATGCAATCCCCCGCTCGGTAACTGATAATCAAAGCTATCTCGATACTCAGTGGCTAACCACTGATGCATACCCATCAGCCGCTGCGATAAACAGGTTCTTAATTTCTGCTGATGTTGCTGATAATGGTTGGCCAAATAGTCTTGTGCCAATAGCTGCGGCAAGATACTCAATCCTGAATCAATGTATTGACGAATCTCGGCTAGCTGACGCACCAAATGCGCAGGGGCAATCATCCAGCCAATCCGGATATGTCGGCCAATATATTTCGATAACGAACCTAAATAGATAACTTGTCCAAAACGATCTAATTGTTTGATTGGTGCACGATGAACTTGCTCATCAAAGTAAAGCGCACTATAAGCATCATCTTCTATAATACCAATACATTGCTGATGACAGTAGTCGAGAATCGTTTGTTTACGAGCAAGGCTCATGCAGCGACCAGTTGGATTTTGGAAGACCGGATTGATAAATATCCATTTTAAGCGCTGCTCAGTCATAACTTTGTCCAGTCCAGCCACGGTTACCCCCTCTTCATCGCACTCAATGCCATACATGCGCAGTCCCGCCGCCTGAAATAGCGGCAGTGAATAGAAATAAGAAGGCGCTTCGATACCGACCGCATCCCCTGGTTTTAATAGGCCTTGAGAGAGTAAAAATAGAGACTGCTGAGTACCTGACGTTATCAAGATCTCTGCCGGATCGACCGTCATGGCAAAATGAAAGGTTAAATAATCAATCACATGTTGTTTTAGTGAAAGTAAGCCCGATAAGCTTGCAGCAGGATCAGCCTCTTGTTCAATCAACTCTTGCGCTGTCATGGCCGGTAGCGAGAGCTTAGGCAGTAGATTAGCCGGTAAATCGCCATTGGCCAAATCATAGGCTGTCTGCTGAGAAATTCTGGCTTGGTGCTTAATCTGTTGCACTTTTTGCTTATATTGAGAGACTTTTGCCGTCATCGAAACCGGATGCTGCCAGTTAATGACGGGATAATTCAGCACGCCCCATTTCTGATTATTCACATAAGTGCCACTACCGATTTTACGAACTAGAATACCGCGTTCAGTCAGTGTATCAAGGGCATGGATCACGGTTGAACGATTCATTTCTAACAATTGAGCTAAACGACGTTCAGCAGGCAGACGCTCGCCATCGACTAATAGTCCTTGCTGAATATAGTCTTCAATTAAAGCCACAATTCGGCGATAGCGTGGTCCACTATAACGCACTAATAACCCTTTATCCCACATCATCATCTGCCTGTTTATAAGTCTATTTATCATCATAACAAATTGGATGACCTGAAAATAGTCCAATTGGCTGTTTTTTTCTTCATTAAACTTCGCCAAAATAGTCACAATCTCTTCAACCTAACCTCTTCAGGATAAACATATGAATAAAGTTATCGGCAGTGAAATCGTAAAACGCGGTATGGCACAGATGCAAAAAGGTGGCGTCATCATGGATGTCATTAACGCCGAGCAAGCCAAAATTGCCGAGGCTGCCGGCGCCGTTGCCGTGATGGCGTTGGAACGCGTTCCTTCGGATATTCGCGCGGCTGGCGGTGTCGCCAGAATGGCCGATCCCAGTATTGTTGAAGCCGTCATGCAGGCCGTCTCCATTCCTGTCATGGCTAAAGCCCGCATTGGCCACATTACCGAAGCCCGCATCTTAGAAGCGATGGGCGTTGATTATATCGATGAGAGTGAAGTTTTAACGCCGGCTGATGAGCAGTATCATTTATTAAAAAGCGACTATACCGTGCCATTTGTCTGTGGTTGTCGAGATTTAGGCGAAGGACTTCGCCGAATCGGGGAAGGCGCCTCGATGTTAAGAACTAAAGGTGAACCAGGTACCGGTAATATTGTTGAAGCGGTCAGGCATATGCGCAGAATCAATCAGCAAATAGGTCAAGTGGTTGCCATGAATAGTGATGAATTGATGGCTTATGCAAAAGAGATTGGCGCGCCTTATGAGTTGCTCAAAGAGATTAAACAGTCACGCAAACTGCCGGTGATTAACTTTGCGGCGGGTGGGATTGCTACCCCGGCTGATGCAGCCTTAATGATGCAACTAGGGGCTGACGGCATATTTGTCGGATCGGGGATCTTTAAATCAGAAAATCCGGAAAAATTTGCGCGAGCCATTGTCCAAGCGACCACCTATTTTGATGATTATGCTCGTTTAGCCGAATTATCGAAACAGCTAGGTAGTGCAATGACCGGCATCGAAATCAGCCAATTAACCCAAAGTGAAAGAATGCAGGAGCGCGGTTGGTAATGAAAAAAATAGGTGTATTGGCTCTGCAAGGCGCGGTCTGTGAGCATCTTACCATGCTCAGAAAGTTACAGGTGGACGCTATCAGTATCAAGCAGCCAGACCAACTAGAGACGCTTAATGGTTTAATCATCCCTGGTGGAGAGTCTACCGCGATCAGTCGCCTGATTGAAGAGAATCATTTTCATGAGGCCATTGTGCGTTTTGCGCAATCGGGCAAAGCTATTTTAGGGACCTGTGCGGGCCTGATTTTATGTGCTAAATCAATCAAACCATCACCATTAAACGGTAGCTTAATCAAGCCATTAGGCTTAATGGATATGATTGTCGAACGCAACGGTTTCGGCCGGCAAGTGGATAGTTTTGAAATTGAGCTGGATATTCAGCATATTGGTAATCATATACCGGCAGTATTTATTCGTGCTCCTTATATCACCTCGGTGGGTGCTGGGGTTGAGGTGCTGGCCACCATTGACGATCATATCGTGATGGCAAAACAGCAGAATATATTGGTTGCGGCTTTTCATCCAGAATTAACACCCGATAATCGTATCATGGACTATTTTATCGCGATGACCAGATGCACCTAATGTAGACTAATCTAAGCGATAGATATCAAAGTAATAAGACTCAAGTCTATTAAGAGATAAAAAAACAGCCAATCATCGCTAATCGGCTGTTTTATAACAACAATATTGAGACTTTTTTAGTTTTAATCAGCGATAACTCAGGGTTATCTTCACTATTCCCAAACCCCTTTAGCCACTTTATCTTTAACTTCTGGATACTGATTGAGATCAAATGTCGGCAGTTTTTTCTCTGCACGCTGCTGATTATAATCTTTAGCCAGTTTGGTGACTAAACGTGAAAGCAATAAGACGGCGACTAAATTGGTCATGGCCATCAGCGCCATCGCAATATCGGCCATCGCCCAAACCAGTGGCAGTGACGCAACCGCCCCCAGAAAGACTACGAAACAAACCATCACTCTAAAACCATATAATTTAGCCGTTTTCTCTTTTCGTAAAAATAAGAAGCAGTTCTCGGCATAGGTATAGTTAGCAATAATCGAGGTAAAGGCAAAAAATAGAATAATCAGTAATAAGATATATTTTGACCAGTCACCATATTGTGTACTCAGGGCGTGCTCAACCAAGACGATCCCAGAGGTTGAGTCAAGTGGAACACCCGATAACAAGACGATTGCTGCTGAGGCCGTACAGATAACCACGGTATCAATGACAACACCAGCCATTTGTACATAACCTTGAGAAGCGGGGTGTGGCGGATAAGGTGTTGCAGAAGCCGCAATATTCGGCGCGGAACCTAAGCCGGCCTCATTTGAGAACAGACCTCGTTTAATCCCGTTCATTACCGCAGCGCCAAAGCCACCGGCAGCAAACTCCTGCAGGCCAAAGGCGCTACGAAAGATTAAACCAAAAACATCAGGAATCCGTGAATAATTCGCGACCACAATGATTAAAGCCGCTAGAATATATAAACCGGCCATTGGCGGAACAACATACTCAGAAACCTTGGCAATACGGCGCAGTCCACCAAAAATAACCAAGAAAGAGAAAAAAGTCACAAACACACCCGATCCCCAAGCCGGCATATGTAATATCGAACTCATCGATTCTGTGATCGTATTGGCCTGTACGGCATTGAAAGCGAAACCATAGCAAACAATCAAGAAAATCGAAAAGAGAATACCGAGCCAGCGAGCATTCAGTCCTCTTTCCATATAATAGGCCGGGCCGCCGCGGAACTGGCCACGATCATCTCTCTGCTTAAATAGCTGAGCTAAGGTTGACTCAGCAAATGAGGTGGCAGCACTCAGTATCGCGATCAACCACATCCAAAAAATGGCACCTGGACCCCCTAGCGTAATCGCAATAGCAATACCAGCAACATTACCCGTACCGACTCGGGCAGCCATTGAGGTACAAAACGCTTGATAGGAAGAGATCCCTTCACCTTCTAATTGGCGGCTGTTGTGCAGTACACCAAACATATGACCAAAATGACGGATTTGAATAAAACCTAACCGAATCGTAAAATAGATCCCGGCGACCAACAAAACCGCAATCAGCACATAACTTAAATGCGTGTTCAGTATATCAACGATTATCGTCAATCCCTCTTTCCAACTTGACATCAATTACCTCATCTTTTTAAATCAAATCTCTAATCACATGTATGATAAATCGCATACATCTGTTCAGAGCCTACCGGTGATGTTATCTTTGCCGATAATCTTTAAGCCTATCATCAATGATGATGACTTATCGGTAAGACAAAACAGTAAATAGACTGAATTAACTCTTTTAGCCTGTATCAAACAAATATCGCCAAACGACCATATCTTATTAATCGCATCCTAAATAATAGCGCGAAACTGAGCGTGATTGATGACTATTATTCGAAAATTTAAGGCAAGGATAATAACGGTATCTGCCAAAGATGACAAGATTTACTCATCTTATCAAGCAAAAACCAGCCATTATTGATTAGAAATTACACAGTTATACCATAAAAATGTCATAAAACCATGCAAAAACAGAACTATTAGTGAAAATAACTATTTAGGTGACAAGAATATCACCTAAATATATTTGTTGCTAGAATTCAAACTGATAGAGAAGATCAACCGACTGCGCTAAACCAGAGACCACCTCTAAATAGAGTTTAGGTAATAAACGATAACGCAGGGTCAGTGTCACAAACGAATCAAAAATCCCGACCCCATATTTGACTTGTAGATTAGGCAAAATATAACCACTAACGACCACTTGTGAATTATTACCGACACCTTGTGTGTCGAGTGACAGATCTTTTATCCCAAAAGCTTCACCAATATTACCCACATATTTGCCTCCCTGCGCGGTCCCTAAACCAATCAGGATAGCGGTCATCATATCATTTTCACTCTGGTCACTGCCCTCTAAGCCTTGACCACGAAGAATATAAGATAAAATTTCTTGATCAGACATCGCAGGATCAGAGAATAGCTCGATTTTAGGATTATCAGCCAATCCCGTCACTCGAATACCGGCAATCACATTATTGGCAATCGAATCTGGATTACGAATCGCTTCGATATTTAACTGTGGCAGATCAACCGGGCCGGAGAAAATCAGCTCCCCTTTACGAATCACTAAATCCTGACCATAGGCATGAAAACGGCCATTAGGAATGATAATTTGGCCATGTAAACCGAGCCCTTGTTTATTCTGGCGAACAAATAGCTGACCTTTTAGATCGGCATTAAGGCCAAAAGCATTCACTTTCACATCATCACCAATAATCACCATCAGGTTACTATTAATGCGGAAAGGCAGCGTTTTCTTCTGGATCTCTTCCATATTCTCATTGACTAGCACTTCATCAGGAGAGACATCGACGATTGAGTCCGGTAATGAATCCACGGTTATCCTTGCTGTAGGCACCCGAACTCGCCCATTCAAATTAATCTCATCCTGATTGGCGGTAATATTTATATCTGGCACTACCGTCATACTCAGCATTGGCGGCATCGTAATCAAAATACCCTCACCTTTTACGGCGAGTTTCGCTTGCCAGGTATCGATATTTTTCCAGCTTGCCTGACCATTGAGGTTAATATTGCCCTGTGCGGTTTTAAGCACACCATCAAGGCTGGACGAATGTCCTAAAAAATTAATGGTTAAAGCAATCGATTTAATATCAGCCGGCAACTGGCTTGCCTTAATATCACTTTGATTGAGCGCCAGTTTTCCAGTAATTTCAGGACTGGTTAAGGTCCCACCAAATTTAAGACGCGCATTGATGAGTCCTTCAGCATAATCATCACCTTGTAAGGCTGGGGTGAAAATAGACAGCGACAATTTATCAATATTCAGCTGACCGGCCAGTTTTTTCTGTGTAGCAGGTTCAATCACTTCAACCTGTCCGGAGATATCGCCATACTCTTTTAAACTGATGCGCCAATCGAGCTTGGCTAAACGGCTATTCATGTTGAGATTAATATCAAAAATATCAAAAGGGATAGTCAGCGTCTGTGTACCAAGGGCTTGCTTAATATAAACTTCACTACTATGCACATTGGCTTTGACGACCGGAAAACTATCCGTTTGATTCCAGTCAATACTCGCTTTAGCGGATAATTTACCCATAATCTGGGTATCGCCCCCTAAAATCAGATCAAAAATCTTCAGATCCAGATCTTTAAGTTCGAGATCTGCATGTCCCTGATTGGTGATAATCATATCTTTTGTCAGGCAGATACTGGAATCGCCATTGAGCCAGCAGTTAGCACCGACGGTTATCTTTGGCTGTTTAAAATCATAGCTTAACGGTACTGATTTATTCAGTGTCCACTCTTTTGCCGGTGTATCTAATGATGCGCTGACCAATAAACCAGACCAGGCTGTTCTGGCACTGTTGATATGACCGGTTAGTTTTAAGGCACCTTCAACCGGCTCACCTTGTACATTAACGGTCAATTGATGATCTTGCTCTGAGCCCGATAGGCGGGTTTCCATATTATTGATATGAACACCATCACCATAAATCAGGTTATTAACCTGTAAAGATAATTCACCGGAAACTTGTTTATTATAGTGAGAGCGCCCTTCTAATAAGATTTGCCCTATCGACACGCCATTAAAGGTAAAATTATCCACGGCTACGTTTGTCTGCAGATTCGGCTGCAATAAACTACCGGATAAGTCGAAATGCCCTTTTATTTTCCCCGTCAATCCATCCGTTATCACGGCTAAAGTCGGCATGTTGATATCAAGTTGCAACTGATGTGCATCTTGCATATCACCATTTAAAGCCAGCGTATTACTGCCCCACATCAGCTTAAATTGTTGGGCACTAATTTGTAGATCAGAATTGGCTGATATACCACCGGAGAGCGAAAACGGTGCCCGGCGCATAGAGCCATTTAATGAGAGCAAAGGTGCATCAATCTGCCAGCGTTGCTGCTTATCAAGCCAGCCTTGTAACTTCAATTGACCATTTAAATTAAGCGGAAAATTGGGGATCTCGCTGGGTAAATTAATCTCAGCTAAGTCAGTATTTAGATGCCAGATGAGTTTATCCTGCCAATCAACGTTTCCAGTAGTCTCAATCTTACCTTGTGGTAGCTGTAAGCGGATATGATTGAGCACCATGCCATTTTGATTACCCTGAGCATCAAGCTCAAACGCCACATCAGGTAAATCAATCCCTTTAAAAGCACCTTGACTAGAAAGCGATAACTGCCGGGTACGACCTGCTAAATCCAGATTGAAATCATTGAGTTGATACAGCGGCACATCACCGGTCAATGGCCATTGAACCGACTGACCGGTTAACTTTATCTTTACCGGTAAATAGGCTTTAATAAAGTTGATATTGGCATCCAGTTTTAAATTATTTTTACCGCTGACATCAGTTTTAGAAGAGATAACACCGAGTAATTCACCGTCAATCTGACTTTTAATTGTTGTCGCTAATTTATCATCAGAGAGGGTGCTCAGGGCAATCTTGGCAGATAAAGGCCATTTTTTAGCCAGTAATATATTCCCTTGTATTTGGACTCGCGCGTTTTGATATGGATTGATTGAATCGAGTGATAATGTTGACAGCGAGACCTTGCTATCAATCACATTACCCTGAAGTGCAATTTGATTAAAACGATAATCGTTGCCCATATGCAGCAACCAATTATCCCCTTTTAATTCAGAGATAATCACATTGACGGGAATATTCACATTCGGCAGACTGGAGAGTAATGGTTGAGCAAATAGATTTTGCAATTCGGTTTGCAATGAAACCGTTGACTTAGGCGCCGGTTTTGGTAATATGGGTGCCGTATCGGGAAATATCGCTTTCACGCCATCAATATTAGCGGAAAAAACCACGATCTGATTTTTTACCCAAGATGCCTGTCCCTGAAATAGATCAAGCCCAAAATGCATATCATCCACATTGACTTTAACGGTATCTAAGTTTGATTTTCTCAGCTCGATGGCAATCGGTGTTTTAATCACTGAGACGGTATCTGTCTCTTCTGTCTCTGTTGGGCTTGCGGTAAATTTGCTGGTATCAATATCAACCAACACATTTTTGGCCTCTAAGTCTTTAATGCAGATTTTGCCTTCAAGCAGACACAATCCCGAAATAGCCAGTGCAGCGTGATCGACTTTAACATCAATACCCGCTAATTTGAGGGCAAAACCCTTCACTTCAAAATCATATAAAGCGCCATCCACCTGCTCAATTTGTACCTCTGGGACATATTTATTCAGTACATAACTGACCATCCGTAAGCCTAAACTGGTATAGATAAATACCGCAAAAAAAACCAACAAAAACAGCAGTACTGATAATGGAATAATACTTCGCTTTCTCAGCTTAATCATAACTCAGCCCCAATACCAATATAGAAGTGCACAGAACTACTGCCTTTATTATCGACCGGCGCAGCAATATCCAGTTTAACCGGGCCGATTGGCGTAACCCAGCGAAGCCCAACACCAGCGCCAGTATGGAAATCATTATCTCTAAAACTATCCACTGCCTCGCCGGAATCAACGAATACCGCACTCCACCAATTGCCGGTTAAGTTATATTGATACTCTAATGATCCAACTAACAAACGTGAGGCTCCTAATAGCTTGCCGTCATGGTCCTTAGGTGAAATAGATTGGTAGCTATAACCGCGAATACTACGATCACCCCCAGCAAAATAGCGAAAAGAGGGCGGCACACGATCAAACTCATTGACTTTAATATAACCAAAATTTGCTCTAGCGATAAATCGGTGGGTATCGTATAAAGAACGGAGCCAAGATTGCTGGGTGGTAAACCGCCAAAAAGAGATATCAGAACCCAACTTATCGTTCGCCACTTCTAAGGCATAACGCTGCGAATCTCCCCACATCGGCAGGACACCACCTCGTTGACGTAGTCGATATAAATTAAAAGAGGGATAGATTAAAAAGGTATTGTAGCTACTATTGGCTTGAGTAAAGTTATCATAACTGGTGTTGAGACCAATGGCTTTTTGCCAACCATCAAAACTATCCCAATAACGTACGACACCAAAAGTATAAGAGTCGGCTTTAGTATCGTTATTATCCTGATGTTTAAAACCGCCCTGTACAGTATAATAGTCTTCGAGTGGCGATTTTTCTAACGGAATCTTATAACTCCCAGTTATCGTCTGTTCCACTCTTGATAACGATAAATTACTCTGAAAACTTTGTCCGCGCGAATTGACCCAAGGTTTCGTCCAACCCAGCTTACCTCGCACACCCACATCGGTTGAATAGCCAAGACCGACATCAATCAGATTCTGTTTTTTCGGTGTTGTCACCACATAGATTGGGATCTCTTTGTCCGCACCAACACGATTGATATTCGGTAACACCGTGACGGAATTGAACCAGTTCGTTGATGAGAGGCGGCGGCTAAACAGACTGAGCTGCTCAGAGGTATAATAATCGCCCTGTTTAAATGGAATGATATTGCGTAAAAAACTCTCGCGAATTGGGCCTTCACGAAAAGTGACATTACCTAAGCGATAACGATCGCCAGTGTTGAAATCAATATTCCAAAATGCCTCATGCAGTTTTTCTGATACCAGCAGTTGATTACGCGTCATCTCT
This sequence comes from Orbaceae bacterium lpD01, assembly GCA_036251705.1. Lineage (NCBI taxonomy): Bacteria > Pseudomonadati > Pseudomonadota > Gammaproteobacteria > Orbales > Orbaceae > Utexia > Utexia brackfieldae. The sequence goes on along the minus strand of CP133959.1, from coordinate 877,341 downwards.
GAATCGAAATAGCCTTTACGCATGGCCAAACTGAGTAAACTATTTTTAAAGGCGTCGTATACACCGTGGTTTAAGATATCGCCCACAACCGGTGTATTCTTTCTTAATAATTCCACGAAATCTTTATCTTTGCTACCTTGGCCGGTAATATTCACCGAAACCCTTTCAATCAGTATCGGCAATCCGGCATCGACAGTGGCAACTAAAGCGGGACGAAAGGCGCTCTCATTGAGCGAGAAGGATATTTGAGGAAAATAGTAACCTAAAGCACGTAATCCTTTGCGAATTTCATCGGAGACATATCGTCTGAACTGAGCCGTATCAACGATATCATTGGCTTCAATCGTCGATAAACGACCATCCACATTTTGTTCAAGACTACCATCGAGCCCTTTTACTTGTAAACGTAATGTCTGCGCCTGAGCAAACGACACGCACAATAACAAACTGAGTAAAAGTAAAATAATGCGCAAACTGTTCTCTCCGAATAATCCAACTGTGTGTTAGACAAACTAACCTGTGACCAGTTGCCAACAATAAAGGCAAGCAGCACAAAAACGCAAAAAAATGCAACGCGCGCTATTTTTTCAAATAAAAAGGATTGCCGTTAATCCACAACAGACGCCATCAAACATGGCGTCTTTCAAAAAAAGTAGCATCACAGCAACAGATTAATCTTCTAATAACGTGACTTTACCAATATAAGGGAGATGCCGATAATGCTGTGCATAATCAATACCATAGCCTACAACAAACTCATCAGGTATGGAGAAACCGATATAATCAACTTTCACCGGTACTTCGCGACGAGAAGGTTTATCAAGTAAGGTACAAATTTTCAGTGAACGAGGACCCCGTAATGAGAGTAACTCTTTAACTTTACTTAGGGTATTACCAGTATCAATAATATCTTCAACCAGTAAAACATCTTTATCACGAATATCTTCATCTAGATCTTTAAGAATTTTCACATCACGATTACTATCCATGGCATTGCCATAACTTGATGCGGTCATAAAATCCACTTCATGCCCAACCGAAATCGCCCGGCACAGATCAGCCATAAAAATAAATGATCCTCTTAATAACCCAACGAGAACCAGCTCATTATGTGCATTTTTATAATCTGCACTTATTTGTTTACCCAACTCAACAATACGATTTTTAACGTCTTGTTCTGATATCATAATATCAACAGTATGCTTCTTCATGTCTGTATAATCTTATACCTTATTTAATTAAGCGCTAATTTTAACAATTCTGGCGCCTAAATAATAGTATTGTTATCGTATTTATCTATTTGTTTACATGATAGCATGACGTTTAGCGGCTGATTATCCGCCTATTTTATGATGAGAAAATTGGATTACACTTCATCACAGGAAAATCACTTCCACTCGCTGAACATGATCATCTTGAGCACTAGCTTATCATGACCAATTTCATATAAATATATTCTCACCAGACAATGTCATGTATACTATTTGCGAATATCAATGGAGTAAGTTATGGCTAAAAAAGCGACAAAATTAGTTTCTTTTGAAGAAACATTAAAGGCGTTAGAGTCGATTGTTAACCGCTTAGAATCAGGTGGTTTGTCACTTGATGAATCTTTAAAAGAGTTCGAAGAGGGCGTCAAATTAACACGTCAGGGACAATATCAGCTACAACAAGCGGAGCAACGCATCCAAATTTTACTCAATGAGAATGCCGAGTCAGAACTCGTTGAATTTAGTGATAATGAAGAATAATAATACACTATGACGATTCAAATTTTCACCACCGAACATACTAAATATACCCAGCGTATTGACTCGGTTTTACAGACCTATTTGCAAAGTTTGATTCCCTCACAATTATCCCAAGCGATGTCTTATAGTCTGCTCGCAGAAGGTAAACGGATTAGACCCTTTTTGGTTTATGCCACCGGTGAAATGTTTGGTGTCCCCTTAAATGAACTCGATGCTGCTGCGGCTGCAATTGAGGCCATTCATGCCTACTCACTGATTCATGATGATCTGCCCGCGATGGATGATGATAATTTGCGTCGTGGCCGCCCCACTTGTCATATACAATATGGTGAAGCAAATGCGATTCTAGCCGGAGATGCACTGCAAAGTTTTGCATTTGACGTGCTTGCTACGGCCACTTCGCTTACGGCTGAAACAAAACTTGCCATGATACAAGAGCTCTCAAAAGCGAGTGGTGCAAATGGCATGTGTCTAGGACAAGTATTGGACATTGAAGCTGAGCAGCAGCACGCTGATCTCGCGAAGCTCAAAACCATTCATCACTACAAGACTGGTTTGCTGATCCGTTCGGCGATTCGGTTAGGTATGTATGCTGCGGGCGAAAAAGCGCTTGCTTATCAAAATATATTGGATGAATATGCAACCGCAATCGGTCTTGCCTTTCAGGTTCAAGATGACATTTTAAATGTCATTGGCGATCAGGGTAAAATGGGGAAACCGCAAGGCTCAGATAAAATATTAGCTAAAAGCACTTATCCAGCCTTGTTGGGTTTAGATGAGGCCAAACAGGTCGCCCAATCGCTGCACCAGCAGGCAATCGATGCGATTACACAGTTACCTTATCATAGTCAAACACTACAAGCACTCGCTCAGTTTATTGTGCAACGAGAAAAATAGGATGGTATCAGGGTGGATGCAAGTCATTATCCATTATTAATGCGAATTAACTCTCCGGCTGATTTACGTTTATTGCCTGCAGAGTTATTGCCTCAGCTTTGTGATGAACTTCGTCGTTATTTACTCAATAGCGTGAGCCGTTCAAGCGGTCATTTAGCCTCTGGTTTGGGTGTCATTGAACTCACCACGGCACTGCATTACGTATATAATACACCTTACGATCAACTGATCTGGGACGTCGGTCATCAAGCTTACCCGCATAAAATATTAACCGGTCGCCGTGATGCCATGTTAACCATTCGCCAAAAAAATGGTTTGCACCCTTTTCCATGGCGCGCTGAAAGTGAGTATGATGTACTCTCAACCGGTCATTCATCAACCTCAATCAGTGCGGGTTTAGGTATCGCTCTCGCCGAACAGCGTAAACACAGCGATAGGAAAGTCGTCAGTGTGATTGGCGATGGCTCGATTACTGCCGGTATGGCCTTTGAAGCGATGAATCATGCAGGTCATTTACATCCCGATATGGTCGTGGTTTTAAATGATAATGATATGTCGATTTCTGAAAATGTGGGTGGCCTTAATCGGCATTTAGCCGAAATCCTCGCCAGTCAAACTTATACGTCTTTACGTGAAAGTAGTAAGAAAGTCCTGTCTGGTCTTCCGCCGATTAAAGAGCTATTGAAAAAAACGGAAGAGCGTATTAAAGGCTTAGTCACGCCAGCCACGCTATTTGAAGAGATCGGTTTCAACTATATTGGCCCGGTAGATGGCCATAATATTGAAAATTTAGTCTCGTCACTGAGAAAAACCCGTCAGTTTAAAGGCCCTCAGTTACTACATGTTATCACTAAAAAAGGCAAAGGTTACGCACCGGCTGAGGCCGATCCGATTCGCTGGCATGGTGTGCCCAAGTTCGATCCACAATGTGGCGTATTACCGGCCACCAAAACAGTCCAAAAAAGTTATTCCGATATCTTTGGTGACTGGTTATGTGAAGTAGCAAGTCAGGACAACCGTTTAATGGCTATCACTCCCGCCATGCGCGAGGGTTCGGGCATGACGCGATTTGCTAAGCAATTTCCTGAACAATTTTTTGACGTGGCGATTGCCGAACAGCATGCTGTCACATTGGCAAGCGGGTTTGCCATCAGTCAATTAAAACCGGTGGTGGCGATTTACTCTACTTTTTTGCAGCGTGCTTATGATCAGGTTATCCACGATGTGGCGCTGCCTAATCTATCGGTACTTTTTGCCATCGACCGTGCCGGCATTGTCGGTGCTGATGGTCCGACTCATCAAGGTACTTTTGATCTCTCTTTTCTACGTTGTATACCGAATATGGTGATTATGACGCCAAGTGATGAAAATGAGTGTCGACAAATGCTGTATACCGGCTATCATCATCAGGGTCCGGCTGCGGTTCGTTATCCAAGAGGGTGTGGTCAAGATGTGCCGCTCACTGAGTTAACGATTTTACCGATCGGTAAAGCGGTTCAAAAACGTCAAGGTCAACAGATTGCCATTCTTAATTTTGGCGTATTGCTTGAGCAGGCACAACAGGCAGCAGAGAAACTCAATGCAACGGTTGTCGATATGCGCTTTGTGAAACCATTAGATGAAGCTATGATCGAAAAAATTGCCGCAAATCATACCTGCATTGTCACGCTAGAAGAGAATGTGATCGCAGGCGGTGCTGGCAGCGGCGTCAATGAGCTGATTAACAAACTTGGTTTGAAATGTGATATGCTGAATTTAGGTATTCCCGATAGTTTCATTGCGCAAGGAGAGCGACAAGATATTCTTGCCGATTTAGGTCTTGATGCCAAAGGAATTCAAACAAGTATAGAACAACGTTTAAAAATGATTATTAAGGTATAATTATGGCATCAAAAGTTGTCGATATTCAGATTTTTGGTAGATATTTGAAATTCAACTGTCCGGAAGAAGAGATTTCGGCACTCAATCATGCCGCCGAAGATTTGGAACAACGGCTTAATGAGTTGCGCAATAAATCGCAAGTGCTCAATAGCGATCAAATTATTATTACTGCCGCGTTAAATATCGCTTATGAACTGACCAAAGCGCGCGCCAGTCAACACGAAGTGAATGATTTATATACGAAAAGACTACAAGCATTACAAGATACGCTAGAATCTGTTCTAAATAACAACAATCGGCGATCCATATCGCAAAAATAGTAAAAAGATGATTGTTTACTTGGCATAATTTTGTATTATGTAATCAATCTCTGAGATGTTCGATAAAGGGTCAGTCCCCTGAGCCGATATTCCAAAAGATAGAATCTTACGGTTCTCAATCGGTGTGTAGGCCCTGCTTGACAGGGAAACCTAAAGATTGAAGCGTATCATTCACCTTGAACCTAGGGTTCAAGGGTTTCAACCCCGAAACGGCATCTTGGAGACCACTATTCCCCCATCAGTTAGATAAAAGTAGCAGGTATAACTTGAATCTATCCAACAGTCACCATCTCTTTTCATTACAAACAACACTTCGCCAACAAATGCGTCGATTTAGAAAATCGCTGTCCGAACAAGCACAACAAATGGCTGGTCAAGCGCTAAAAGAGCATGTCCTGAAACTATCGAGTGTAACTCAGGCTAAGCATATTGCACTCTTTTTATCCTTCGATGGCGAGATCAATACTGCGCCACTGATCACAGCACTCTGGCAACAGCAGAAGTCAATCTATCTGCCACTGATTCATCCCTTTACACCTCATCAGTTGCTATTTATTGCCTATCGACCGGATACCCCACTTATTGCGGGGCCATTTGGCATTCTCCGCCCACAACTTGATATTCGACATCTCGTTGCTGCATCGCAGTTAGATATTATTTTCACGCCACTGGTCGTTTTTGATAAACGTGGCTATCGGATTGGTATGGGAGGCGGCTACTATGACCGGTTACTTGCCGATTATCACAAGCAATCCTTTCTACCCATAGGACTAGCACATGACTGTCAGCAAATTGAATCCGTCCCCAATCATCCGTGGGATATTCAGCTGCCACAGATAGTCACCGACAAACAGCATATCATTATCAATCATCAAAATTCATCACGCCGATGACCGGTAGGTTAAAACCATCAGCCGTGACATTGCGCTTTATGTTTAGGCTTTAATTGCCCTCTTGATGACTTAACCACTTATAAAGTTGCCTCATCGCCAATAAAACGCTATAATTAGCCGGCTTTTTTTAAGCTTATGAAGAATTGTATCAATTGCTGGGTCGCCTGTAATTGGTTTTTCTATTTTATGAATAGACAATTTTAAATAGAAACTCACTCAAATTTAAGAGATTTATTATGTTTACAATGAATGCAACTGTAAGACAAGACCAGGGTAAGGGTGCGAGCCGCCGCCTGCGTCACGCAAACAAATTCCCAGCCATTATTTATGGTGGGGAAGAAGCACCGATCGCAATTGAACTCGATCATGATGCTGTATTTAACATCCAAGATAAAGCTGAGTTTTACAGCGACGTTTTAACTATCAATGTTGATGGTAAAGCGACTAAAGTAAAAGTTCAAGCAGTTCAACGTCATCCATTCAAACCGAAAGTGCTTCATATGGATTTCGTTCGCGCTTAATCTTTTTTAAGAAAAAGCAATAAAAGGCTACATTTTGTAGCCTTTTTTTTCTCTTTTAAATCTCATACCATGCTTAGCTATCCCTTTAATCAACAAGGGTGAGTTCAACAGCTAGCAATCAATTCAGTGAAGATAAAACCATACGCTTAAAAGATGAATTTATCTGCATTCAAGAATAACTATTATTTTAATATTAATAAATGATTGGATCTTTTTTTGATAAATAAAGATAATTATCATTAAATAGATATTCATGTATATTAGGAGATGTTTTTATGTCAGAAGATAATGCTGTTGCACCAATGTGTGAGCTGGTTATATTTGGTGCTAAAGGTGATTTAACTCGCCGCAAATTACTTCCCTCACTGTATCAATTAGAGAAATATGGACATCTACCTCCTGAAACCAAAATTCTGGGTGTTGGTCGTGCTGACTGGAGTCAGTCTGACTATCAAGAGATCGCTAAAGAAGCACTAACCACCTTTATGAAAGATGAGTTGGATGAAGAGATTTGGCAAAAATTCAGTCAACGTCTCGATTTTCATAAATTAGATGTTAATGATATGGCAGGTTTCCATCGTTTATCTGATCGTTTAAATTGTACTTGTCCAACTATTTTCTACTTCGCTATGCATCCAGGTTCTTTTGGCACGATTTGTCAGGGTCTGGCAGAAGCTGGGCTTAACCAATCGAAAAATCGCATTGTGATGGAAAAACCACTTGGTACGAATCTACAATCATCACAAGAAATCAATGATGCCGTCGCCGAATATTTTGATGAATCACAGGTTTATCGAATTGACCACTATTTAGGCAAAGAAACAGTACTCAATCTATTAGCCTTACGTTTTGCCAACTCATTCTTTGCATCCCGTTGGGATCGCAACTCTATCGATCACGTGCAAATCACCATTGCCGAACAAGTCGGTATTGAAGGTCGCTGGGGCTATTTTGATCAAGCCGGTCAAATGCGCGATATGGTGCAAAATCATTTACTGCAAATCCTCACTATGATTGCGATGGCGCCGCCGGCAAATCTAGGTGATGAAAGTATCCGAAATGAAAAAATAAAAGTGCTCAAAGCGCTTCGTATTATTGATAAGCATAATGTCAAAGAGACCACGGTACGTGGACAGTATACGGCTGGATTTATCCAAGGCAATAAAGTACCGGGTTATTTACAAGAAGAAGGGGCCAATAAACAGAGTAACACCGAAACCTTTGTTGCAATCAGAGCCGATATTGATAACTGGCGCTGGGCTGGTGTACCTTTTTATCTTCGTACGGGTAAACGCCTACCGGTTAAAACCTCTGAAGTAGTGGTTTACTTTAAACGCCCTGCCCTCAACTTATTTGAGAGCTCATATGCTGAACTTCCGCCCAATAAACTGACGATTCGACTACAACCTGATGAAGGGGTGGATATCGAAATTCTCAATAAAGTGCCGGGACTTGAAAACAATCACCGTTTACAAACAACTAAACTGGATCTAAGTTTCAATGAAGCCTTTGAGCAGCCGATTGCGGATGCCTATGAAAGATTATTGCTCGAAGTCATGCGCGGTAAACAGGCACTGTTCGTCCATCGAGATGAAGTCGAAGCAGCCTGGAAATGGGTAGATTCAATTATGAATGCCTGGGAAAATGAGCATGAACCGCCAAAACCTTATCAAGCCGGTACTTGGGGCCCAGTCTCTTCTGTGGCATTAATCACTAAAGACGATCGCTCATGGAGCGAATTTGAATAAAAGTTAACAGGATTTTATTATGTATCATTTAAATGAATATCATTCGACAGCAGAGCTTAATCACGCTTTAGCACACGATATTATTACACAGCTATCGCAAGCTATCGCGTTACGCGGCAAAGCCTCACTGGCGGTATCGGGGGGAAGAACACCCACCGAATTATTCAAATTACTCAGTCAGCAAACCCTCGACTGGGATAAAGTCTATATTACTTTGGTTGATGATCGCTGGGTAGATGAGCATGATGAAGCCAGTAATGCACGCTTAGTGAAAAGCCATTTATTACAAAACAATGCGTCAAAAGCCCATTTTGTTGGCTTAAAAACCGCGGCGAGTAGCCCTTTTGACGGTGAAAAAGAGTCAGAACTGCGCCTCCAACAGACGATTCCGTTACCTTTTGATGCCTTAATTCTAGGCATGGGCGATGATGGCCATACCGCATCACTCTTCCCACATGCGGCCAATTTGGCGAATGGACTCGATATGCACTCAGGGCGAACTTTAGTCGGGATGACGCCACTGACAGCACCACTCGATCGAATTAGTTTGACACTACCAACCATTTTAGCCAGCCGTCAATTATATCTCCATTTAGTTGGCGAGAATAAAAAGCAGGTGTTAAGTCAGGCATCGGCAGGCAAAGATATTAATGATATGCCAATCAGAGCGGTGCTTCATCAGGATAAAACACCACTGAGCATTTATTGGACGCTATAATCACCATGAGGGTGAGCATACCCTTAATGCAGATTTAAATCATGCCGTCAACTTATCAGCCCTTGCAAATCCAGTATTGTAAGGGTCTATTTTCAGTATCGAATTTAAGCAATACATGATCCATATAACGGCAAAAACCGGGAATATCACGCACCGTTGCCGGATCATCAGCAATCACATACAAAATATCACCAGTTTGTAATTCACGCATCGTTTTACGGATCAGCATGATCGGTTCAGGACAACGTAAACCGCGGGTATCAAGTTCACGAGCTATCAATAGGGTGGTATCATTCATCGGATTCATTTAAAAACAGTTTTTGTAAATAATGGGGCACCGCATCTTCCGAATTCAGGCCTATCACCTCTAAATCAGGTAATACCGCTTTAAGCATCTGAGGTGCATTTTGCATGATACAGCCTTTACCTGCCATCGATAACATCTCATAATCATTCATGCCATCACCAAAAGCGATAGTCTCAGATAAATCACAACCTAGCTGTTTTGCGACAAACTCAAGCGCTGTTCCTTTTGAAACGCCTTTACCCATCACTTCCAGACAGTTCAATGTTGAAAAGGCGACACTAATATTATTACCGAAACGTTGCTGTAATTTATCTTTGAGCTTCACCAAATGCGCATATTGATCTTGTTCACCGGCGGTCGTAAAGTAGATTTTAGCAATATCACTGGTTGGAAAATCATAAGGATTAAAAATTTGATAACAGAAATCAGACTCTTCAAAATAGGAGAGTGAAAAACTATCTTCACGATTAATGAGCCATTCATCACCACGATAAATATGCGTGTAGATCAACGGATCGTCAACAGCCATTTGAGCAATAGCTGGCGCCAGAGACGCATCAATACTACGGCTTAAAATTAACTCACCTTGACTATTGTGCACCCGAGCGCCATTCGACGTAATAGTATAAGCATCAATTTCCATATTTTCACGCATTTGCGCCACATCAATATGGTGCCGACCGGTCGCAAAAATAAAATGAATATGCCGTTTTCTAAGCGCTTGTAAAACTTGCTTGGTAAAAGCGGACAAACGATGTTCATGGTTCAACAAAGTACCATCTAAATCTGATGCAACAATACGATACATAGTGATCTCTAATGTTTAATGATGAAGGGGGATTTTCGTTATAAATTCATGATAATGCTAACATTACCGAAATAAATGAGATGGATAATCTCAACGCAGATCTTAGCCATTATGATACATCAGCTGACTCAAACTCTCAAACAACATTAAAAAATTTCTAACACTGATGCCTATAACTCAAATCATCGATAAGTTTTATCTACATAAGATAAACAATATCTCATTGATTAATCATTAAAATACTAATTATTGCCATAAAATCGTCGCCATAAAAGTCATCACTCACCTGGCCGTTCGATAATCTCCGGTGTGATAAAAATGACTAATTCACGACGCTGCTCTCTCATTTGTTGATAACGAAATAGATGACCCACAACGGGTAATTGTGATAAACTAGGCACCTGCCGTTGATGCTGAGTTTTCGATTGTTGAAAAATACCGCCGAGCACTAATGTCTGCCCGCGTTTAACAATCACATGGGTCTGTATTTCTTGCGTATCAATGGTTAAAGCCTCCCCGCCCTCGGCGCGTTTAATGGCCTGTCCGGCCGTATTTTGGCTAATCTGTAAATCTAATTCAATATAGCCATTACGCAGCACCCTTGGCGTGACGGTCAAACCTAATACGGCTTGTTTAAATTCAATCGAAACGGTACCATTTTTTCCAGATGAGACCTCATAAGGAATCTCTGCGCCTTGCCGGATAGTGGCTGGCCTTAAATTCGTTGTCAACAAACTCGGGCTGGCAATAATCTCTACCTGATTTTCAGCCTCTAAAGCGGATAGTTCTAGATTTAATAATTGACTCGATAAGTTTGCCAGTGTAACCCCCAATTTTACCGTCGGCTGCATCACCGCGAGATCAATATTAACTTGATGGGCAGTTTGTGAACGATGTCCATCATATCCCCAGCTTATCCCTAGCGAGTTCAAACTTTCATCATTCATGGTAACAATATGCGCTTGAATTTGTACCTGTGGCAGTGGTTGATCAAATTCAGAGACTAAGGTTTTGATTGCCGAAAATTGATCGGCAATATCATATATGATGATTTTCGATGATGATTTATCAAAAAAAATAGTGCCCCTTTCCGACAGTAAATCTTGCTGTTTGATCATATTCACTATCGTCTCGGCATCGACATAATCAATATTCAGTTTCAAGTAGACTAATGGCGCTTGATAAAGCGCAATCATGCGCGCTTTTTTCAAGCGTTCAAGGTCATTGATCTGATTCGGTTTTATCGAAATATAGAGCAGATTATCCTGTCTGACTGCTTCGAGCCTGGCAGTATTTAACACGATATCTAATGCGGTTTGCCACTCAACATCATTTAATTTTAAGGTGATGATCTGATCGGTATTATCCATCATCACCAGATTGAGTTTTTGATGTTCAGCCAGCGCCTGTAACACAGTGGTTATCTGCGCTTGTCTAAAATTGAGGGATACTTTTGACGATATCGTCGTCTCAGCAAAACCAAAATGACTGGCTAATATTAAATAGCCTACGCTCGCATATCGAACAACACAGCAAATGATACCGTTCACTGTTCACCGCCAAACTGCATCGAATAAATCATCGGAGAGGCACAATAATCAGGTAATACATGCTGCCAAATCAGCTTATGGCGTTGAATCTCAATCAGCGTCCACAACGAGTCAAATAACTGACTCTTTTCTGCAGAAATCGCCAGCCAAAGCTCACCGTTCACTAACCAGAGCTGAAAAGGTCGATGACTATTCTGCTTCGCAAGTGGCGCCGATGCGCGAATAAAACCAGACCAAAACCAAGGCTTAATCTGCGATAAATAGTGATTTTTAAGCTGCTGACAAGACTCAGTCTGTTTTGTCTGAAAAGGATCTCGATGCCAAGTCGGCATGATTAAAGCGTTTTGGCAGTATGCATATGGCGTCATCATAATGATAAAAAATACCACTTTGCTAGACATAATTTACCTTTTCAGCGTTAAAGAAAAAATGAGCATATCGTCGTCAGGGATAATCGTGATTTGTACAATCCGCCAGCGGTCAATCGCTTGATTCACTCGCTGAATGAAAGCGATAAATTGCGCGTAATGTCCACGCAATTCGATTAACCAGACAGGTTCCTGACGCTCATCATAACGCTTTAATAACATCAACATCATCTGGCTCTCTTTAGCCAATATTATTGTTTGATCAGCGATATTATCGCGATAATGATCTGTCGTGGAGGTCGCGAGTATTTCGGTTAATGTGGCCTGCGAGGGTAATTGTGCTAGCTGGCTGTTAATCTGTTCAAGTTTCTGCTGCAGTGCCTGTAACATTAGCTGATGCTCAGCCAGATGGCTATGTTTGTTCCATAAAAATACCCAATAACACAACATGATTAAAAACAGACTCGATATTAGTAAGATTAGATGCTGATACCAATAAGAGCGCATAACTAATAGTTTAAAATAGTGCATCAGCATGATCATTCTCCTTTTGATGTTGGATTACCATATCAATCTCAAAAGTAAATCCGCTGATATCGGGCTGCTGTAACAGATTAAGCTGGCAATCTCTTTTCATCGAGGGAACACAGAGCTGAGCCATAAATCGCGATATCCCCTCTTCCGTCAGACTTTTACCGGTCAACTGAAAAATGAAATTGTCATAATCCAATTTTTCTAACCAGACTTGTTCAGGCAATGCCTTGGCGATATGAATAAAATGCGCTAATAGCATTGCTGATGATTGTCGTATGGCTACACTTGCCTTCTGCATCTGTTTAAATTGTGCCACCCGCTCATTTAATGTGACCAGATTAACAAGTTGCGTGTTTTTTAATTGCAGTTCATCATTGCGTTGCGTAACTAATACCATTTGAGTTCGTAAAAGCTCGCGATAATGTAGGCCAATCAAGATTAAAAAAATCAGCCCTATCATCAGATATAACAGACCAAAAAGTAAAAAACAGGATCGGCGAAAAGTATATAACTTCGCTCGCCAGGGCAAAAAATTTAAACATCTATCATGAGTAATCAGCAGCTGCTGGGCATAAAAAAATGGCGATTTATCGGTAAAATCAATCTCACTTAGCGGACGTTTAACACTGATACACACTAAGCGTCGGGCTAGTTGGCTAAACAAGTTCTGCCAACCAGTAATAGTTTGCCTCTTAGCCGCCGTAATAGTCAGGCCGGTCTCATCGGCAATATAATCATAAACAATTTCACGCTCATTCAACGCAAATAATCGCGGCAGTGATGTAGCGACAATCATGTCATATTCGTGTGGTGCAATGCCTTTAGGCAGTGCCAGATGTTGGGTTAGCGTTTGATTTTCCGCCAGACAGAGCAGATATTCACAGCCAATCGGTAACTGTTTAACAATCTCGTGTAATTTATCCGCCAATAATGAGGGATTAATTAACTGCCCATAAGCTAACACTGGTGCCGAAAGTAACACCTCAAACTGACAAACAACCTGTTCGGGATGTTTTTTAGCCACTATCACCACAATGATAACTTGATCTTGAATATCTAATCCGACTAATAGTGATACTGCTCGCATAGCTAAGCAACCTAATTAAAAAAGTATGAATATCAATATAATCATAGTAGTGGCTTAAAATTGGATAATAACGGGGCGTTGCGAAACAGATCACAGCATAATTGATTAAATTTAGACCGAAAGACCATTTTTTTCGAGAAAATGGCAAAAAAAAGTTGACTGATACGTCGAGTTCTCTATAATGCACATCCACACGGTTCGGGTGATTAGCTCAGTTGGGAGAGCACCTCCCTTACAAGGAGGGGGTCACTGGTTCGATCCCGGTATCACCCACCAACCTAACCGTGTAGTTTGAATAAACAAACCAAAGATTTTGGGGTGATTAGCTCAGTTGGGAGAGCACCTCCCTTACAAGGAGGGGGTCACTGGTTCGATCCCGGTATCACCCACCATCATCATTTGGGTCGTTAGCTCAGTCGGTAGAGCAGCGGACTTTTAATCCGTTGGTCGAAGGTTCGAATCCTTCACGACCCACCAATTTTTTTCTTGTTACATTAAATGTAATCCAGCGATAAATATCCACATTAAATACCCTGCTGTCTCGTTGCGATAAACCTTTATCAATAACAGCCAATCACGCACTATCACTCACCCATCTTAAATTACGCTTTTAGATAAAATAAGCCGGATTTATCAGTGCGAATAAAAGCAAGATAAGGTAGACTATTGCTATCGATTTGTCATCTTATCACTTTATATAATAGACTTTGCATGAATAACCTAGCCGATAAAACCGCATCAGACACTCATCTTCATTCTCCGACGCCGCGCTTTGATACTGATTTTATCCGTAAAATGGTGATTTGTCTTTTTACCGGGTTCGCTTCCGGTCTACCACTCTATCTATTGTTACAACTATTACCGGCCTGGCTTGATAGCGAAGGGGTCAATATTAAAACAATTGGCGCGTTTACCTTAACGCAGCTTCCCTACATCTGGAAATTTTTCTGGGCCCCCTTGATGGATGGCATTTCTCCACTCAACATGGGCCGACGACGCGGCTGGATGTTTATTACGCAGATAGCACTATTTTTACTGATTGGGTCGATGGGCTTCTTTTCACCGAATCTCAATATCATGTTAATTGCGGTGATGAGTTTTGCCATTGCCTTTTTCTCGGCCTCTCAGGATATCGTTATTGATGCTTTCCGTCGTGAACTGTTAAATAATAATGAACTGGGTCTGGGCAATAGTATCCATATTAATAGCTATCGTCTGGCAGGGCTGGTACCAGGATCGCTCTCACTCATCCTATCGCACTTCTTACCCTGGTCATCCGTCTTTATGATCACCGCTTGCTTTATGCTGCCGGCTATCATCGTCACGTTGTGGATCAAAGAACCGACCAATATCAGCCCCAATCGTGAAAATCTTAAATCTATTTTTGGCCGAGCGCTGATGGATTTTGTTGAGCGCAACGGTTGGAAGAGTGTGGTACTGATCTTGGCTTTTATTTTTTTATATAAGCTAGGGGATAGTATGGCCACATCACTGGCGACCCCCTTCTATTTAGAAATGAACTTTACCAAAATGGATATTGGTTTAGTCGCCAAGCATGCCTCACTATGGCCGAGTATTATTGGCGCATTACTGGGCGGAATATTGATGCTAAAAATAGGCATCAATAAGGCACTATGGCTATTTGGTGTCATTCAAGCAGTCTCAATTTTAGGTTTTGTCTGGCTCTCAATGGAAGGACCCTTTGAACAGATCCATTCAGTGCAGTTAATGATGCTGGCGCTAGTCATTGCCTTTGAAGCCTTAGGTGTTGGCCTCGGCACCGCAGCCTTCGTGGCTTTTATTGCCAAAACCACCAATCCGCTCTATACCGCAACACAATTTGCCCTGTTTACCAGTTTTGCGTCGATTCCACGTACATTAATTAACTCGATGACCGGATTTATGGTCGATGCTATGGGGTGGACACAGTTTTTCTGGCTCTGTTTCTTTCTTGCCATACCGGGTATGTTACTGTTATCTAAAGTCGCCCCATGGCGCACTAACACGGAATAAGTTTTACTATGATGGCACCGAGAATATTGACGCGATGGCAAATATTCAATCCTCGGTGCGATCGATAAAACAGCGACCGGCGATTCCTTGACGCACTAAAGGCATGACCCAAATCAAAAAATAGCGATTATTTAATCTTGCCTATCAATTTGATAAATAAATTCATCACAAAAAATAAGTCTCCTGGATATTTTGTTCATAGCATTAGTGTTAGACTAACGTCATAGAATGCTGATATTGTGGAGTAACAAATGACGACCAGACATATACAACTGTTGATTTTAGGATCAGGACCAGCGGGTTATACTGCAGCAATTTACGCTGCGCGTGCCAATTTAAAACCGGTCGTGATTACCGGAACACAGCAAGGCGGACAGTTAACCACCACCACCGAAATTGAAAATTGGCCTGCCGCGGCACCAGACTTAACCGGTCCAAGTTTAATGGTGCAAATGCAGGAACATGCTGAACGTTTCAATACCGAAATTATTCTTGATCATATTACTAAAGTCGATTTTAGTCAGCGGCCATTGCGGTTATTTGGTGACAGTATTGAGTATACTTGCGATGCTTTAATTATTGCTACCGGCGCCTCAGCCCAGTATCTTGGTCTGCCTTCAGAAGAGGCGTTCAAAGGCCGCGGTGTATCAGCTTGTGCCACCTGTGATGGTTTTTTCTATCGAAACCAAAAAGTTGCCGTCGTCGGTGGCGGTAATACCGCAGTCGAAGAAGCTTTATATCTGGCCAATATTGCCAGTGAAGTGCATTTGATTCATCGACGCGATGGATTTCGAGCGGAAAAAATCTTGCTCGAACGCCTGACGCAAAAAATTCAGGAAGGCAAAATTATTTTACATACTCATCAAACGGTGGATGAAGTACTTGGTGATGCCATGGGTGTCAATGCCGTGCGCATTCGTAGCACAGTTAATACCAATGAGACGAAAGAACTTAACGTGATGGGACTGTTTATCGCGATTGGACATAAACCCAATACCGATATTTTCCAGGGTCAGCTAGCACTCGATAGTGGTTATGTTAAGGTACTTTCTGGCACTAAAGGGAATGCAACCCAAACCAGTATTCCCGGTATTTTCGCCGCTGGTGATGTGATGGATCATATCTATCGCCAGGCCATTACCTCAGCCGCAACTGGTTGTATGGCCGCACTTGATGCTGAACTCTATCTAGATGGATTAAATATTCAATAATGTCACTGGATAAAATAAAGCAAAAACAGCTGCTGAAGTGGTTAAAACAACAAGCCAGTTTAGATAAAACTGGCTTGCGCCTTTCTGTGATTGCCGGCTTATGTACGGCTATCTTGATTATTGCACAGGCCTGGTTACTGGCGACAATCCTGCAGCTGCTGATCATTGATCATGCTAAACCCGCAACCTTACTCCCCTATATCCTGATCTTCATTGTCATGGTCATAGGTAAGGCGCTGGTGAGTTATCTGCGTGAACAGATCAATTTTCATGTTGGTTTAGAGCTACGTAGACGCATACGTAAACAGGTACTGGATAAACTTGAGTTGATGGGACCGGCTTATCTTAGTCAAAAGACGACCGGTAACTGGAGTACCCTGCTCATTGAGCAAATTGAAGACTTACAAGATTTTTATGCACGTTATTTGCCACAAATGAAATTAGCCACGATGGTGCCTATATTAATCGTTATCGCGATTTTCCCGATCAACTGGGTTGCCACACTAATTTTGTTAATAACAGCCCCGCTCATACCGCTATTTATGGTCTTAGTGGGTATGGGGGCAGCCGATGTGAATCGTCGCCACTTTTTAGCGCTAGGTCGCCTCAGCGGTCACTTTTTAGACCGTTTAAAAAGTCTCAATACCATTCGTCTGTTTGGCCAAGGTAAGCAACAAGCGGATGAAATTCATCAGGCTTCAGAGGATTTCAGAGAAAAAACCATGGAAGTCCTACGTATGGCATTCTTATCATCTGGGGTATTAGAGTTTTTCACCTCAGTATCAATTGCCGTTGTCGCCGTCTATTTTGGTTTTTCTTATTTAGGTGAGCTGCACTTTGGCGCCTATAGTCTCCCCGTCTCACTATTTGCTGGATTTTTTGCCCTGATTCTTGCCCCTGAATTTTTTCAGCCGTTACGTGATTTAGGGTCCTTCTATCATGCGAAAGCACAAGCGATAGCCGCTGCCGATAATTTACAAACGTTTTTAGAGCAACCCACTATCAATCAGTCAAATAAACCAATCCAAGCTGCCGCGGTCGAAGATTTAAGACAAATCGAGGCGCAAGACTTAGTGATTCTGTCAAGCGACGGTCAGCCGCTACTCGGCCCAATCTCGTTTTCACTCAAAGCCCAGCAGCATATAGCGCTGATGGGTAAAAGTGGCGCGGGAAAAACCTCGTTAATTAACGTACTATTAGGTTTCCTGCCTTATCAAGGATCACTAACCATCAATGGTATTGAACTCAATACGCTCGATCTCTCAGCCTGGCGCGAACAGATTAGCTGGCTTGGCCAAAATCCTTATCTACCGGCTAATACCGTGCGAGAAAACCTCTTATTAGCCAATCCAAACTGTGATGAAGCCCGTCTTAATGAAGTCATTAGACAAGCACATTTAGCTGAATTTATCGCGCGCTTGCCAGAAGGCCTCGATACCCCAATTGGGGACGATAGTACACGCCTATCGGTTGGACAAGCACAACGGATTGCACTGGCCAGAGCATTACTCAAATCAAGCCAACTCTTGATTCTCGATGAGCCCACCGCCAGTTTAGATAATCACAGCCGTGATCTGATTAATCAAGCTCTGCATCAAGTAGCCAAAGGTTATACCGTTATCACCGTAACACATCAAACAGCTGATCTGACCGATGTCGATGAAATTTGGCAGTTACAACACAACCATTTACACATCCAAAAGGTCAAATCATGAAAGTCTTATTGCCCTTTTTAAAACTCTATCGTCGCTATATTGCGAGTATGTTACTGGGTATGCTACTCGCTTTGGTCACACTACTGGCAAGTCTATTTCTGCTCAGTTTATCGGGTTGGTTTTTAGCGGCAACAGCTGCGGTTGGTTTTGCGGGACTTTATACCTTTAATTATATGCTGCCAGCCGCTGGGGTGCGAGGTGCGGCGATCTTAAGAACCGTGTCACGCTATGCCGAAAGATTGGTTAGCCATAATACCACCTTTAAAATTCTCTCATTTTTGCGCACACTGGCGTTTAATAAAATTCTGCCTTTAAGTCCGGCGCAGCTCCAGCAATATCAAAAAGCCGATCTATTAAATCGCTTTATTGCCGATATCGATCATTTAGATCACTTCTATCTCAAATTACTCTCGCCATTAATTTCGGCGCTACTCGTGACTGCTACCATTTTTGTTAGCTTAAGCTATTTCGACTACTCATTGGCTTGCCTTATCTCGATTGTGTTGCTCGCAACAATACTGATAACCCCGTTCATCTTTTATCGCGCAGGTAAACCGATTGGTCAACAACTCGCTCAGCAAAAAAGTGATTATCGCCAGCATGTTGTCGGCTATCTACAAGGACAAGCAGAATTAACCTTATTCAGCGCACAAGCACGTTTTCGTCAACAATTGGATGCGGCTGAAGCCGAGTGGCTGGTAAGCCAAAAACGCCAATCGACGTTAAATAGTCTGGCACAAAGTTTAATTTTAATGATTATCGGTCTGTTAACCGCCGCCGTGCTTTGGTTGTGTATTGGCGGAATTGACCACTATGATTCGCCGATCAGCGCGCTATTTGTGTTTATCTGTCTTGCCAGTGGTGAAATGCTGGCGCCGATACCCGGTGCGTTTGTCTATTTAGGTCAAGTGATTGCCTCTGCCACGCGCGTGACACAATTATTTGAGCAAAAATCGACCATCCTCTTTCCCACCGAAGGCAAACCTGCCATTAGCGATAAGATTGCCGTCACGCTAACGAATATTTGTTTCAACTATCCCAAGCAAATGGCTCCCATATTAGATAATGCATCCATTTGGGTTGATGCCGGCCAACATATTGCGCTGATCGGTCAAACCGGTTGCGGAAAATCAACGACTTTAAAATTAATCACCCGTGACTGGGATCCTCAGCAAGGTCAAATTTTACTTAATGGTATTGATATTAAGGCATTTGATGAACCGACTTTGCGCAGCATGATGGCCGTTGTGCCACAACGCATCGATATTTTAAGTGATACCTTACGTAATAACTTATTGATTGGCGATATCAAGGCAACCGATATGCAGTTAATTGAGGTATTAAAGCAGGTTGAACTCGATAAACTGCTCGATAGCGAAGCCGGTTTATCAATCTGGCTCGGTGAGAGTGGCCGCACACTTTCAGGCGGCGAAAAACGCCGTATCGGTATTGCCAGAGCACTACTTCACCAAGCCCCATTAGTGCTGATGGATGAGCCGACTGAAAGTCTGGATAGTGAAACCGAAGCCCAAATTATTCAGCTTATCGGTCAGGTCTATGCGAATAAGACGCTATTGATGGTGACTCATCGGCTTACCCAGCATCAAATGTTTGATCGTGTCTATCGACTTGATGAAGGCCACTATACCGCCACATCTTAAATTCAGCTTATTCATAGCAAACACATTAATGCCTTATTGCGATAATGTGTTTTTTCGCTATTAACCACGAGATATGCCATACATCAAGCCATCAAACAGCACTTTATTATCCCTTACAAAACTCATAGATCTGCGACTGATAATAAGCATTGAAATGATTGATTTTAAATAACGTCCATTAGCGATAAATAGATAAATAGATAAATAGATAAATATTTGGGTCATATCCGCCGAAAATTAGTTAGGTTAAGTTAAAAACAGATTGGCCAATAATATTGTTTTACCGATTAAAAGCAGATAAAGACAGTTTCCAGAGATAGCCAAAAATAAATGATTATATGCCTGAAATAATCAATCTCAAGGTCAACCTCAGTATTAATACAATAGGATTTTTTATCTGCATTTTTATTCAGCATCATACTCCTTAAATGCGTGTATAATGAGATCACTTTTGTTACATCACAACGATACATAACAATTTAACGATGTCCATTATCTGGTTAACTGAGCACACCCCATTTCCCGCACCGAGTCAAGCGTTACAAGAGCCCAACGGTTTATTAGCTGCGGGAGGTGATCTGACCTGCCAACGGCTATTGATCGCCTATCAAGCGGGCATCTTTCCCTGGTATTCAACCGATGAACCAATTTTATGGTGGTCACCCGATCCTAGAGCGGTGCTACCGCCAAAGCAGATCCATATCAGCCGCTCAATGTTAAAGTTTATGCGAAAAACCGATTATCAAATCACCCTCAATCATGATTTCAAAGGGGTGATTGAGGCCTGCGCAGCAACACGCGAAGAGAATGAAACCTGGATAACCCCTGAAATTATCGCTGCCTATCTTCAGCTTCATCATTTAGGTTTTGCGCATTCCATTGAAGTTTGGCAAAATAGACAGCTGATTGGTGGATTATACGGTGTCGCCCAAGGCCAACTGTTTTGTGGTGAATCGATGTTTAGCCTGTGTCCAAATGCCTCTAAATTAGCATTAATTGTATTTGGCGATTATTTCATGCATCATGGTGGTCAGTTAATTGATTGTCAGGTGATGAATCCGCACACAGCGTCACTCGGGGCTATCAATATCAATCGACATGACTATTTAAGCATACTAAAACAATTACAAAATGCCTCGCTTAGTCCTGATTTTTGGCAAAAAAAATCATTAAGCTATCAAATAAACGGAATTAGTTGATATTTATGTATAAATTTATAAAGGCTTATTTTATTCAGACGGTAATACTGATAGCCAGCCTCCAGTATACCCCCTTGATTAGTGCGGAAGAGATAGTTGAACTTATCCCTGACGATCCGATTATCCAAAGTCAAGCTGAGCCATCAGTTCAGGAAAAACTGATCACCAGTGAAGCCTTTTCTATTCTTGGTACCCCAAAATATACCGCGGATTTTCAACATTTTGACTATGTGAATCCTGCTGCGCCAAAAGGTGGCACACTCAGACGAGCGATTGTGGCGAATTTTGACAATTTTAATCGTTTTTCAAGCCGCGGTGCACCAGAACAAAATTCAGGCGAACTCTATGATACGCTATTTACCATGTCTGAAGATGAAGATGGCAGTTACTATCCGTTGATAGCCTTATCAGCAACCCATCCCGCTGATTATCAATGGGCAGAAGTCAAACTCAATCCAGCCGCCACCTTTAATGATGGCGTCCCTGTCACTGCGCAGGATGTCGAATTTTCCTTTCATAAATTTATGACCGAAGGTGTACTGCAATACCGTACCTATTACCAGAATGTCACCATCAAAGCGCTGGATCAAGAGACGGTCAGAATTGAGCTCCCAGAGCCGGATCGGGAAAAAATGATTGGCCTGCTAAGTGGGCTGAAAATACTGCCTCAGCATTTTTGGCAGTACCACCGTCTGGATGATCCGTTACCGTTTCCCCCCCTAGGCGGTGCGGCCTATCGGGTGGGGGATTATAAGCTGGGTCAATATGCTCAATATGTGCGCGTACCCGACTATTGGGCCAAAGATCTCCCCGTCAACGTTGGACAAAATAATTTCGATACCATTCGATATGAATATTATCTGGATGATAATGTTGCGCTGGAGGCTTTTAAAGCCGGTGCTTATGATTTGCGTGTCGAAGCACAACCTAAATATTGGTTTACTCAGTATCATGGTGATAACTTCGATAAACATTACATTATCAAACAGGAGTCACCGGTAACGGCAGCGCCAGACTCACGCTGGTTAGCCTTCAATCTTCAAAAACCGATTTTTACCGATATCAGAGTCCGTCAAGCGATTAGCCTGGCTTTTGATTTTGCCTGGTTAAATCGTACCTTTTACTATGATAGTTTTCAGCGACCAATGAGCTATTTTGAAAATACGCCTTATGCGGCAACCGGATTACCAGATCAGCAAGAGCTCGAGTTACTTAAGCCTTATCAAGGTACCATTCCGGATAGCGTTTTTTCCTCGACTTATCAACTACCGCCGAGTAGTGGTGACGGATTTAACCGCGAAAATCTGTTAAAAGCCCGAGATCTGCTAGCCCAAGCCGGTTGGATTATTCAAGACCAACAGTTAATTAATCAGCAAACCAAGCAACCCTTTACCTTTGAGCTGCTGGTCTACATGGGGGCCAGCCTGCAGTATGTGATACCCTTCCAGCAAAATCTAAAACGGCTGGGTATCGACATGCAAATCAGTGCAATTGACTATTCACAGCTCAATGCCCGGTTAAGAAAAAGGGATTATGACATGATGCCAACAATTTACTATGCCTACCCTTTTCCCTCCACCTCACTGCGCATTGTGTGGGGGAGCGATTATCTCAACTCTAGCTGGAATAGCTCAGGTTTACATAATCAAGCTATCGATAGTTTAATTGAACAAATCGGCGAAAATCAAAGTCATACCCAGCAATTGATCTCGCTCGGACGGGCGCTAGATCGCGTCCTGACGCATGAGTATGCCATGATACCGATGTGGTATCCGCGCTATATCCGGTATGCTTATTGGCATAAAATCAGCATGCCAGCAATAAAACCTAAAAATACCTTGGGTATTGGAAGCTGGTGGTATGACAATCAAAAAGCCCAGACACTACCCAGTGATCGACGTTAACAGGAATCCCTCATAATGCTGCATTATCTTATTCGTCGCTTACTCTTGGTTATTCCGACATTACTGGCGATTTTAACCATTAATTTTTTCGTCATTCAAATTGCCCCAGGTGGTCCGGTCGATCAAGCTATCGCGATAATGGAAATGGGACCACAGTCTGGTGGCCTGCTACCCGGCAGTGAAAGTAGTATGCCGGTAGCATCAAAATCGGCAACACAAGAGAGTCAATACCGTGGTGCGCGTGGTCTTGATCCCCAAATCATCGCGCAAATTAAGCAGCAATATGGCTTTGATAAGCCGATTTGGCAACGCTATCTTGACACTCTCAAGAATTATCTCAGTTTCAATTTTGGTGATAGCTTCTTTAAAAGTGATTCTGTTCTTGGACTCATTTGGAAAAGCTTACCCGTATCGCTATCTTTAGGACTGTGGAGCACACTGCTGGTTTATCTAATCTCGATACCACTGGGGATAAAAAAAGCCGTCAAAGATGGCTCCAGATTCGATGTTTGGAGCAGCATCATGATCATCGTCGGCTATGCTGTGCCCGCATTTTTATTAGCCGTTCTGTTAATTATTCTATTTGCTGGCGGTAGTTATTGGGATCTCTTCCCGCTTAGGGGACTGGTATCGAATAACTTCGATACGCTGAGCCTGTGGGGTAAAGTTAAAGACTACCTATGGCATATCACCTTGCCCACTATCGCCATTGCAATTGGTGGTTTTGCCACGCTAACCATGCTGACAAAAAATGCCTTTTTAGATGAGATCCAAAAACAGTATGTGGTTACCGCCCGAGCAAAGGGGCTGAGCGAGAGACAGATCCTCTATCGGCATGTTTTTCGTAATGCCACACTGTTAATTGTATCGAGTTTTCCGGCCGCGTTTATTAGCCTTTTCTTTACCGGCTCACTGTTAGTCGAAATTATCTTTTCGCTCAATGGCCTTGGTTTACTTGGTTATGAGGCGGTATTACAACGTGATTATCCGATTATCTTCGGTTCACTGTATATCTTTACTTTGATTGGATTATTGACCAGCATCATCAGTGATTTAACCTATATGCTGATAGATCCCCGCATTGATTTTGAGGCACGCTAAATGAGTGAAACAACCCACTACTCGGTCAATCAGATGCGTTGGCAACGTTTTAAACATAATCGCCGGGGTTACTGGTCTTTGTGGATTTTTAGCCTGCTCTTTATCGCCAGTTTAGCTGCGGAGCTGATTGCCAATGACAAACCTATTTTAATCAAATATCAGGAGAGTTATTTCCTGCCTATTTTAGTTAACTATCCTGAAACCACCTTTGATGGTCAGTTTGAAACCGAAACCAATTATCTCGATCCGGCGATAATCCATAACATTAATCAGGATGGTTGGATCATCTGGGCCCCGGTACGATTTAGTTATGATACCCTCGCTTATGATGCCGATGGCACTTTTCCGACGCCGCCTTCAGCAACCCATTGGCTTGGTACCACCGATACCGGCTTCGATGTCTTTGCCAATATTTTATATGGCTTTCGTATCTCGATGTTTTTCGCCATTATATTAACCCTATGCACGTCACTTATCGGCATTATTGTGGGAGCGATACAGGGCTTTTATGGCGGCAAAATTGATCTGCTAGGACAGCGTTTTATCGAAATCTGGTCCGGGATGCCACAGCTATTTTTTATCATTTTGCTGTCCAGTGTGATCGTGCCTAATTTTTGGTGGTTGTTAGCCATTACCATCTTATTTGGCTGGATGGGCTTAGTCGGCGTCGTCAGAGCTGAATTTCTACGTACCCGTAATTTTGATTATATTCGCGCGGCAAAAGCGCTCGGTGTCAGCGATAGCCAAATCATGCGCAGACATATTTTTCCTAACGCAATGGTCGCCACCCTGACGTTCTTACCGTTTATCTTATGTGGCGCGATCACCACCTTGACCACCCTCGATTTTCTCGGCTTTGGTTTACCATTAAATTCGCCTTCGCTAGGCCGGCTGCTATTACAAGGTAAAAATAATTTACAAGCACCTTGGCTTGGTATCAGTGCCTTTATCATTGTCGCCTCATTACTCTCTTTGCTGATTTTTATTGGTGAAGCGGTACGCGATGCATTTGATCCGCATAAAGGAATCCGCACATCATGACCCTTTTATCCATCAATGAACTCAGTATCGCCTTCAGACAGGGACCGACAAGCCATTCAGTGGTTCGTAATGTCTCATTTGATATCCAGACAGGACAAACGGTCGCCTTAGTCGGAGAGTCCGGATCAGGTAAAAGTGTCACGGCATTATCTATCTTAAAATTGCTGCCCGCACATCGCGTGCAGTACCCAAGTGGTGATATCATATTCACCGATCAATCACTGCTTTCAGCCAGTGATGCGCAAATTCGTCAGATTCGTGGAAATCATATCAGTATGATCTTCCAAGAGCCGATGGTCTCGCTCAATCCACTCCATACCGTTGAAAAACAGCTGTATGAAGTCTTAGCGATCCACCGTGGCATGAACCGTACCGATGCGCGGGCTGAAATCATCACCTATCTTGATCGTGTCGGTATTCGCAATGCCAAACAGCGTCTGAACGCGTATCCACATCAGCTCTCCGGCGGTGAGCGACAACGCGTGATGATTGCGATGGCCATCTTAACCCATCCTAAATTACTGATTGCCGATGAACCGACTACCGCACTTGATGTCACGGTACAAGCACAGATTATTGATTTACTGAAGGCATTAAGACACGAACTTGGCATGAGTATGCTATTTATCACGCACAATCTCAATATTGTCAAAAAACTGGCAGATCAAGTGGTGGTCATGAAACAGGGACGAGTGGTTGAAAAGAATAGCCGTCACCGCATTTTTTTACAGCCACAGCATGACTACACCAAACTATTACTGGCAAGTGAACCCACTGGTGATCCGGTACCGTTACCGGCCAATTCAGGCATATTACTCAATGTTGCCCATTTGAGTGTGGCAGTGACCGGTAAACGCAAACTCTTCAGACAGGAAAAGAACAGCATTTTAGATAATGTCAATTTTACGCTGCATCAAGGTGAAACTGTCGGTATTGTCGGAGAATCCGGTTCAGGCAAAAGCACCACAGCTTTAGCCATACTTAAATTGCTCAAAGCTTCTGGTGAAATCACCTATGACGGACATGAACTCCATAAGCTTAATGCCAAAAAATGGCAACCCTTTAGAAAACAGATTCAGATTGTTTTTCAGGATCCGTTCTCTTCGCTCGATCCAAGGTTTACCATCGAACAAATTATCAGTGAGGGACTTATCGCTCACCATAAACTGGATCATGATGCGCAAACGCAAGCGGTGATGAATATTATGCAAGAAGTTGGCTTAGATCCTAATACGCGTCACCGCTATCCAAACGAATTTTCGGGTGGCCAGCGCCAACGCATTGCGATTGCCCGCGCACTGATTTTAAAGCCGCAAATACTTATCCTTGATGAACCCACTTCCTCGCTTGACCGCACGGTACAAATGCAGATCATGACGTTATTAAAATCATTACAACAAAAGTATCAGCTCAGTTACTTATTTATTAGCCATGACTTAGCGGTGATCTATGCGATGTGTCATCAGGTCATTGTGATGAAAGCAGGAAAAATTGTTGAACAGGGACGACGCGATCAAATCTTTGATTCGCCAGCGCATCCCTATACACAGCTGTTACTCTCACAAATAGATAGACCGTGGTCGAAAACCAAACTTCAGATCAGAAAATCGAGTCAACAAGTGAATTGGCACGATGCATTGCTGGTAAGGAAATCAGAATCATAAATAAACCAAGTTGGTTGATATTCAGACTAAAATACTGATCTTAGAGGAAAAATAACAGATTAAATAAAATTGCTGCTTGACACCGTAATGACAATTTGATAAAAATATTAACAATTATTTTTCAAAGTATATTAATACTGATAAAAGGGATTTTTATGTTAAACGTAACCCAACTCCACCTCAGCCTGCTCCTCGCATTGAATTGCGCGGATTGTTTGTGCTCGGAGAGTTAAAAACATAAAAACTCAGACGAATCACCAAGAAACCCGCGTTATGATGCGGGTTTTTTTTTACCCAAATTCGTCGCGCTAAACTAAATAGGGAAAACATATGAGCGATCAAGTTATTATTTTCGATACCACATTACGTGATGGTGAACAAGCTTTACAAGCCAGCTTAACCGTTAAAGAAAAACTAGAAATCGCTTTAGCGCTTGAAAGAATGCGGGTTGATGTGATGGAGGTTGGTTTCCCAGTCTCATCACCAGGTGATTTTGAATCAGTTCAAACCATTGCCAGACAAATAAAAAACAGCCGAGTTTGTGGATTAGCACGCTGCGTTGACAAAGATATTGATGTGGCCGCTGAAGCCTTAAAGGTGGCCGAAGCATTTCGTATTCATACCTTTATGGCGACGTCCACATTACATGTACAAGATAAATTACGCATGATCTTTGATGATGTGGTTGAACGTGCAGTTAAAAGTGTTAAACGCGCAAGAAACTACACCAATGATGTCGAGTTTTCGTGCGAAGATGCTGGCCGAACGCCGATTGATAATTTATGTCGCATTGTTGAAGCGGCGATTGCTGCCGGCGCGACCACGATTAATATTCCAGATACGGTCGGTTATACAGTGCCTTACCAATTTGGTCAGATCATTAAAACGTTATTTAATCGTGTGCCCAATATTGATAAAGCAGTTATCTCAGTGCACTGTCATGATGATTTAGGGATGTCTGTCGCCAATTCAATTACCGCGGTACAAGAAGGTGCCAGACAGATTGAAGGGGCGATGAATGGTTTAGGCGAGCGAGCCGGTAACTGTGCCTTAGAAGAAGTCATTATGGCGATCAAAGTTCGTCAAAATATTTTAAATGTTCACACCAATATCAACCACCAAGAAATTTACCGCACTAGTCAAATTGTTAGCCAATTAGCCAATACCCCTATCCCAGCCAATAAAGCCGTGATTGGTAGTAATGCTTTTGCGCATTCGTCAGGTATCCATCAGGATGGTATCTTAAAGAACCGTGAAACTTATGAAATCATGACGCCAGAATCAATTGGCTTAAATCAGATTCAATTAAATTTAACCTCACGTTCTGGTCGTGCTGCCGTCAAACATCGTTTGGAAGCATTAGGCTACCAAGAAAATGACTATAATTTAGATGCTATCTATAGCGCATTTTTAGCTTTAGCGGATAAAAAAGGTCAGGTATTTGACTACGATTTAGAAGCATTGATATTTATGAATAAATTAAAAGACGATGAGTCGCATTTTGAGTTAGATTATTTTAATGTACAGTCAGGTTCAACGGTGGTTTCAACCGCATCAGTCAGCTTAATTATCGATGGTGAAAAACGCTCTGATGCTGCAACTGGTAACGGCCCGGTTGAGGCAGTCTATCAAGCGATTAATCGTATTGTGCAGATTCCGGTTTCGATTGAAAAATATCAGTTAGCTTCAAAAGGTCAAGGTGAGAATGCCTTAGGTCAGGTCGATATTGTCGTTGAGTATCATCAACGTCGCTACCACGGTGTCGGTTTAGCGATTGATATTGTCGAAGCGTCAGCCAAAGCCTTAGTCAATGCCCTTAATCATATTTATCGTGCAACCCAGATAGAACAAGAAAAACAGCGTTTACATCAGAGATAACCGATCAGAGTAGTAATAGAGATTAAAAGCAGACTAAACAAGATATTAAATTAACTGAATAAACAAATAATCCGAGGATACTATGTCACAAACTTATCATATCGCAGTACTTCCTGGTGATGGTATTGGCCCTGAAGTCATGAAACAAGCTTATAAAGTACTTGATGTTATTCGACATAAATATCAACTATCGATTACCACCAGTGAATATGATGTAGGGGGTGCAGCGATTGATATTCATGGTATGCCATTGCCGCCGGAAACCTTAGCCGGTTGTGAAAAAGCCGATGCGATTTTATTTGGTTCAGTCGGTGGACCTAAATGGCAGAATTTACCACCAGATCAACAGCCTGAGCGTGGCGCACTGTTACCCTTACGTAAACATTTTAAACTATTTGCTAACCTGCGCCCGGCTAAATTATATCAAGGTTTAGAAGAGCTTTGTCCATTAAGAGAGGATATTGCTAAACGTCGCTTTGATATTTTATGTATGCGTGAATTGACTGGTGGAATCTATTTTGGTCTGCCGAAAGGCCGTGAAGGCAGTGGTCCTCAAGAGCGCGCTTTTGATACCGAGGTTTATCACCGGTTTGAAATAGAACGTATCGCCAAAATGGGCTTTGAAGCCGCGCGTTTACGTAAGAAAAAAGTGACGTCAATTGATAAAGCCAATGTACTGCAAACCTCCATTTTATGGCGCGAAGTGGTCAGCCAGGTTGCTAAAGGGTATCCCGATGTGACACTAGAACATATGTATATCGATAATGCCACGATGCAGTTAATTAAAGATCCAAGCCAGTTTGATGTCATTTTATGTTCTAATTTGTTTGGTGATATCTTATCGGATGAGTGTGCCATGATAACTGGCTCAATGGGTATGTTACCTTCTGCCAGCTTAAATGCGCATGGTTTTGGCCTATATGAACCGGCAGGCGGCAGCGCACCTGATATCGCCGGAAAGAATTTAGCGAATCCAGCGGCACAAATTCTTTCGTTGGCATTACTGATTCGCTATAGCTTAAAACGCGATGATATTGCATCGATGATCGAAGCGGCCGTCAATAAAGCATTAGAAAATGATTATCGCACTATCGATCTTGCCCATGGCGGTCAGCATATCTCAACCGATGCAATGGGTGATGCCATCTGTCAATTTATCTAGGTCGCGATGATATCTATATCAGCGCGGATTTAATAATAAATTTAATTTTAATTTCAGCATAATGCAATGATGCTAAAAAATATAAGGAACAAGGCAATGTCGACAATTAAACCCAAAACATTGTATCAAAAGTTATATGATGCGCATGTTGTTTACGAAGCGCCGAATGAGACGCCTATTTTATATATCGATCGCCATTTAGTGCATGAGGTCACTTCACCACAAGCATTTGATGGTTTAAGAGCAATGCACCGCAAAGTACGCTGTACAGACAAAACATTTGCAACCATGGATCACAATACCTCAACCAAAAGTAATGAATTAAGTGCATGTAGTGAAATGGCTCGTATTCAATTAACTGAACTGGCTAAAAATGCCAAAGAGTTTGGTATCTTATTATATGATATTCAAAGTCCTTTACGCGGTATTGTGCACGTCATCGGTCCTGAACAGGGCATGACTTTACCTGGGATGACAATTGTCTGTGGGGATTCGCATACCGCAACCCATGGCGCTTTTGGTGCCTTAGCGTTCGGTATTGGGACTTCAGAAGTTGAACATGTATTGGCCACCCAAACCCTAAAACAGGGTCGCGCTAAAACCATGAAGATTGAGGTGAAGGGACAGGTTGCTTCAGGTATCACCGCGAAAGATATTATCTTGGCTATTATCGGTAAAACAACTAGCGCTGGCGGCACTGGTTATGTAGTTGAATTTTGTGGTGATGCGATTAAGGCGCTATCGATGGAAGGACGCATGACCTTGTGTAACATGGCCATTGAGATGGGCGCGAAAGCCGGCATTATTGCGCCGGACGAGACAACCTTTGCATATATTAAAGGTCGTCAATTTGCGCCGAAAGGACCTGCATTAGACGAAGCTATCACTTACTGGAAAACCTTAAAAACCGATGATGGTGCCCATTTCGATAAAGTCGTCACCTTAGACGCCCATGATATAGCCCCGCAAGTAACCTGGGGGACCAATCCCGGTCAGGTTACCGGTATCAATAGTGTGGTGCCTAATCCCAACGATTTTAGTGATCCTATCGAGAAAAACTCGGCAACAAGAGCCTTAGCTTATATGGGCTTAACGGCCGGGACTAAAATGTCAGAAGTTAAAATTAATAAAGTCTTCATCGGTTCGTGTACAAACTCTCGCATTGAAGACTTACGTGCTGCCGCTGAAATTGCTAAAGGCCGTAAAGTCGCTGCGGGCGTACAAGCGTTAGTCGTGCCAGGCTCTGGCCCAGTAAAAGCACAGGCAGAAGCAGAAGGATTAGATAAGATTTTCATTGCAGCTGGTTTTGAATGGCGTTTACCCGGCTGCTCTATGTGTCTGGCGATGAATGATGATAAGCTAGCGCCAGGTGATCGCTGCGCCTCAACCAGTAACCGTAACTTCGAAGGTCGTCAAGGTCGTGATGCCAGAACCCATTTAGTCAGCCCAGCAATGGCAGCCGCTGCTGCCATTACCGGTCATTTTACTGATATTCGTCAATCATTTTAAGGAGCATAAATTCATGGCTAAATTTACCCAACACACTGGATTAGTTGTTCCACTTGATGCGGCGAATGTTGATACGGATGCCATTATTCCGAAACAATTTTTACAAAAGGTGACGCGCGTTGGCTTCGGCCAGCATGCTTTTCATGAATGGCGGTTCCTTGATGATGCCGGCCAAAAACCAAACCCCGCCTTTGTACTGAATAAACCCCGTTACCAAGGTGCGAGTATCTTATTAACCCGTGAAAACTTTGGTTGCGGCTCATCGCGCGAACATGCGCCTTGGGCATTGGCGGATTATGGCTTTAAAACCATTATTGGCTCAAGCTTTGCCGATATTTTCTATAACAACTCATTCAATAATCAGCTGCTATTAGTTAACTTATCTGAAGAGGATGTGGACGCTTTATTCAAACTTGTCGAAGCACAAGAAGGGATTGAGTTTACCGTTGATTTAGAGAATGAGGTTGTCATCGCCGGCGGTAAAACCTATTCATTTAACCTTGATCCATTTAAACGCCACTGTTTATTAAATGGCTTAGACAATATTGGACTGACATTGCAGCATGAAGACGCTATCAGCCAATATGAGAAAAATATCCCACGTTTTTTAGCTTAAACTGAAATATAAGCAAAGCAGATGAATAATCTGCTTTTTTTATATGTTATAGTATCAGGCGATTGTTTTACTGGCAGTAAAAGATGACGCACAAGGGATCTCATCATGCATGATATGTTTAAAATAAAAGCCGTAATTTATGATATGGACGGCGTATTAGTTGACTCTGAACCACTTTGGGAGCAAGCCGAAGCTGAAGTTCTCCCGCTATTTGGTCTCAATCGCGACGAAATTTTTCGCAAGTATAATCTCATCACAACCGGTATGCGTATTAACGAAGTGGTTGAGATGTTTTGTAAAACCGCACCTGAAAAGAAGATCAATCCAACCGAAATGGCTGATCGTATTATCGATGTCACCATTGCAAAAATTATCGCCAGCAAACCGATATTACCCGGTGTCATTGAGTCATTAGCTTTCTTTAAAGCACAAGGGCTAAAAATTGGTCTAGCCTCATCATCGGCAATGCGGGTTATTGAAGCCGTGACAGATGTCTTAAATATAACCGATTATTTTGATGTCCGAGTCTCTGCCGAATCTTTATCCCATGGTAAACCGCATCCTGAAGTCTACTTAAATGCCGCGCAGGCCCTTCACGTCAGACCAACTAACTGTATTACCATTGAGGATTCAGTTGCCGGCATGACCGCCACAAAAGCGGCACGCATGAAATCTATCGTGATCCCCGCTAAAGATAATCATGATAATTCACACTGGTGTTTAGCTGATATAAAATTAACCTCATTATTGGAAGTTAATGCTCAACATTTAGTATAGTTCGTTATATACTAATTGATATAAAACAAGTTAATTAAGTGAACAAGAAGAGGCTCACAATGGAAAAAACGACCAAATCATCCTTCCAAGATGTTCTAGAATACGTTCGTTTATCTCGCCGTAGAAATAAGTTGAAACGTGAGATTGCTGATAATGAAAAGAAAATCCGTGATAACCAAAAACGTGTATTGTTACTTGAAAACTTAAGTGACTATATCAAACCGGGTATGAGTTACGATGAGATTATGGCCATTATTGCCAATATGAAAAATGATTATGATGATCGTGTCGACGACTTCATTATTACCAATGCGGAAATCTCAAAAGAGCGTCGTGAATTATCGAATAAAATGCGTGCAATGAGTAATCACTAAATCCTATGATGTGATAGTTGCAGAATAAAATAAAGGCAGGATAAATAAATTTACCCTGCCTTTATTTTGCCTGTAACTTATTCAATAATCACTCACGCTACCCCCAATCTGTCACCAAACCTTTTTATCCAAGGCGGGCCAAGTTTAGTCGGTTAGCCCCCAGCCAGTTTGACCTGAAAGCCCTTTTGCTCCAATAAGGTTTTAAGCAGATCCCGTTTGTCACCTTGAATTTCAATCAATCCCGCTTTCACACTGCCACCACAGCCACAACTTTTTTTCAGCTCAGCCGCCAGTTTGATGAGATCAACATCACTCAAATCCAATCCGCTAATCACGCAGACACCTTTGCCCTTACGTCCAGCAACTTCACGGCGCAAACGCACGATACCATCACCTTTTGGCCTCGAGACCTCCGGTTTATCGGCTTTTATTCGACCGGTTTCAGTCGAATAAACTAAGGTACTTTCCTGTTTATTCGGCATTATTTCACTCTTAATCTATCGTTATCACGATGTAGTTTTAACCTTATTTAATCACGCTAACGTCGCTAAGATATCTTTTAGCGCGGCAGCAGGATCGGCGGCGCGAGTAATAGGTCGGCCAATCACTAAAAAGTCAGAACCGGCAGCCAGTGCCCGTTGTGGGGTCATAATTCGGCGCTGATCGTCGGCACCAAAGCCAACGGGCCTGATACCCGGTGTGACTAATTTAAAATCACTGCCCAGACGTGTTCTAAAACTTTGCACCTCTTGCGCAGAACAGACTACGCCGTCCAAACCACAGTTTTTGGCCAGTGTCGCCAAACGAGTCGCTTGTTCAAGTGGGGAAAGTTCGATGCCAATCTCTTTTAAGTCACTCTCTTCCATGCTAGTCAATACAGTGACGGCAATCAGTAACGGAGCATCCTGACCAAAAGTATAAAGTGCATCCTTAGCAGCCTGCATCATTCGACTCCCGCCAGAAGCATGCACATCAACCATCCACACCCCCAGATCGGCAGCCGATGCAACCGCATGAGCAACCGTATTCGGAATATCATGAAATTTTAAATCGAGAAAAATATCAAAGCCTTTTTGTTGCACCTGTTTCACAAAGTCGGGCCCACCATGCGTAAAGAGTTCTTTACCCACTTTTAACCGGCAATCGGCAGGTTCCACTCTATCAATAAATTCCCATGCTGATTTGATATCAGCAAAATCGACGGCAACAATAATTGGTGATGACATAATTATTCCTATTTCATAATACTAATCAATTGATAAATAATCTTATTAAACAATAACACGCCCTAACAAAATCAGATAGCGTGAGTATAGCGGATTACCGCAAAAGTTTAAGTAAATCTTGATAAAACGTCGTGGCACTTTGGACATAGCCCGTGCGCGTTAAGTGCACCAGATCGGGTCTGGCCAAATCCATCATACGCCATTTTTCGATAATACAATTACCGCCCATCGCAGTCTGCCAGTCCCAATATAGGAGTCTTTCTGATTGCGCGACTTCTTGTTGAATCTGTCTTACCGCCTGATAACTTGGTGGATGACGCGCATCACAAGACGCTGGCGCAGAGACACTACTGAGCAGTGTGTCAGGAGAACTGAATAACAAGATCACCGCACGGGGTAACTGTTTTCGAATCTGTGCAATATTGTATATCAGATTTTTCCGGTACTCAGCTAAGTTCAGTGTCGACTCAAAAGACTCATTGGTACCATAAGCTAAGATCACCAGATCACTTTTAGTTGACGGCAATTCATCAAACCAGTCAGCAGACCACTTCTGCCAAAGTGACAATTTTGCGCCATTGGTCGCAATGGGAGAGACAATCACTCCGGCCTGATGACGTTTTTGTAGCCAAAAGCTCCCAAGCTCAACACCCATATTGGTAGTTTTAATTTGGAATGGCATAGTCGTCACAAAATTGACCGATTGCCACTGATTTAAACGGGTAGGTAAACGTAGTGGCAGTCGTGTCTCTTTCGCATCAAAGACCTGTAGCGCATTGCGTTTGAGCAATTTTACTCGCATACTCACTGTCCACTTCTCTGCAGCTTGAGATTGCTGTGGTATCACTTGTAAAACACTGCTATTTTTCGTCGGTGACGCAATATATCCGCCCATCGGATAGAGACGATCATGCACATTACGGCTACTGACAATCTGCCAATGTTGGGTTTTCCAGCTCAGGCCAATATGGTATTGGCCCGGCACAGGCATGGGCGTAACCCAACCGATACCGGCATCACCATATCTTTCCTGCATTAATCGGCGCAGCTCACCAGTAAAAAAATCAGCAGCTGAGTGAGAGTCACCGAATTGCGTAATCACAACCACGTCGTTCTCAACCGAATGATGTTCTAGTTTGCTAAAACGCGCGCTGAGTTTTGCCACATTGGGATCACCAAAATCAACGATACCCGTATACATCTTGGGGGCTAACTCGAGCTCGGTTGTTTGCGCAAACCCGCTACTACTGAGCCATAAACTCATCAGCCATATTGCCCATAACAGCATTATCCTACTCATTTTTGGCCTCTTGCTGTGATGGTGCGATGGTCAGTTCAGCCATGATTTTGCTCGCTAAAATGCGCTGACCGGCAACGGTAAAATGAATACCATCATCAATTCTGGCTTTAATATTGCCCCGCGCAGTAGCGACAAAATTAACATACTGCGCATCACTACAGCCTAATAATTCACTGGTTGGAATATATTGTCCAGCAAATTTTTCCACTTCGGATCGATACAACTGATTGAGATAGAGCATATCTTGATGTAACTTGGTTGCGCGCATGCAGGGTGCGCCTAACCAGATAACGGCAACTTGGTGCTTTGCAGCTGCTTGTAAAATACGTTCAATCCGAGATCGATAAACCTGCTCCCACTCTGTCGATTTGAATTTAAGATAATCCTTACGATTAGGAATAGGAAAATTCCATGGGTCATTCGGTCCTAAAAAAACCGCCATTACTTTGATATTCGGCTGCAAGGCTAGCGTTTCTTCGATCACTTTTGGCCAATCAAACGCTTTCGGATAGGAGAGCCCGGTACTCTGTTTACTCAGGTCGATACTCTCTATCTTGTAATGATTATATAAACGTCGTTTTACCCGAGGGGCAACGCCCTGCATTAACGAATCACCGACAAAAAATAACTTATCCCCAGGATGCAATACTGGTGTTTTTTCTGCAATATTGGCAGACGCCGCTGACGCGGTTGATGGTGTGATGGGTTGTAAGGTTGCGTCTGACGGTACCGCCGCCTGACTATGAATAGCGACTGAGGTATTATCATGATTGATTTGACGTGTTTGTTTTAGCGTCTTTTGGTGCTGATGTGGCGGCGCCATAACTTGATGCGGCGCGACAATCTCAGGCGCCTGCGTCACGGTGTTATCATCATCCGCATCCACTAATCCTAATCGATCGTTCATGACATGAATCAGTTGCTGATTCCAACGTGAAAATAGCGCTTCATTCTGGTTCAGTGAGTCAGTCAGAGACTGGGTTATTTTTTCGCCAGTAGTCTGCCCTTCATGTCCGGTTTGCTGCGCTCGGTTGCCGACAAACACAAATGGCGACGCAGTATGATAGGTTTGCTGCCAATAGATCTCAATCGACTGCTGATATAAGAAGAGTAAACCACACAAGGTCACCAACAACACATAAAAAATACGCCATATCGACATTGGTTTCCCCTTAAAATCCAGCATAAATAAATTGAGGAATACCCGATGGCGCTAAATAGATAACCAACCACAGAATACAGATGAAAATAACCGGCAGAATAAACCACGGCATTTTGGCTAAGAAGCGCGAAAAATAGGTCGGAATAGTAGACCATTTGGGATAAAAACAGTAGGCAATAAGCAAGATAATTATCGTGAGAAGCGAGTTATATTTCATGGCTACATCCGTCATATTATGTGCTATTGCCTGCAGATAATCGAGTGCATCGCTCAAGGAAGCACTGCGGAAAAATAACCAGGCAAAACAGACATAGTGTAGGGTAAATAATTTGGCAATTAATGCCGAACGTCTGGCGATAACATTAACGCCCAATAACCGATCGGCTACATTCAGCATCACCAACCCGATACCATGAATCGCCCCCCATAATAAGAAATTCATACCGGCGCCATGCCAGAGTCCGGAGAGCAACATCGCAATCAGGACATTGATCTGTGTTCGCGTCACATTAATCCGACTGCCGCCTAAGGGGATATAGATATAATCACGAATCCAAGTCGACAAGCTGATATGCCAGCGCTGCCAAAAATCACGCAGATTAATCGCTAGATAGGGTAAATTAAAGTTTATCGGTAGTCTGAAACCCAGCAGTAGCGCAATAGCGGTAACTAAATCAGTATATCCCGAGAAATTTAAATAAATCTCAATCGCATAGGCATACAGTCCCAAAATCAGATCAAATGATTGGTACTCTTGTGGGCTATCAAATATCGGATTCACATAATAATCGGCTAAAGCTGAGCTTAACCAATAGACCTTTATCACGGCCAATAAGATTAATGTTAAAGCGCGATAGGGTTCTAATAACGTTCTGATATGCGTGGTCTGAATCTGTGGTAAAAAATGTTTGGCCCGATTAATTGGACCCGCCACAATACTGGGAAAGAAAGAGAGATAGAGGGCAAAATCCCAAAATGAGACCGGTTTGAGCTCTTTTTTTGATAATGAGACTAAATAACTGATTGAATGGAAAGTGTAAAATGAGATCCCGATCGGTAACAATATCTCAGCACTCGGTAATAACAGATGCCAACCGACTGCATTCAATAATAGCTGCAACTCGGCACGGAAAAAATCGCAGTATTTAAAGATAGCCAGATTAACCACGGCCACAATGCAAGCCAGTACTAGCCAGCCACGCGGAGCGGAACTATGAGCAATACCGATTGAGAGTAAATAAATGATGATCGTATAGCCAGCCAGAATCAGCGCAAAATGAATATTAAATAGTCCCACAATCACATAACTGACTATTAGCAATAGACTATTTTGCAGCACAATGTGCCGTTTCAATCCCCAATAAATACCGAAAAAAACGATAAAACTTACCGCAAACTCAATAGATAAATAACTCACATCTATACCTTAAAATTCTTTGGATAACATCACGCGGATCTTTAAGTTAAGTCGCGCGATGATCCGATCTATTATTTTTATATTTGAATGTCAGTATCGCCAACATTATCGATAGCATGATTATACCCAAAAAGCGCGCTGCATAAAAGCACGTCAGTCATTGAGTTATTGAGCACCCCAGCAACGAATCAGCGCATGGCTATAATTATCTTCGGCCTGTATCTCAATATCATTCGCGCTAGTCTGGCTTATTGGGCTATTTCGGATTGGGCTAATAAATCCGCGATGATAAGCTCCTGATTGAGGCCTGAAATTGTCGTTAACTTTAATGACGCCTCACACCAGATGTCATACCAATGATTAATTTTTTCTATCTCAGATTGGGCTAATAAACGAATCAGTGGAACCTGATCTCGGTTGGTCACAAATCGACCCGCACTATTTTTTGCTTTTAATGCGTCGAGTAAGAAAGAGCAAAACCAATCAATCACCCATATCGCCTGCTCGGTAGTGGTAATTTTTGACAGTAAGGGCCAAAACATCCCTTGCTTTAACGACTCAGTTAATGTTTGACAAAACTGTAATCGTATCTGCCAATGTTCTGGCTGTAATAAATGTGCTGCGGCCAGCGGCGCTTGCTCATTGAGCAGTAGCGCGGTCGCAATTTGATTTTCACTGTAGTCAGGATACTGTGGCTGAAGCCACTTCATCCCTACCACTAACTCAGGTGCGGCAATCATAAATTGAAAACAGCGGCTACGGATAGTTGGCATCAAACGCTGCACTTGATTATCGGTTAAAATGAAATAGGTGTTCGCCGGCGGCTCTTCCAGTGTTTTTAACAGCGCATTAGCCGCGGCCTCGGTCATCAATACCGCATTGTCGATCCAAATCACTTTCGCCCCGCCCTGCTGAGCATGTTCATACACTTTTTCGGTGAGCTGCCGAACTTGTTCAACACTGATAAATTTTTTATCTTTTTCAACCATCAGATGATGATAATCAGGATGCGTTTGCGCCTCAACCAGTAAACAGCTATGACAGTGGCCACAGGGTAATTCCCCCTTTGGCGACAAGCATAACAGGCGAGCAATCAACTGCTGAATCAATCGCTGCTCACCACAACCATGCACATAACCAATCAACCAAGCGTGATGAGCGCGCTGCTGTAATATGGGCTGCATCAGCTGCGAATAAGCGCTGTGTAGCCAAAAATAGTCTTGTTGTATATTAACCGACAATGTGTGTATCCAGCCATTGATTAAGGGAAACGATCAGTGCCTCAGTCACCTTATCCAGCGACTGTGCGGCATCAATAATGATAATCGAACTATCTTGCGAAGCTAAGCTTAAATAACGCTCACGCGTTCGCTGGAAAAACGCTAATGACTCTTGTTCAATACGATCAAGTTCACCGCGTTGTTTGGCTCTGGTTAAGCCTAGTTCAGGGGGTAAATCAAGATAAAGTGTCAAATCCGGTTTAAATGAGCCTAATACCCCGGTCTTTAACATCGCCATGAATTCAGGATCAATCTGACGGCCCCCGCCCTGATAAGCCTGAGTGGAAAGATCGTGCCGATCACCCACAACCCATTTCCCAGCCGCAAGCGCGGGCATAATCACATTTTCGATTAACTGAATTCTGGCAGCATAAAACATCAGTAACTCGGCTTTATAGGTCAACGGGTCATTCTCAATACCTTGCTTAATTAAAGTCCGCAGGGTTTCAGCTAAAGGCGTTCCACCCGGTTCGCGGGTAAACACCAAATCAGTCATACCACGCTGTTTAAGCACACTGGCGACAGTGGCAATCGCCGTCGTTTTACCGGCACCTTCTAATCCTTCAATAACGATAAACTGGCCTTTGGGCATAATGTCTGATTCCTATTCTAGCGTGCTTGTTGGCTACGGATAATTTTTAAATACGCTTGCACCGCTTGATTGTGACTATTGAGGTTGGTTGAAAATACATGACCACCTCGACCATCGGCCACAAAGAAAAGATAGCTGGTCTGTGCCGGGTGTGCAGCCGCAAGCAAAGATGCCTTACTGGGCATCGCAATCGGGGTTGGCGGTAAACCGTCAATCACATAAGTATTATATGAATTTTTATCGGTTAAATCTCGTCGCCTTATATTGCCATCATACCGGTCACCCATGCCATAAATCACCGTCGGATCGGTTTGTAATTTCATCTTTCGTTTCAAACGATTCACAAATACCGACGCCACTAAACTACGTTCATCACGCAGCCCGGTCTCTTTTTCAATAATCGATGCCATAATCAGTAGCTCATAAGGCGATTGATAGGGCAGATTCTCATCTCGGGTCAACCAAATTGTTTGTAACTCATTGTTCATACGCTGATAAGCACGTTTTAGAATATCAAGATCGGTCGAGTTTGGGGTGTAATGATACGTGTCGGGATAGAGCCACCCCTCTAATGACTGACCTTTTAAGCCGATCTCCTCGGCAATTTGCGCGAGGGTTAAATCATCTGTCAGCACTTTTTTAATATCGGGCTGTGACTGTAACTTGATTAACCAATCTTTGGCTCTTGATCCTTCCACAAACTGAATCGAGAGCTGAATCTCCTTACCTGAATTAAGCAAGGTTAAAAAATCATGCACCGTCATATCCGGTGTTAATTGGTAAGTCCCTGATTTGATATGACGTAAATCAGGCTCAAATTGTAGTAAATAGGGTAAAGGCTTGGCATTCTCAAGCAGTTTTTGCGATTGCATCTGCGCCGCAAGGCGTGTAATACTCATCCCCCGTTCAACAGTAAAGAGCTGTTGATTGGCAGTGAGCTGTATTTTTTGTTGGGCAAAATGCTGTAAATAGTAATAAGCACCAGTGATGGCAATAACGATTAAGATAGCCAAAAAGAGCACGAATTTAATTAATCGAGTGAACATATTGATTCAATATTAACATCTTTTCATAAAGTGGACTTCATTGTACAAGAACTCTCAGTAGAGTGCATTAGCTTATTTATCAGAAAATAATCGGATAAAAATAATTGTCGGAAAAGTCACAAACTATCCTGGCGCAGAGGTTAAAAAGTT
Source organism: Orbaceae bacterium lpD01 (assembly GCA_036251705.1). Classification (NCBI taxonomy): domain Bacteria; kingdom Pseudomonadati; phylum Pseudomonadota; class Gammaproteobacteria; order Orbales; family Orbaceae; genus Utexia; species Utexia brackfieldae. Next base: position 835,960 of record CP133959.1, on the reverse strand, counting down.
CCGCTTCAGGTCATGTTTGCGTAGCTTCACAATGACGACATGATCACAGCAAAGCCCTTATCAGCGCTTAAAATTTATAAACTAACTTAGCCCGACTGGTCAAATGAACAACCAGTTCATAAGCACTCATACCGCTTAATGCAGCAATTTTCTCAACCGGTAAGTCCGGTCCCCAGAAGATCACTTCATCGCCGATTTGCGCCGATGTATCTGGACCTAAATCAACCACAATCATATCCATAGCGATACGACCGACAATCGGCAATAACTGCCCATTAATCATCACCGGAATATCTGCCGGTACGCCTCTGGGATATCCGTCACCATAACCCATGGCAATGACACCTAATCGGGTATCTCGCGGACTACGCCAAGTTTGGCCGTATCCAACGCCCTCACCTTGTTTATGATCTCTCACCGCAATTAACATCGACTTTAACGTCATCACCGGCAGTAAGCCCAGCGCTGCACCGGTTGCTTTATCTTTTATCTGATAATCAAAAGGAGAAATACCGTATAAAACCAGACCTGGACGCACAATATCGCGATGCGCAGTTTGCCATCCAAACAGACCACTTGAGGCACAAAGTGACTGTAGTCCCACTAAAGCCGGATCATCAATTGCAGCGATAAAGTCATCAAAAACCTGAATCTGTGCCGTGGTATAAGGATTATCCAGCTCATCAGCGCAGCAAAAATGGCTGGCAATATTGATGGGTTTCGCCACCGACGGACAGGCAGCAAGCAAGTTAAAATAGTGTCGCGCCTGTTCAGGTCTAAATCCTAAGCGATGCATGCCGGAATCGAGTTTGAACCACACGTTAAGTGGATAACTGGTCTTAAGTTCACGCAAACGTTCAATTTGCTCGGGGCTATGTATCATCGTTTGTAAGGAGTACCGCTCAAGTAACGTGATATCCTCATCCGGAAAAAAGCCCTCCAGCAGTAAAATCGGCGCAATGATGCCGACACTGCGCAGCTCTAATGCCTCACTCAGACGTGCAACACCAAATCCATCAACCTGTTTTTGTAAAAATCGGGCAACTTCAGTCTTACCATGTCCGTAAGCATTCGCTTTGATGATGGCCCAAATTTGACTATGGGGTGCCTGCCGTTTAAAACAATTCACATTATGCAGCAGCGCAGCAACATCAACTTCAACGGTAGCAACTGACATGGATTATCCTCTGGTTATTATTCATCATCAAAATAGTCAGCATTGGTATAATTATCAAAACGTGACCACTGCCCCTGAAACTTCAGTCTCACTTTACCAATCGGACCATTACGCTGTTTACCCAGAATAATTTCCGCAATACCTTTCTGTTCAGAAGCTTCGTTATAAACTTCATCACGATAGATAAACATAATCACGTCAGCATCTTGCTCTATCGAACCTGACTCACGTAAATCTGAGTTGACCGGTCTTTTATCAGCACGCTGCTCAAGACTACGGTTGAGCTGAGACAGGGCCACCACCGGCACTTCCAGCTCTTTCGCCAGCGCTTTGAGTGAGCGAGAGATTTCCGCAATTTCAAGGGTACGATTATCAGATAAACTCGGTACCCGCATCAGTTGTAAGTAATCGACCATAATCATGCTCAGACCACCATGTTCACGATAGATTCGCCGTGCACGTGCACGGACATCCATCGGCGTTAGGCCAGAGGAGTCATCGATATACATATTTTTCTTTTCTAATAAAATCCCCATCGTACTCGATATTCTCGCCCAATCCTCATCATCTAATTGACCGGTTCTTACGCGGGTTTGATCGACTCGAGATAACGAGGCCAACATACGCATCATAATCTGCTCTGCAGGCATCTCAAGACTAAAAATTAATACCGGTTTTTCTTGCATCATCGCGGCATTTTCACATAAGTTCATCGCAAAAGTGGTTTTACCCATTGATGGACGTGCTGCCACAATAATTAAGTCAGAACGCTGTAATCCAGCGGTCTTTTTATCTAAATCAATAAACCCAGAGGAAACGCCGGTAACCCCATCATGCGGCTTTTGAAACAGCTCTTCAATACGGGCAACCGTATCTTCCAGTACGGTCGTGATACTTTTTGGCCCTTCACCACTAGAGGCGCGTTTTTCAGCAATCTGGAACACCTTAGTTTCCGCATGATCAAGCAGATCTTCGCTATCACGCCCCTCTGGTGAGTAACAGCTATCGGCGATCTCATTGGATACCGAGATCAGCTCACGCATGATAGCGCGCTGACGAATAATATCGGTATAGGCCACCACATTAATGGTGCTCGGGGTATTTTTGGATAACTCGGCCAAATAGGCAAACCCCCCCACATCATTAAGCACATCACGGCGCTCTAAGCTTTCAGAAAGGGTAATCAAATCAATCGGAATCCCTTTACTGACTAAAGACTGCATCTCAGTAAAGATCATCTGATGGTGTCTGGAGTAGAAATCATATTCGGTTATCTGCTCAGCCACATGATCCCAACGCTGATTATCTAACATCAAACTCCCTAAGACGGCTTGTTCAGCCTCAATCGAGTGCGGAGGGACCTTCAGGTTATGCACCTGCGCATCTTGATTATCACGGTAGTTTGCCTGATTTGTTTTTTTGGTTGCCATAAAATTATTTTCTATCACTCTGCATAAAAGTTATCGTTCAATGATTAACATTGAGACCTTGATATCACGCAGCAACTTGATATCGCTCGTCATATCATAAATGATTTTCTGGGTTTAATGGACACGTTTTACAAAATGACGCAATTTGAAACCCAATAAAACTAATGCGCCAAAATAGGCAGTCACGCCAGCGATAATCAATAAACATAATCGACCTAAGCGCGATAACATGCCGCCAGCAGACCAGTCTGGTAACCACATCAACATCAACCACAATACCAGTGCCATCATCAGCACAGAAAAGATCACTTTACCTAGAAAAGCCGACCAACCCGGCTGAGGTCGATACAGCTGTTTACGCCGCAGCATCCAAAATAGCAGTCCGGCATTAAAACAGGCTGCAATCCCAATAGAAAGCGACAATCCCGCATGTTTTAGCGGCACGATAAAGAGCAAATTCATCACCTGAGTCAAAATCAGTGTGGCAATCGCAATACGAACCGGCGTTTTTATATCCTGACGCGAATAAAAAGCCGGTGCCAGCACTTTGACTAAGATTAACCCCAATAATCCGACTGAATAAGCCACCAGCGCTTGCTGCGTCATCGCCGTATCTGTTGCAGTAAATTTGCCATATTCAAATAAGGTCGCAATTAACGGTTTGGCAATAATCCCTAAAGCCACGGCGGCCGGTAATGCCAGCAAAAAGCATAAACGCAGCCCCCAATCGAGCAGCTGTGAGTACTCATCAAAATCACTTCTGGCAAAAGCGCGTGACATTGAAGGTAATAAAATAGTCCCTAATGCTGCCCCTAAAACGCCGGCTGGAAACTCCATTAAGCGATCGGCATAATACATCCAGGAAATCGAACCTGAAATCAAAAATGAGGCAAAGATCGTATTAATAATTAAAGAGATTTGGCCAACCGAGACGCCTAAAATCGCCGGGCCCATCTGTTTTAACACCCGCCAAACACCGCTATCTTTAAGATTAATCCGCGGCAGTACCAGCATACCAATATTTTTCAAGTAAGGGAGCTGATATAAGATTTGTAGCACTCCCCCAACCAGTATCGAAGCCGCTAAAGCTAAAATAGGCGGATGAAAATAGGGCGAAGCAAACAGCGTAAAACCTATCATACTAATATTGAGAAAAGTCGGTGCAAAGGCCGGCACCGAAAAACGGTTCCAGGTATTTAAGATCGCGCCCACTAATGAAGCAAGCGAGATCAGAAAAATATACGGAAACGTGATTCTTAGCATTAGCACTGATAGCTCAAACTTTTCCATCGGCTGCGTAAATCCAGGGGCCGTAATCATAATCACAATTGGCGCAGCAATTATGCCGACGATAGTGACTAAAGCCAGTATGAGTGTCAATAAACCGGCGATATAAGAGATAAAGATTTTGCTAGCCTCTTCACCCTGCTGACTCTTATATTCGGCTAAAATCGGCACAAAAGCCTGTGAAAATGCCCCTTCGGCAAAAATTCGGCGCAGTAAATTAGGCAGTTTAAATGCCACAAAAAAAGCATCGGTCGCCATACCGGCACCGAAAAATCGCGCCACAATGGCATCACGCACAAATCCCAATACTCGGGAGAAAAGCGTCATTGAGCTGACGGCAGCAAGTGATTTTAATAAATTCATAGTTAGTTTCTGGCATCGTTCCTGTATCACGTGGCAGTAATTCACCAGCCTCAATTATCGGACTTAGACGCGTGATATTGGGGAGATAGTCTCTTATAAAATTCGGGCTATTCTAGCATAATACCGATATTAAATATAATTGCCTGATCAGAAATTAATAGCATCTTGTACATGCCTGCTGATTAAGCGGCATAAAAGCGAGGGTACACAGAATAAAAAAGCCCGTTAAATCATCTTTAACGGGCTTAATATCAGATTGGCTTAGGCGCAGATTAGTTTAGCTCAACCACATCAAATCCAACCACCGGATCGACATCAGCGTTATAATCAACGCCAGTTAAACCGAAGCCAAATAGACGTAAAAACTCAGCCTTATAACCTTGATAGTCAGTTAGTTCATTAATCGTGTCATCTTTAACCTGAGACCAGATTTGACGACAAGCTTCCTGCACTTCAGGACGTAGTTCCCAATCATCCAGGCGTAAACGATGCTGATCATCAGTTTCCGGTAAATGAGCTGCGTAAAGTTTGCTACTAAACAGACGCTGAATCTGTTCGATACAACCTTCATGTAATCCCATCTCTTTCATCACTTTAAATGACATCGAGATATAAAGTGGCATAACCGGAATCGCAGAAGAAGCTTGCGTGACCACCGATTTTAAGACAGCGACATAAGCATGTCCCCCTTTGGCGGCTAATTTTTTATCAATCGCTTGTGCTGCTCGGTCTAAATCCTCTTTCGCTTTGCCTAACGTACCATGCCAGTAAATTGGCCAGGTTAATTCGGTACCAATATAAGAGTAAGCAACCGCTTGTGCCTTATCAGCAAGTACACCAGCATCTTCTAAGGCATTCATCCAAAGTTCCCAATCCTGCCCGCCCATCACTTTAATGGTATCAGCAATCTCTTGCTCATTTGCAGGTTCAACGGTTGCTTCCACTAACACATCTTTATTGGTATCAAGTGCAACTGAGTGATAAGGTTGACCAATGGGTTTTAAACTTGAACGAGCCAGTTCACCGGTTTCAGGCATTTTACGCACAGGCGAAGCTAACGAGTAAACGACTAAATCAATCTGACCTAAATCTTTTTTGATCAGATCAATCACTTGTTTACGGCACTCATTAGAGAAAGCATCACCATTAATACTCTTTGAGTATAAACCTGCTGCTTTAGCCGCTTTATCGAAAGCCGCTGAATTATACCAACCTGCTGAGCCAGGTTTTGTCTCTGTACCTGGTTTTTCGAAAAAGACACCAATAGTCGCTGCATCAGATCCAAAAGCCGCATTAATTCGCGAAGCTAAACCATAACCAGTAGAAGCACCAATAACCAGCACTTTTTTCGGGCCATTAGCTAATTTGCCTTTTGATTTTACATAAGCAATTTGTTGATTAACATTTTCAGCGCAGCCAACCGGGTGCGTTGTAGTACAAATAAAACCACGAATTTTTGGTTGAATTATCATAGATTGTATCTCAATTATTTCTTGAAAAGTGCCTTACTATATACTGAATCAACTATAAAAAACAAGTTAATCAATATCTGGAATTCATTCGCATCACGAGATCTGAACAAAGGGTATTTTACCATCAGACTGATATTGATACTAGTCAGACAGTTATACGCACATCTCAGTTCAAGTAGCAAGATAGCAAACAGTATCAGACTGGGCGATGCTCAATCAGTGAGTGACGCTAATAACTGATTAAGCAGAGCGTATCGCAGCGACAGTTCGATTAACAGGTTTAGGCGGTAATAGGAGGAGAAGAGTAATTGTTGACAACTTGTTTTAGTCAGACAAGACTAACCAAAACAAGCTGCATTGATGACGCTATTTATGCTCAATTAGTCAATCCATTAACGATTGAATGAGCGCAAACGAATCATACGTTATTGGAATTCTGGATCAGGTTTTTTAGTGAATCGACTACGTAAATCACGACGGACAATTTCAATGACCCAAACCCAAAGTAACGTGCCTAAAAATTCAGATAGTAAACCGTCGACCGGTAACTGCCAGGCTGGCGGCGTGAGCTGTAAAACAGGTAAAACAATGCCGTGAAAGCCAATCGCAACGATTAGGCCAAATAGACAACCTTGCCATAATTTAATTTTTGGAAAAATTTCGGCAACAACACCATAAAAGACGGCACAGACGATAGAAAAGATAATATGAACACCATTGCCACCATAATTAACGACTTGCTCAGAGTAAGTGTAAACCATATTGGTGACATCAATCCCCATCTGTTTAAGTAAATCGACTGGCGGTGGAATTGCACCTGGTAAACGAGGTGGCATGAGCTCTTCGGTACCCGACTTCACGAACGCGGAAATAATGCCGCCAATGATACCAATCAATACAGCAAGTGAATAACAACGTGTACTCGGTTTTGTTCTTTGAAATAGATTTATCATTTTTATTGACCTATTTATAGTGAAATTATTTTTATTATATACCGTATACTGCCTATTTCCATTATCGCAAAATAGAGATAAAGCAAATCAAGAAAATCAGTACAGCACAACCTTATTATAGGCATAAAAATATCCATTTGCATTAGTTTAATAAATAAATAATGATATTCAGATAGTTCAATCGGATTAAATCATACGCGGCTTTTGGCGCTGCCGATAAAACAAATAGGTCGTGGATACAGTCTAAAAATAAGTAAAAAAGGTAACAAATCACTCGAAATAATCGTTTTGATAATGTAACAAAGAGAATAAAACAGGCTTAAATCTGAAAAAGTGCCAAATGAACAAAATAGAGAGGGAAATTTGGCTCCTCCAACTGGACTCGAACCAGTGACATACGGATTAACAGTCCGGCGTTCTACCAACTGAACTATGGAGGAACAAATTGGTAGCGCGAATATTAAAGATTTCGTCGATTATTGTCAATAGTCGAATAATAAAAAAATCATCATTGGCCGATTTTTTAATCACTCTTAGCCGCATCACTGGATGATCATCCTTTAATCACGGCGACTTTGACCACGTTTATGATGTCACACGACAAGTCGATAGTATAAAAAGTACAACTTAGCCTTTAATAATATAGGGATTCGTCATACGCTCATCACCGAAGGTGGATACCGGTCCATGTCCAGGAATAAAAGTAATATCATCGCCCAGCGGCAGTAATTTTTGTTTAATCGAATGCATCAGATCTTGATAGTTACCTTGCGGAAAATCTGTCCGACCGATACTGCCTTTAAATAACACATCACCAACAAAGGCTAATTTAGCTGAATGCGCCATAAACACGACATGTCCGGGGGTGTGACCGGGACAGTGAATCACCGACAATTGTTCATCACCTAAAGTCATTTCATCGCCCTCTTTCAACCAATAATCGGGTACAAAGGCCTCGCAAAAAGGTAAACCAAACTGCATCGATTGATGAGGTAAATTATCCAACCAGAATTTATCGGCCATCGTTGGGCCATATACTTTAACTTGATAATGTTCAGCTAAGGTTTTTGCCGCGCCGACGTGATCTAAGTGACCATGGGTTAAGAGAATTTTATCCACACTCAAACCCAATTGCGTGATGGCATTAATCAGTAACGCTGCTTCGCCTCCAGGATCGATGATCGCGGCTTGTCTGGTTTTCTCACACCAAATAATTGAGCAATTTTCTGCAAATGCCGTGACAGGAATAATTTGATATTGCATATTTTGCCTCTTAATGTTGATCGTTTTCTGCATGTCTAATCGTTAAATTGACGCCATCTTCCGGTTTTAGTTTACGGAAAATAAGACCAGAACATAAAGTAATCGCGCCTAAGACAATAAAACTGGCTTTGAATGCATCACTCACTTCATGATGAAATATATCCAGATTTTGGCTGAAAACTCGGACCAGAACCGCGCCGCAAGCCACCCCAAAACTAATGGCTAATTGTTGATTGACCGCCATCAAACTATTACCACTACTAGTTAGATCACCTTTAAGATCAGCCAGTGTGATACTGTTCATTGAGGTGAACTGTAAGGAGTTAACCGCCCCCAGACAAAATAACAGCATGGCAAATATAATCAGCGATGAGTTTTCATTTAAGACAGATAAACTCATCACAATGACGCCAGCAATCACGGTATTGACCAACAGCACTCGTCGATATCCAAAACGTCTTAATATCGGCGGAACAAACGTCTTCATGGTTAATGAGGCTATTGCCATTGGCATCAACATCAGACCGGCAGTTATCGCTGAATAACCAAAAGCGACTTGAAGTAATAAAGGCACTAAGAAAGGGGCCGCTGAAATACCTAAACGGCTAATTAAATTCCCTAACAGCCCTATTTTAAAGGTATTAATTTGAAACAACTCAAGCGAGAACAATGGCTCAGTAGCGCGACGAGCATGAACAACATAACCATATAATAAAAACAGACAGCCGATAAACAGACATAAGGAGAGATAAATATTCACCCCTTCATTGATAAATTCCAGACTTAATGTCGTCCCAATGACCGCCAATGAAATCAGCGCCGCGCCAGTAAAATCGAAGGATGACTTCTTACCTTTAAGGTTAGGCAGAAATTTGATCCCGGTAATAATACCGATCACACCGATCGGAATATTGATTAAAAAAATCCAGTGCCAGGTTGCCTCTTCAACTAAATATCCCCCTAACACGGGGCCGACAACCGGACCGATTAATCCCGGAATCGTTGAAGCATTTAAGGCGGCTAAAAATTCACTGCGTTTAAATGATTTAATCAAAGCAAGCCTGGTGACCGGCACCATCATTGCTCCGCCAATGCCCTGCAAAACTCGGGATAAGTCGAGGAAAATCAGGGATTGAGATAACGCACAACAGAGTGAACCTAACGAGAAAAGCGAGACCGCAGTGACAAAAACATTGCGCGTACCAAACTTATCCGCTAAAAAACCACTCACCGGAATAAAGAGCGCTAACGTAAGTGCGTAAGAGATAACCGCTGATTGCATATTTAAGGGTGATTCGTTGAGATCATGTGCAATAGTGGGTAAGGCAGTATTGAGAATCGAGGTATCGAGTGTTTGCATGAAAAATGCCACGGCAGCGATCCATGGCATCATTCGAAGCATCAACGGCGTAATAGATTCATTATTATTATTTGACATAAGCTATAGTTTCAAAAAAGTGTGATGATATTATATTTCTGTTTAACCCAAAATCAAATTACCGATTTTTTACGTAAACTTATATCATCTCATCATGCCGACACACTTCATCATAAATGTGGAGCCATCAATAACGATGATTGGAAATTAATATGCAATTAAATCGTGCTAGTCGCACATCTGAGCGTCACTTTCAGTCTAATCAATAATAATTAAGCGCAGATTAATGCCACTAAACTAGCTGAATATTCAGCCATTATACCGCGCAATTTTAGCGAAAGCCTATCATATTTTCATATCATCAGAACACATGCAGGTAAATTTTCACGATTTGTTTAGCTCGATTAAAATAAATCATTATTTTTATTATTAAAAATTGAACTTAGTCAGTAAATGGCACTCTAATTTCTTACAGATACAAAAACAATAAAATAAATAGGCTCAACAGCGTCATGACCCCTCAATTTTCTTTTGCTCTACTCCGTCCCCGTTATTGGTTAACCTGGATTGGTATCGGGACACTTTATTTACTCGTACAACTTCCTTACCCTGTATTACTTCATATTGGTAAAATATTGGGGCGTTTGTCTATGCCATTTCTCAAACGCCGTTCTTCAATTGCGAAAAAGAATTTGCATGCTTGTTTTCCGGAGTTATCCGGGCAAGAGATCGATAAACGCGTGATTAATAATTTTGAGTCAGTCGGTATGGGACTGATTGAAACTGGCATGGCCTGGTTTTGGTCAGATAAGCGTATTCAAAAATGGGGCAAGATCGAAGGCTTAGAACACTTAGATAAAGCAGTCAAATCGCAACATGGCGTGCTATTAGTCGGTATCCATTTTTTAACTTTAGAACTAGGCGGCCGAATATTAGGCCAGTGTCATGAAGGTATTGGTGTTTACCGTGCTCATAACAATCGTTTATTAGACTGGGTTCAGCTAAAAGGTCGTTTAAAATCGAACAAAGCCTTTATTGATCGTCACGATACCCGAAAGATGATTAAGGCATTAAGAGAGAATGAGATACTTTGGTATGCACCAGATCATGATTATGGCCTTAAAAATAGCGTGTTTGTGCCCTTCTTTGCGATGCCCGATGCGGCAACCACGATCGGTACCCACCTGCTGATGAAAATGGCTAACCCCACGGTGATTGCCTTTGCCCCTATCCGCAATAAAGATGGTAGCGGCTACACCATTTCCATCTCCGATAGCATTACTCACTTTCCGGTTGAAAATGCCGCAGAGTCAGCGAAAAGCATGAATGCGGTGATCGAAAAAGAGATCATGAAAGCACCAGATTTATATATGTGGCTACATCGTCGTTTTAAAACGCGACCGGCGAATATCGCGTCAATCTATGACTAAATGGATAGCTTAAATAGCGTTCGAGTATTGGTGGCAATTTGGTTTTTAATCCGATCAGGTGACTCTGACCGAAGTTGGCAGAGCGCTTCAAACACCTGCACAATACGTTCAGGTCGATTAGGTTGGCCCTGAAAACCAGATAGCGGCATGTCCGGCGCATCCGTTTCTAACACCAAGGCCTCAAGCGGTAAACGAGCAACCGCTTGTCGCGTTTTATTCGCACGTTGATAGGTAATCACGCCACCAATACCAATTAAATAGCCTAAATCCACAAATTGCATCGCTTGTTCATAGCTGCCAGAAAATCCATGTAGCACGCCTAGACGCGGTAATCTAGCCTGTTTCAGTGCTTTATATAGCAAGTCATGCGTCCGACGAGCGTGTAAGATAACCGGTAACGCATACGTCTTAGCCAGTACCAGTTGCTGGCTAAAATAGATCTGCTGCTCATCAATACTGGGCTGCGCAACAAACCGATCAAGACCAATCTCACCAATGGCAATCACTTTATCGAAATGGCGCGTCAATAGCTCACTTAGCTGCTGTAAATCCTGCGGTTGATGAGTATAAATTGGGTGTAAACCCACTGCAGCAAAAATCGGTGGATATTGTTCAGCTAAGCGGCAGACTAACTCAAACCGTTCAGCCGATACCGCCGGGATAATTAACCCGCTTACTCCTGCCTGCTGCGCCTGTTTCACTACAGCGGTCATATCATCGATGAAGGGAGGAAAATCAAGATGACAATGGGTATCAATAAAGGTCATGATGTGATCCTTGCCTGACGAAGCGGTAAAAGTAGCTGCTGCGCTGTTTGTGCCATTTTATCCATCAGTGCATCATCGATGACAGGAAAAAGGCGTAAATAGTAGTTATCACACTCACCGGTTATTTGATAGCCATCGACCCAAAGATGATTAAATTTTTGACGCGCCTTAAGCATCGCTGCCTCATCTTTTAATAGCGTCTGAGACGTATCATCATAGCAACTTTCTAACCAGTTCCAGGCTGATTTAAGTGGTAAAAATAGCGGCGAGCTCATCCCTTGTATATAGTAAGTCACTAACTTATCTAACTCCGTATAAGCTTGCTCTCGAGATATTGGCTTAAAACGCCACTCACTGTTATCGCGACCATATAAGCGAGACTCGCCCAGATAATCTGCGCGTATCAGCGTTAAAATTAAATGTTCCAGCCACAGCGACATACCATCATAAATAGAGAGTTTACTGGCTCGCCAGCGCAAGAGACCATCGGCTTGTATGTCACTAAGCCAGCCTTGTAACACGCCGGCTGAGAGATCAATATTTACTTCCAACCTCTCGGTGCTGTTCTTTTCTGCCAGTACTTTATCCGCCAGTACTTGCATCTCCTCAGATTGCTGCGCAATCAGTAAGTCACCAAAGGCCCCATAAGGTATTTTACCTTCCGCTTTAATCAGTTTAATCATCTGCGCAACACCAGTCTCGTCTTTGATTAACTGGGCCAGCAAACGCTCATTCAACTGATAACGAGACAAAGCGTCTATATCAAAAGATTCCGCATTGGGTAGCTCTTCATCATATAGCGCAAAATAGATATTGAGCCTTTTTTGCAGTAACATCCTCACGGGATGGCGATAAAACTGCTTTAGCTCATCGAGTGAAATCTGTTTGGCCTGCCAGGGTGTCAGGACTGAATCAAAAATCATTTTTCGCCCTTGCCGCTGCGCAGCCGGTAACCACTCATCGGCATAACTTTTAATCTGATAGTGATCGGGATTTTGCCTATAATTAGCCGCACTAAAAGGCATACGCGCATGAGCAATGGTTAAGTGCTCAGATAAGCGCTGCGCACTCTCATCGATATTGCGCTTCTCATCTCCTTTTAACACAAACGATTGTGATAAATAGTCTCTTAACTCATCGACCAATACCGAAGGGTAACGCTCGCTATTATCGGTAATCGCCTTGCCAATATAACTGATATACAGTTGATTTTGGGCTGAAAGTATCGCCTCCAGGAATAAGTAGCGATCATCATCCCGGCGGCTTCGATCACCGCGCTGCATATGTTTGATCATCAGATCAAAACCAACCGGTAACGTTGTTCGCGGATAAACGCCCTCATTCATACCAAGCAAACAGACAACCTTAAAGGGAATTGAACGCATCGGCAGCATGGTACAAAAGTTGATCTTTCCAGCCAGAAAACGTTGTTCAATACGTGTCTGTTCGAGCTGGGCTTGCAATGCATCGTGTAAAACGGTAATCGCCAACGGTTTATCGTAACCAGCTTCAATTCCTTTATCTATCAGTGTTTGCCAGGCTTGCTCAATCAACAATAGCAGTGGTTCACTCTCTTCAGTACGCAAAAAGAGATCATCTTGTAGTTGATAGCAAAACAGCCGCCACTCACTTAACGTCTGTTTTTCGGTGAGTAGCCGCCGCCATTTAACCAAAAAGAATAAAAACTCAGCCAGTTTACCCACTAATTCGGCCGCCAATCCACTGGTATTATCAAATGGGACAATATCCTGCCAGTCACCCAGATGACTGTTCATGGCATAGCCTAGTAGCATCCGCGTTAAACCAAAATGCCAGGTATGTTGACCTGAGCTTGGTAATCCCAGATCTGAGACCATCTCGTCATCAAGTCCCCACCGAATACCAGCATCAATGCACCAACCTCTAAGCTGTTTCAATTGACTTTCATTGATCTGAAATTTTGCCGCCAAAGCGGGCACTTCCAGTAAATCAAAAATCACATCGCTGGTAAAACGGCTTTGTGGCAAACTCAGTAAAGTGAAAAAAGCCTGAATAGCCGGATCAATATAACGAATTTTTCGATCGGAAATGGTAAAGGGTAAATAACGCGATTTTGGTGCATTACCAAATACCGCATTAATATAGGGCGCATAGCGTTCAATATCGGCCACCATCACCACAATATCACGCATAGACAGCGTCTTATCTTGCTCTACTATCGATAAAAGATAGTCATACAGCACCTCAACTTCTCGCAGCTCGCTATGACAGGCATGAAATGAGATTGAAAAATCCGCTTTGCTCACCAGTTGTTTGGTCCGGCTACTGGCATAAGATTTTTCATCATAACCCACTATCGCTTTATCATCGAGATCGAGAATGTGTTGTTGTAGCGCGCTCAGCAACGTATCATTGCCCAAATCAACAAACGCTTCAATATCCTGTTTATTGGGATAGTCCTGCAATAAAAAGAGATTATCGCGTCCCAACTTTCCCCAGGAGGCGAGTAGCGGATTTGACTGGGTGGTTGGCATAAAAAAGTCAAATTGAGCCTCATGCTGCTTAAACAGGCCGCGTTTCAATTTGCTTTGATAATGCTGCCACTGTGTTTGTAATAATTTATTAAGCCAACGCTCATCAGGAATATCTCCCCAGTACCAACGACAGGGATTAGTAAACATCAGATGAACATCAATATGCTGACCCAAAGCATACAGCGAAGCTAAGTAGACTGGCGGCAGCGAAGTGATACCAAAAATAAATAACCGCTTAGGTAATTGACGCAAGATACTTTCTGGCAGGGTATCTTGCGCTAAGGTTTCGATAAAACGCTGATAAATATTCGCGCGATGGGCTAATGGCTGACCTAACTGTCTGGTCTGCATGATCAACTTACGCCAAAGCGCAGCCTGCCATATTTCATTCTGATCGGATTCATCATTCAGTTTACCACTCTCCCACTGCACTATCCAATCTGGTCTGTAGACTAAATATTGGTCATATAAATCAGCAATACGTATCGCTAACTGATAATATTTTCGGTCATGATTATCTTGGGAGAGATACTGAGCGAGCAGGGAGAATTCGGGTAAATCAATCACTTCTGGTAATAGCTGCATCAGCTTCCAGCTCATGATATCCTTCTCAAAATAGTTTTGATCGGGCACATCCGGTAAAACCAGATTGTACATCTGCCAAATAAAGTGACTTGGGAAGATAAAATCAATATTTGCGGTCACATCCAACGCTTCAGCTAGCTGAATTTGTAGCCATTGTGCCATACCATTACTTTGCACCAGCATAATCTCTGGCGTAAAAACAGAGGGTAGCGGCTGACGCTTAATGAGCTCGGCGGCTAATAATTTTAAAAGCTCTAATTGATTGGAGTGATAAACCGTCAGCATATATCAGATCTACGATGAATGATGAACAATGATTATAGCGGAAAATAGGTCGATAAGGAAATCATCGGCTTATCGGACAATAACCTCGTATGAATGAAAAAAGTTGACGACCGATAAAAATCACACCGAGAAAGATATCGCTTGGTTAAATCTCACATAACGTGACGAAATTATCCGTTCATTTATAGAGTGATGCTGAAAAGCAGTGATGAAAAGTAGTACAGAAAAAAGTAAGAGAAACGGAATATCGATATTCAGCAATATTCCGTGTGGTAATGATTAGATTTTTTTGAATAACACCGAACCGTTGGTTCCGCCAAAACCAAATGAATTACATAGCGCATATTCCATGTTTTTCACCTGACGGGCCGTATGTGGTACATAATCCAGATCACATCCTTCATCAGGATTATCCAGATTGATTGTCGGTGGAATCGCTTGATCATGCAGCGCCATCACCGTAAAGATCGATTCAACAGCACCTGCGGCACCGAGCAGATGGCCCATCATCGACTTCGTTGAGCTGACCATCACTTTGCGCGCATCCTCTTTAAACACAGATTTAACCGCTTGAGTTTCCGCTTTATCGCCCGCTGGCGTTGAAGTGCCGTGTGCATTCACATAGCCAACTTGAGATGGCGTGATACCTGCATCACGAATCGCATTCTCCATCGCCAATGCAGCACCGGCACCGTTTTCTGGAGGCGAAGTCATATGATAGGCGTCACCGCTCATACCAAAACCGACTAATTCAGCATAGATTTTAGCACCGCGCTTTTTAGCATGCTCATACTCTTCAAGTACCATAATACCAGCACCATCGCCCAACACAAAACCATCACGGTCTTTATCCCACGGACGGCTAGCAGCTTTAGGATCTTCATTACGTGTTGATAAGGCACGTGCAGCACCAAAACCACCAATGCCCAGTGGCGTACTGGCTTTCTCACCACCACCGGCTAACATAACATCGGCATCGCCATAAGCAATGATACGCGCGGCATGTCCAATATTATGTACACCTGATGAACAAGCGGTGGCAATCGTAATACTTGGACCACGCAATCCATAAAGAATAGAAAGATGACCAGAAATCATATTAACAATCGTTGAAGGCACAAAAAATGGACTAATTTTTCGTGGGCCACCATGAATGAGTGCACTATGATTCTCTTCAATCAGACCTAAACCACCAATACCGGAACCAATCGCCGTACCGATACGGGTTTCATTTTCTGGGGTTACTTCCAAGCCTGAATTTTTCATGGCTTGAATTCCCGCTGCGATACCATATTGGATAAAATAATCCATTTTGCGCGCATCTTTACGAGAAATATTATAATCTTCGCTGTTAAAATCTTTCACTAAACCAGCGAATTTAGTTGCAAAAGGGGCTGTATCAAAATGGGTAATGAGTTCGATACCACTCTGTCCGGCTAAAAGTGACTGCCAGGTAGACTCAACGGTATTACCAACAGGAGATAGTAGACCCATTCCAGTTACGACAACTCTGCGTTTAGACACGTTGTGCCTCCTGAAAAGGATTAAGATAGAGATAAACCTTATTATATGAAATATGATGCATAAGCAACAGGTTTACGGCATAAGAAATAAATAAGGCGATCAATTGACCGCCTATAATAAAAACTGTGCTGATCTTATTGATTAGCTGAAACGTAATCAATTGCAGCTTGTACAGTTGTAATTTTTTCAGCTTCTTCGTCAGGAATTTCAGTATCAAATTCTTCTTCTAAAGCCATCACTAATTCTACTGTATCAAGAGAATCAGCGCCTAAATCTTCAACAAAAGAAGATTCGTTTTTAACTTCGTCTTCTTTAACGCCTAATTGCTCAACAATAATTTTCTTAACGCGCTCTTCAATAGTGCTCATACTCTCTTTTTTCCTATAAAAACTCGCCTAATGCGATGGTTGATCTAGTTTATAAAATGTTGAAAAAGTTGCAAACAAATTTTTCAACCGAATTGTTTATTTTTTATCCAATCTAACAAAATGCGTGTATATCTTACACTATTTTATCAGATTAGACCATATACATACCGCCATTGACATGTAAAGTTTCACCAGTAATGTAACCCGCCTCATCTGAGACTAAAAAAGCAACTGCATTGGCAATATCTTTAGGATCGCCTAAACGATTCGCTGGAATTTGCGCTAAGGTCATCGCTTTTTGTTCTTCAGTCAACGCATCAGTCATATCCGTTGCGATAAAACCAGGCGCAACCACATTCACCGTAATACCCCGTGATGCGATCTCTCTAGCGAGTGATTTACTAAAACCAATTAAACCCGCTTTTGCCGCAGCGTAGTTTGCTTGTCCAGCATTCCCCATTGTCCCCACAACAGAGCCAATAGTCACAATGCGGCCATAACGTTTTTTCATCATCGTGCGCATTAACGCTTTCGATAAATGGAACACTGAAGTTAAATTGGTATCAATAATATCCTGCCACTCATCATCTTTCATGCGCATTAAGAGATTATCACGGGTAATACCAGCATTGTTAACTAAGATATCAATATCACCAAATTCTGCTTTGATTACAGCCAAGACATCTTCAATCGACTGTGCATCAGTGACATTGAGCACGAGTCCTTTACCTTGTTCACCTAAGTACTGGCTAATAGCTAGCGCGCCATTTTCAGTCGTTGCGGTGCCAATGACAGTGGCACCGCTCGCTGTCAATTTTTCAGCAATCGCACGACCAATACCTCGACTGGCGCCCGTCACTAAAGCAATTTTTCCGGTTAGGTTCATAAGTATCCTCTTCTCTTTTAAAATCTATTTTGTACTTTCAAGTGCTAGTGCTAATGAATCAGGATCATTGACCGCGCCAGCATTTAATGTATCAACAATACGTTTAGTTAAACCAGTCAGTACTTTTCCTGGTCCAACTTCTAATAAATAGTCGACACCTTGTTGCGACATTTTTTCAACAATTTCAGTCCACCGAACTGGACTATAAAGCTGCTCAATCAACGCGGTTTTAATCGCATTCACATCAGTTTCGGCCATCACATTCACATTATTGATAACCGGTACTTGTGGCGCGTGGAATTCAATATCCGCCAATGCCTGCGCTAACTTATCCGCAGCAGGTTTCATTAATGCACAATGAGAAGGCACACTCACTGGTAACGGTAATACACGTTTGGCACCGGCCGCTTTACATAACGCACCCGCGCGCTCAACCGCTTCCTTATTACCCGCGATAACAACTTGACCAGGTGAATTAAAATTCACTGGCGCAACAACCTGACCTTCAGCAGCCTCTTGGCAGGCTTTAACAATCGCGTCATTTTCTAAACCAATAATCGCAGACATTGCACCAGTCCCTTCTGGAACGGCTTGCTGCATCAATTGACCACGTAGCTCAACCAGTTTAATAGCTGTTTGAAAATCAATCACACCCGCACAAACTAATGCAGAGTACTCACCTAAACTGTGACCCGCTATCACGACTGGCTGAGAACCATTCTCTGCTTGCCATACGCGATAAATTGCCACAGAAGCCGCTAATAAAGCGGGCTGTGTCTGCCAGGTTTTATTGAGTTCTTCTGCTGGACCATTTTGGACTAATGTCCATAAATCATAACCCAGTGCAGCTGAAGCCTCAGCAAATGTCGCTGTCACTACAGGATATTTATCGGCTAATGCGGCCAACATGCCGACAGATTGGGAACCTTGACCAGGAAAAACCATTGCAAATTTTGTCATCACTAAATCCTAATATTAAATAACCACTTTAGCTATGTTATCATCGTTAAAAAATTAAAAACGAACGAGCGCAGATCCCCAAGTAAAACCACCACCGAAAGCTTCGAGCAGAATCAAATGACCGCGCTCAATACGACCGTCGCGCACGCCTTGATCTAGCGCACACGGCACAGAGGCTGCAGAGGTATTACCTTGTTTATCCAAAGTGACAATCACTTTACTCATATCCATGCCTAATTTCTTAGCCGTTGCGCCGATAATGCGCAAATTGGCTTGATGTGGCACTAACCAATCCAAGGCTGATTTATCAATATTATTGGCAGATAAGGTTTCATCGACTAAGTTCGCTAACTCTTTTACGGCAATTTTGAACACATCATTACCTTGCATAGTCAGGTAATCCGGATTATTTAGCGTACGGCGATCAACATAAGGCAATTTTAATAAATCGCCATACTGGCCAGCTGCATGTAAATGAGTGGAATAGATACCGGGTTCTGCTGAACGGCCAAGTACAACAGCCCCTGCTCCATCACCAAAAATAATCACGGTACCGCGATCATTAGGATCCAGTCCACGCGTTAACATATCTGAACCCACCACTAAGGCAGATTCAACCATGCCATTTTTTACATATTGATCGGCAATACTGAGTGCGTAAACAAAACCAGAACAGGCTGCTGCAACATCAAAAGCGATGGCATCTTTAATCCCTAATTGATGTTGTAACTCGGTTGCAGCACTTGGAAAGGCGTTTTGATTTGAGGTCGTTGCCACAATAATGAGGCCAATCTTATCTTTATCAATATTGGCCATCTCAATAGCGGGTAATGCGGCATGATGTGCCATTGATGCGACTGTCTCTTCAGGCGAAGAGATACGTCGTTCTTGAATACCAGTACGGGACAAAATCCACTCATCACTCGTATCCACCATTTTTTCAAGATCAGCATTGCTTCGAATATGCGCAGGAAGATAGCTGCCTGTGCCAAGAATTTTTGTATACATTAATTATTTTCACTCTTCGGTAATGCTGATGATAAACTCATCGCAATCCTTTCAGGTATATTTTTTTCAACAGCTTGAATGGCTTGCTCTATTGCAACAGCAAATGATTTGCACCCGGCTGAACCGTGACTTTTTATAACAATACTACGTAACCCCAACAAACTGGCCCCATTATACTGCTGTGGATCCAAATAACCAAAAGTTTTCGATATCCGCTTCTGTAACAACGGCGCGAGTAACCGCGTCCACCATGGTTTATGTTTTAAGGTTAAATTAAATGAAGTCAAAAAAATATTCAGCAATCCTTCAACAGTCTTTAACGTCACATTTCCCACAAAACCATCACAAACTAATACATCGGTTTTTCCTGTTAGTAACTCATTACCTTCAAGATAACCAATATAATTAATGTTAGGATTTGCTTTTAATTCTGTCGCAGCCGCTCTGATACGATCAAGCCCTTTCGTCTCTTCTTCACCAATATTCAGTAAAGCGACTCTTGGATTTTTAATATCGAGCGTCGTTTCAGCGAGAATAGATCCCATCATAGCAAATTGAATTAACATATTGCTATCACATTCGGCATTAGCACCAAGATCGAGAATCACCGTCTTGCGCTGATTGAGAGCAGGAAGCACGGCAACTAAAGCGGGTCTATCAATACCCGATAAAGGCCGCAGCAATAATTTAGACAGCCCCATCAACACCCCAGTATTCCCAGCACTCACGCACGCGTTTGCCTGGCCGTTTTTAACCAACTCCAATGCCATTCTCATTGAACTTCCCTGGCTATGGCGAATTGCAGTCGCAGGCTTAGCATTATTATCGATCACACTCGATGACGCGATAATAGTAATACGGCCTTGCAGCGTAGGATCTTTTTTTGGTAGATACAAAAGCATCTCGTCGGGTTCACCAACAAGAAATAGCTGAAGATTAGGATGCAGGGCAAGTACTTGTAAAGCGGCAGGAACAGCTACGCGGGGACCGAAATCCCCGCCCATAGCATCTAACGCAATGGTTAGATTGTCCAATTTTTCACCTAATTATTTAACGATAACCTTACGGCCACGAAAATAACCATCTGCTGTTACATGGTGACGCAAATGTGTTTTACCTGATTCATCAACTGAAATATTAGCAACGGTTAATGCATCATGTGCGCGACGCATACCACGTTTAGCACGAGTTTTACGATTCTGTTGAACGGCCATTGACCTTACTCCTCACTCATTTACTTTTTCTTTAAACTGGCAAGTATGGCAAAAGGATTCGGCTTGCTTTCTTCTTCAGGAATCTCACCGAACACCATATCTGCCTCTAACACTTCACAGTGTGTGATTTCATGTACTGGAACAATGGGTAAAGCAAGAATAATCTCATCTTCAACCACCGCTAATAAATCAACTTCCCCAAACTCATTTGGTTCCACTGGCTCATAGCCTTCCGGTAAATGTGCTGCCTGATCATCATTTTTCACAGGACTATATTTTCTTTTTATGTGAACAGAATATTTGAATGGATTATTACATCGTTGACAGAGTAAACTCAATTCAACGCGAATATCCAGCTCAATAACACATAATCGCTGACTATCGATAGTGAAAGAAAGCGTCGCTTCAATATCGCTGTCCACACTAGCAACTGACTCAGCTAAACGTTTTGCGAGTACACGAGGATACACGCCCACATAATCTAAACGTTTCTGTGCGGTTTTAATTGGGTCAATTGTTAATGGTAATCTGTTCTGCATAAGGCGCGCATAATACCTTTAAATCATCGTTTAGTCAATTGGGAAATCATGATAAATATCATTTTCCCGGTAAATGTTCGTCGGCTATTCTAGCAACGTTAGTGATAAAAAAATAGCGATTTATCAGGAAAAATCTAAAACAGAAAAAAACGGCATCCTTTTAAGAATAAGGATATCAAAGCCTGTTTGATTATCAAGATAGCGAATCGGATTTCGCAGCTAAAATCAATTTTTTTAACGAAGTTAACCACGCCCGGCTACTTACCCACTCTGCTGAAAAATCATACTCACAGCCAAGCTGTTCAAACAGAAGTGCGGTGAGTTTAGCCTCGTCGTACGGACTGGCGATTATCCGCTTTAAATCTAACATCAATTGTTGCTGTGTTGAGCATGATTCCAGCTCAATATACCGATGCACCGCTGTTTGAAAACAACCAAATTCAAGCATAAAATCCTGATGAAGATAAGTGGCTAAAAAATATTTCAATGCGGGATAAGACTGTTTTATGCTCATTGACTTGGATATCCTGTCACTATTCGATAACCTAACGGTATTTGTGTGGTTTGCGCCAAAATCACCTTAACGCCGGAGACGGCGATTGCTGTCGGATGACGCTGAGTCACTAAAATACCAACAGGATTGGCGGCGCGATAATTGATGGCTAGATAATGGGTGTTTTGATGCTGTAAGTAAGCGTTAATTTTCGACTGGTTAGTCTTAATAGCCTGCGCAACAGCCATTTCAGCGGTGGCTAAATCATAAAAAGCCGAGGCGCTGGTGATTGGCTCGCGGGCGATTCGCTGATTCAATTGCTGCTCCGTTTTAGCCACATGTTGTTTAATCAGATGCCCGCCAAGTTTTTCATGAGTCTGCAACCCGCCACCAGGTACGCGTACAGCCATCTTTGACTCAGATGTACTGGCTGGCGCAGCGTCAATACGACGATCATGCTCAGAATTGGTAGTGAATAGTTGCAGACCGCCTACCAACAGCATGACAACGGCACAGAGCAATATTAGATTACGCTTCACTCTCGGAAACCTCTTATTATTATCACGATATCAAGCCAACATCATAGTAGAATAAAGGGCAACTGACCACTACTGCGGTGATATAATGAACATATCACTTATCACGAATAACTAATTAGCTCGACCCAAGCTATCTTTAGCAATCACTTTGAAATCATGAAATGAACGGCTGTTGAGTAATCTTTTGGTGGCTTTCTCTTTCACAAAATTAACAAAGAGACTATAAATAGCCATCGCCTCTTCATAATCCTCTTTACTGATAGCCAATAAGAAAATCACGTAAGCCACGTCGTTTTTATCTTGTCCCCATTGAATGCCTTGCGGTGTCAGAATGGTTACCACCGTCGTTCTTTTAGCTAATAGGCCAACTGAATGTGGAATGGCAATCCCCTCACCTAACATCGTTGAGACAATAGCTTCACGCTCAACCAGAGAAGGATAGAAATCCTCTGTCACACAACCATGCTGCATTAACTGTTGATTAACCCGGCAAAACAGCGCTTGTTGCGTCATCGGTTCATCAATGATCATAAAAAAACGTTCATCAAAGAATTTTTCTAAAATATAGGGACGCGTCCTGTCGACCATCGCTAAACGTCCTAGCTGTTCTAACTGATAAGGGGTAGGAAACGGCGCAATTTTCACGATAGGTTTATTCTTCTCTGATAGCCTCACGGTTGAAATAATAAAATCTTCGCCAATATAGGTCAGCTTTTCATATTCGTTTAGCGATATAGTTTGGGCAATCTGAATTTGCGGAAAATCGCGTTTAATCTTGGCGCTAATCATGCGTAAGGTTGAATTACCTGAATCACTGACAAGCAGCGCAACCGGATGACGAACATCACCAAGATTATAGTTACGCTCTAAAGACACACCTATATGTACACTTAAATAAGCGATCTCATCCTCACTCAATTTGTACGTGGTATATTGTTCGGTATTGGTGAGCGCCGATAAGGTAATATCATAAGCAAAAGGGTAGTACTGTTTAATCTCATTGAGCAAAGGATTGGATGAGTGAACCTGATATTTGACTCGTATTAACATGGTAGTAACATGGGTCGACAGATCATTAAGTAGCTCGTAATCGTTACGCAAATCATAATTATAGGTCTGATTAAGATAATCAAGAATATGGGCTATGAGCAAATCACTATTTTGCTGAATATCGCTCATCACTACCGCGTTATCAATAACACAGCGCCCGGCAATCTGCACACTTAAATAATCAATTTCTGCCCACGATACATCATCACCCAGAAAGTAATTAAAACCACTAGCAATCTCTACCGCTGCCTGATGAATCACCTCATCAATATCATTAGCGACAAAATGATCAAGCTCATGGCCATTGGTAATACGCAAAATAGAAATCGCACAACTGTAGAGTAAATAATGCAAGCCTTCTGGCATTAATTTGATATCAAAACGCTTGATGTGGGTATGTAAAATTCGTTTTAAATAATTAAGGTCAATATCATTAAGCAGTGATTGCTGCAATTGCAAAATGGCCCGCTCATCTTCACTCGAATACATTTGCCAAAAAATATCGATTAAACAGGCGCGAATAGCACTTTCGCTACCGAATAATTTAATGCCGTAATAAGGCCGATTCTCGAGTTTAAGCTGATATTTTTCTAGTATTTCACGCACATCCGCCATATCGGTCTGTAGCGTGCTTCGACTAATAAACCACTGTTCAGCAATATCATCTAATTTAATCGACTGTGCATGCATTAAAAAATGCAACAATAATGCTTGCACACGATCTTTACTGGAACGTGGAATGACGGAATACGGCTGTGGTTCACGTGGAAATAATTTAAACTTATCGGCATGACTGATATGAAGTTGATAACCCACCCCTCTTTCATAAGCAATCTGCGCACTATAATCATATAAGATATCATTTAATGCCAATACATCAGTACGAATCGTGCGAGTCGAGACCGCTAAACGTTTAGCGAGCTCTTCTTGCGGCAAGATTTCATCGGTAATGATATCAAATAAATAGGCTAATCGCGGATAGGGGAACAGACTCATGCGTTATCTCTCATCGCAGATTTATTATCAATAAAAGGATCAACAGATAAAATATCGATCCTTTCACTTTAACATAGCAACCGATTATCCCACTAATTTTTTAGTGATCGCCAACAGCTTTCGCACATCTTCTGGACGTGTATTGCCAGTCTTTGCGTCAATGATTGAAGTATAAATGTGAGGAATGATTTTTTTGACACCGGCATCGAGCGCAATCTGCAAAATCGCCTCATAATTATCTAAATCGATGCCACCCGTCGGTTCAAGATAAAAGTCTTGTTCAGCACAGGCTTTGGCAACATACTCAAATTCATTTTTGGTTTTTAACCCACCCATTGGGAAAAACTTGACTGAGCTCCCCCCCATATCTTTTAACATGGCAATGGCGGTTTCAACGGGTACCTCACCGTCCGGTTGCTTTGAACTCAGTGGTCCTGTTGATACCTTCACCAAACCGACTTTACCTGTTGGTGAAATCAGACCATTAATCACGGTATCAGCTTGTCCAAGCAATGCACGACTCGCTGCGACGCCGGTAAAAACCTGATTAATATGTTGTGGTTGTAACTTGGCGGAAATCTCCGCAACCATCTGTGACTGATTCGGGTCGCCGGCGCCAAGCCCGACTGAAATCGCATTATCAATCTCTTTCGCATAAAGGCTCATATCTTCAATAGCGCGCTCATTATCAGGATAGTTTTTCGAGAGTAAACCAACCACAACATAACTTTCGGCTGCCGCATAGATAGCTTTAGCATTCTCAATCGAATTGGCTAACACATTCAAACAAACGCGATCTTGATAATAATTAGGACTAAATGGTTTCATGTTCATTAAGCTCCAATAATCTGTTTAAATTTATGATAGATCACATCAAGTTGGGCAGACGAAACACTGCGAACATCTGCTTCAACTTTACCATCATTGGCTTTATATTCCCGAAAATAGACCGCGGTATCCCCCTCTTTCATTAGCTGAACCATCTGAGCGGCATTTTTACCCAGTACATGGCTATCAAAGCTAATTTCAGCCCGAGTAATATCGCGTCCTGCACCATCCCAAACGACTTTCGCCGAAATGCCGTTTAATTGATTCAATTTATCGATAAAGGGCGTCATTTTTTCGATCATCTGCTGACCTGACTCTTTCTTCGGATCGGTCATATAAAGCTCAATCGCTTTGGTTAAACCTAAGATGCCTTCTTTACCGACTTTCATCGGGCGCCCAATCCCCATCGACTGCTGCTTAACCCATTCAATATCCTGATGACGACCTATGACTAAACCACTGGTTGGTCCCTCTATCGCTTTGGCGCCGCTATAGATAACCAAATTCGCCCCCATTTTATAGTAGGCCTGCAAATCCTCTTCTGCTGCCGCATCAACAATTAAAGGAATCTGATGTTTTTTGGCAATCGCCGCCGCTTCACTGACAGACAGAATACTTTTTTGTACACAGTGATGTGATTTAACATATAAAATAGCGGCAGTATCTTGGTTTATCAGCGCTTCAATATGTTCTGGTTTACACTCATTCGCATAACCCGCTTCAACCACAATCCCCCCACCTAAAGTCACCATGGTATCAACCGGGGCACCGAAATTAACATTATGTCCTTTCGGCATAATAATCTCACGTGCGACATACTTATCTGACGAATGCAGATTATAAAGTAATTCCAGATCATCTTTGACAATATAAGCAGCAATGCTCTGCACAATCCCAGCGGAGGCACAAGAGACCACCACCGCATTATCAACCTGTAATAATTTAGCGATATATTCGCCGGTTTTATTCACCAGATCCTTCATCTCAAAATACTCATTCAGCCCCTGTGCAACCGTTTCGGTTACTTCAGGTCTAGGGGTTGACACACCTAAAATGGTCATTCGACCAGAAGCATTAATTACTTCTTTTAAATTATATTTCTCATAAACTGAAGTCATATTTACTCCCCTCTTGTGTTAAGACTATTTCACCCATAATGGTGGCGGCCAGCGGCACGAATCGTTCTTGAGCAACGCGCTGCTTACCTTCTGCATCCGATAATAAGGTCGCCTCAGGTATCAGATCATAAATGGTTAAATCAGCATCGTAACCGACTATTAACTGGCCTTTATTATGCAGATGTAACATCTCTGCAGCATGCTTTGTGACACAATCAATAATTTGTGATTTTTGATAGTCAAGGCACAAAAATTTCGTCATCACATTGGCTAAGCTATAAACTGGTCCATTGGTACGATTTTTACCATAAATATCCGAACTTATTGTCATCGGATAGATACCTAACGCTTTCGATTTTTCGGCAACCCGGAAACTAAAGCTTTCACCGCCATGGCCAACATCAAGTACCACACCGCGCGCTAACGCGCGTTTAATCGCCTCACGTAACTCACCCGCTGGTGTTAATATTTGGTTAGGTTTGCCATTAAAACAGTGAGTAATAATATCGCCTTTAGTCAATACCTCCGCGATATCATCAAGATCCGGCGGGGTATTACCGACATGAATCATTAACGGTAGGTCGTATTTCTTTTGAAATGCTTTCGCGGTAATCAGAGGCGCCAAACCATTTTGTCCCACCACGCTTTTACTCATGCGCGCTTTAATGCCGACAATAAAATCAGGATAGTTGGCAATCGCCTGATCAAATAAGGCCTGATCAATATCATGCATATCGGCTAACTCATTTTGGCGAATTAAACCGATCTTAGAGATATTCAGCAGTGCATAGACATGCGTTTTAGCTTGTTTGGCCAGTTGATAAAAACAGTCAATATCGTTCGCCCCCACGCTGCCGGCATCAATCACCGTTGTCACTCCACTGTAAACACCGGCTAAATCAGGTTCATCATGATAGATAGGCGACTTGGCAAAAGTATGCGTATGCGCATCGATCCAGCCCGCACTGATATAGTGTTGTGCTTTAAGATCAAACTCTTTTTTGGCCGGCGCGCTTATCGATCCTATTTCAGCGATCTTGCCATTTAATACGGCAATATCGGTAATCGTGCCATCAATCAATTTGGCCTGTTTTATAATTAAATCATACATAATTAAACTCTCTATAATGACTTAGCCTGTCACGCTTATCATGAAAACGATTTAAACAAACGAGATCGGTCTTATAATGACGGAAATAGACCGCCAAATATCATGGCACCTAAAATAGCACCACCGGTGATCGGCTTTTTCCAGATATAAAACAGTAGCGCCCCAAGTAGTGACCCTAGTCCCACCGGAATAGAGGCCGCAATCGCTGAGATAATAATAAGCGGCCCTAAAAAGCGCCCAGAGGCATTACCTGCGCCCATCATCACATCGGCACCAAAGGTTGAACCGCCACCAGCATTAATGGTAAATTTTCGGATTGTGATGATAATTAAACCGATCGCGACACCTAAACCTAAACCGGTTAACAGGGCAACGAAAAAGTTTTCTAATGGTAAAACATAACCAGCGCCTAATAATAATGCCGGCACACCCAAACCAAGCCCGGTTTGTAACGCGCCACCAATATCTAAAATACCGACTAATGATCCCTCAATAATACGCGCGAACAGAAAACTGGCACCAAATGCGGCAACCGCGCCATAGGCCCCGGTATCGATGCCACTGGCTAGCATCGCGACAAAAGGAATATCATTAAATGCACTGCCTTCGCCCACATAAAACATATGTGTACCGGCAAAAATGCCTGACGATAACAGACCGACCAAAATCGGGAATGACCAGTCCGCAAACCAAAAACCTTTATTCATCTCATTATTCATCTTCTTTTTCCTAAACTCAGTTGAATCTCAATATGCCTTAGCCAACCAGCGATTAACGATGGAACCAATACGCCAGACCATCACGGAATGAATTAATTAACTGCATATCAAAACCGCGGAAATAAGCACTCGCTGCAAATAAGATAATCACTGTTGAGAGCATCACTTTCATGATTCGATTCCAGCCGCTATCATCAACGCCCTTGCCGATTAAAATCCCCAATACCAGTCCAGGTACCGCATTGCCCATTATCAGCTGTGCAAGTCCACCAAATAAGGTACCCCAAAATCCACTACGGCGACCGGCATCTAAAGCAGCCAGCCAGAAAATCACCGGCATCCCAATATCGACTAATAGTTTTGCTGCAGGCACCAACACACTCGTCGCCGTGATTTTTAAGGTATCAGGCACGGCAAACTTGGTTAAATTCAAAAATGTGACGACCACAGCGCCAACTAAAGTACATATCAAGGCCATCTTGCGAGGATTATGTAATGTCTCATTCACATTACGATTAAACGCCATTAAAATAGCCGCCCCCCAGTTAGGAATGATGCGATGGTCAATATCCTGAGTAAATGCGCCGGTGGTCACTGATGAAGCCCAGGCATTAAAGAAAAATCCGAGACCGAAAGAGAAATGAGCCGCCGGATCGCCTTCACAAGCGTTAAGCTCACCTAATGTTCTAAAAGCACCCATGCCTTGCGATGTTGGCGCATGAAACATTCGAGCGGCCCCAGCACCTACGCCAAATCCGCACAATCCACCGATAATGATAGACTTCAAAGCTATAAAGAATAACCCCATATTTGCTTCCCTTATTTAAGCTGCAAAATTAATTTTAGTTATATCAATAAAACAGACATCGACCGTCACATCTAAAGTGATCGAATAACTCGCTCGTTGACGAGATAAAAAGAAAAATAAGAACTTTTCTGTTGTGATCTTTTCGGTCGCGCTGACAACGGCCACATCAACCGGTTCAATACGAATAATAATATTGGTATTGTTCTTTAAGACCTCTTTTTGCACTGATGAAAGCGCCAAAGCAAAGGCGCGTTGTTTCGAATCTGCTGAGCCTTGTACTCTGACGGTAAGCTGCTGGCAGTCTTTCATTAGCAATTACCCTGTTTTTTAAGATAAGCTTGGGCAACACGGCGACCTAACTCTTCCGTATCCATAAAGCCAAATCCTAGTACTTTACAACCTTCAGCAATCGCCGTTTCACCCTCTTCAGGAGAACGCATACCAAAACGCACTTCATAACCATATTTATTTTTGGCCGTTAGCGCGCCCGCACCGCCGCTACCACAAAACGAGATACCTAAATCCGCATTCTCTTTTTGCATGACATCGCCTAATTTCATATCTGCAGCCATACCCGGTACCACAACCGCGCGACAACCAGCAACCGATTCAATCCCTGCCGCCACTTTCTGACCTTTTCCCATACGATCACCAATCACAATCACAATCTCTTTCATACCATAAACCTCTTGAGTTAAGCTAAAATACGTTAAGCTAAATTATTGCGTGCCACTTCATAATGCACCGCGAGTAGATAAGCCTCAGCCATTGACAGCGTGTCGAATAGTGAAACCGTCCTACGAGCCAAGGTCATGGATGCGGGGGAAATCTCCTCAAACATTTGTGGATCAACTTCAGGGAGTTGTTCTAATGTTTTAGCCCGTTCAACCATTGCTCGAATATGTGACTGAAGCATCATCTGTTGAATCTCATTTTGCGTAATCCCTTCTTCAACAAACCACTGATTGATCAGTTTTATTACTTGTGTGGTCGTGCTCTCGAGTGCTAAATCATCAGCAATCATTCTAAATTGATTTTTATCCATTATTGAATCGAGTCTCCCTCTTAGTTGCGCTGTTTGATGAGAACCAACCTAAGGGATTTACTTGCTAATGTGTAGATGGATTTTTTCCAGACCAAAGTGGAAAAAATAAAAAAGAGATTAATTGTATGATTTATATTGAATATTTAAATCGTAGGCTAGATAAATGGACGATTTTATTTTTGAATATTAAAGGCAAATCCGCCAAAATCAGCATACCAGACGGAAATAAAGCGATAAGAAAGACGATGTTAGGGCAAAAAAAAAACACCACCCAGATGGGTGGTGTTGAGATCATCAATTAATATGATGAGCCTGGTTTGCGGCCTGAACTACTTTTGCCATCGCCGGAACGTGGACTTCTTTTTCTTGGCGCGGAACTCTCGCTGCTGCGACGGTCACCACCTTTACTCCCACTTCGTTTTTCACGGAATGGACGATCATTGCCACCACTGCTTTGGTTACTATCCGTTAACATTGTCATATTCATTGGCATGTTTAACACACGCACTTTCGAAAAATGACTCAGTAAATCAGTCGGCATCCCTTTTGGCAGCTCAACCGTTGAGTGATCATCATTTAAACGGATATGACCAATGTAACGACTACTGATATCACCTTCATTGGCAATTGCACCAACAATGTGACGAACTTCGATACCATCATTACGACCGATTTCTATACGGTAGGTATCCATTTCACCCACATCGCGACGTTCGCGACGTTTCTCAGGTTCACGATCGAAACGATCCCGACGCTCACCACCTCTATCACCGCGACGGTCACGGCGATCATCACGCTGTGGACGGTCATAGTCACGACTTGGTTTAAAGACTGGATCTGCAGGTAAAATCAGTAAGCGTTCACCTTGAGCCATCTTCAATAGTGCAGTCGCCAACGTTTCTAAATCGGTCTCAGCTTCCTGTTGCAATTTAGTTAAAATATCACGATAGACATCCAGATTTTTACTTTCTAGCTGCTGTTTTATTTTCGCTGAAAAACGAGCAATACGGCGCTCTTCCAGTAAAGTTTTTGATGGTAGCTCAACTTCTGGAATCGGTTTTTTGATAATTTGTTCAATATTACGCAGTAAACGGCGCTCACGATTATCAACAAACAGTAATGCGCGACCTGCACGGCCCGCACGGCCCGTACGACCAATACGGTGAACATAAGATTCTGAATCAAGTGGAATATCATAGTTAACCACTAAACTGATACGTTCGACATCTAAGCCTCGCGCCGCGACATCGGTTGCAATCAGAATATCTAAACGACCATCACGTAAACGATCTAACGTTTGCTCACGTAGTGCTTGTGTCATATCGCCATTCAAAGCCGCACAGTTATAGCCATTTTTCTCTAACACTTCTGCAATATCAAGTGTTGCCGTTTTAGTTCTAACGAAAATAATCGCGGCATCAAAATCCTCTGCTTCAAGAAAACGAATCAACGCATCATTTTTACGTAAACCACGCACAGTCCAGTAGCTCTGGCTAATATCCGGTGCAGTTTGGTTAGTTGCTTTAATTTGTACTTCTTTCGGATTACTCATGAAACGTTTAGTAATACGACGGATTGGTGCTGGCATCGTCGCCGAGAATAAGGCCGTTTGATGATCTTCAGGAATCGCATTCATAATGCTTTCTACATCATCAATAAAGCCCATACGTAACATCTCATCCGCTTCATCAAGCACAAGGCCTTTTAATGAAGAGAGATCTAATGTTTTACGATTAAGATGATCAAGTAATCGACCTGGTGTACCAACAACAATTTGTGGACCCTGTTTTAACGCACGTAATTGAACGTCATAACGCTGACCACCGTAAAGGGCTAATACTTTAATACCTTTCATATATTTAGAGAACTCAGTACAGGCATCTGCAACTTGAATCGCAAGTTCTCGAGTTGGCGCTAACACTAAAAGCTGCGGGGCTTTTAAATTCGCGTCCATGGTTGCTAAAAAAGGTAAAGAAAATGCCGCAGTTTTACCACTACCGGTTTGCGCCATACCCAATACATCATCGCCATTGAGTAGTAATGGGATACATTGCGCTTGAATAGGTGATGGCTTGGTAAAACCAAGATCATTTAATGAATTAAGGATTTCCTCGGGAAGACCGAGATCAACAAAAGAGACTTCGTTTGTCATGTAAACTCGCTTATAAGTGTTTATCGTGTAAAAACAGATAGACGCCAGCTTACTAAACTGAAAAATTTACAACTAACCCCACTAATAACCAGCATGTGCAGTATAATATAAAACTTCATCATACAAAACTAACCTATCGTTCGCTAATCTGCTTGATGCATCGATTAGGATATAAAATATCGTCAATATCAGATATTATTTAAGTTTTTCATCATTTTGCACACAATCCAACAATAAAATTATTACTGTTTTATGCTTTTGTCTTGTTTCACATAATGGAAACTAACACTAGTTATAAAAAGAACTTGCTATAAGATCTATTTTCACTTTTTAAAAACTGGCATGACCCAAAATTAATTCCAATTAGAATTAATTGATAGAACCTAATTTTACTTTATTTTCTGTCAGTAAATTAAGTTCAAATAATGCTTGTTGATGTTCAATAAAATTATAAATATTACTTGATAATGCATATTTAAACATCACTTCAGCACGTTTTTCGTCACCTTTATTTAGATAGTATTTACCTAAATAAAAATAGACTTCACAAAGACGCTGAGCCAGTTCAAGATTATTTGAACTAGCCGCTTGCGCTTTTTGAATTAAATCCTGTTCATTGATGCGTTTTAGATAAAACGCAACAATATTGTCACTAAAAGCACTATGATCTGAAATGGCATCATAACGCTGCTGTAAAGATATTTTTGCCTGATTTTCGTCAACCGCAGACTCTATAAGGTAGAGCCACAATATTCGAAAAGCGTCGCGCGGCGCCTGCTGATAAAATGCCAATGCATCTTCTCTGGCTGCATCAAAACGTTTCATGTTATAGAGTAAAATTGCTCGATTGAGTCGAACAAAGTCATCATGTGGATCTAACTCGATGACGGTATTAAAAGCTAATAAAGCCGAATCAGCATCATCCTGACCGGCAGCGATAACACCCAGATAATTATAAACCCCAGGTATCGTTGGCACCATGGCTAAAATAGTCATGAAATCACTACGTGCAAACGTATGAAAACCTAACGAATCATATAATGTGCCGCGACGATACAGTAGTTTTATACGCGTCAGCTCATCAAGTTTAGACTGACTAAGCTGGTTACTGATTTGCGCTAATTCAAGTTCGTTATCATAACTAATTTGTTCTGGTATCGCCAAAACAGGGAGAGCTGAATGGCTGGATGACTGACAATCCGTTAAACATAACGCAGCTATTATCACTAATAGCACTCTCATTGTGTTTATCCTCATCATCCGCTCCCAAATCCTATGCGCTTTACTGAATATATGAACGATATATCGTTTTTCAATCCACTATTCACTGAATCTGAAAAAATATATCATGATCAATAGTTATTCTTAGCTATTTTTGATAGCAAAACGACGTTAATTATTCACTTTTTGCTATTATTGATTATCAGTTATATCCCGATAGGCCGACAAAATCGACGAGAGATGATATTTTCAGATAGACTAAATACAGACAAGTGAAGATAGTTTACCATGCTATCGCTAAATGAACTATTTTATTTATCATTTAGTGCAAAAAAAACTATCTTACTTGTCGATAATATTAGCAATTACTCAGCAGTTTCACTACTTACCGCTGCTTCAGGTGCTTTTTCCTGTGCTTCTTTCATACTTAAACGAATACGTCCTTGTCGATCGATTTCAAGTACTTTAACTTGAACTTCTTGACCAACTTGTAAATAATCAGAGACCTTCTCAACACGATGATCAGCAATTTGAGAGACATGAACAAGCCCCTCTTTGCCACCACCGATGGCAACAAAAGCACCAAAATCAACAATACGCACCACTTTACCCGCATAGACAGTACCCACTTCAATCTCAGCCGTAATTTCATTAATACGTTGAATTGCACGTTGTGCCTTCTCACCATCTGATGCAGCAATTTTAATGGTACCGTCATCTTCAATTTCAATGGTCGTCCCTGTTTCCTCAGTTAAAGCGCGAATAGTTGCACCGCCTTTACCGATAACATCACGAATCTTATCTGGATTGATATTAATCGTATAAATGCGTGGTGCAAACTCAGAGATCTCTTTACGCGGCGTGTTAATCGCTTGTTCCATAACACCTAAAATATGTAAACGAGCGCCTTTCGCCTGATTTAAAGCAACCTGCATAATCTCTTTGGTGATACCTTCGATTTTGATATCCATCTGTAAAGCACTAACGCCTGTACTCGTACCGGCAACTTTAAAGTCCATATCACCTAAATGATCTTCATCACCTAAGATATCTGAAAGCACAACAAAATCATCACCCTCTTTAACAAGTCCCATCGCAATACCAGCAACAGAGGCTTTAATCGGCACACCCGCATCCATAAGCGCTAACGAAGCACCACAGACTGATGCCATTGAAGATGAACCATTTGACTCCGTAATTTCAGACACAACACGAACGGTATAGGGAAACTCATCGGTTGAAGGCATGACTGCTGCGACGCCTCGTTTCGCTAAACGACCATGACCAATTTCACGACGTTTTGGTGAGCCAACCATACCGGTTTCACCCACAGAGTACGGAGGGAAGTTATAATGAAGTAAGAAACGATCGGTATATTCACCGGTTAAATTATCAATCGTTTGTGCATCACGCTCAGTCCCTAATGTTGCTGTGACTAAGGCTTGAGTTTCACCACGGGTAAAGAGTGATGAACCATGGGTACGCGGCAATACGCCAGTACGGATATCAAGCGCACGAATCATATCTTTTTCGCGACCATCAATACGAGGTTCACCGGCAATGACACGATGACGAACAATTTTACTCTCTAAATCGATAATAATATTTAAAACTTCGTTCTCTTCTAACTCTTCATTCTGTGCTTTTAATGTGGCTAAAACGTCATCTTTAATCGTATCGATTTGCGCATAACGCGCTTGTTTCTCAGTAATACGATAAGCTTCGCCCAAACGCGCCTGAGCAAGTTGAGCAACCGCTTGATAAAGCGTCTCATTTTTTACAGGTGGCTGCCAATCCCATTTGGCATTGCCCGCTTTAGCGACAAATTCATTGATATTGTCGATAACCACTTGTTGCTGATCATGGCCAAAGACAACCGCACTTAACATTTGCTCTTCAGTCAGTAAATCAGCTTCAGATTCAACCATTAATACCGCGTTTTTCGTACCCGCAACCACTAAATCTAAGCGGCTCGTTGCTAATTCACTGGTGGTTGGGTTCAGAATGAATTTATCATCAATAAAACCAACGCGCGCAGCACCGATAGGACCATTGAACGGTAATCCTGACAGTGATAATGCCGCAGAAGCACCAATCAATGCCACGATATCTGGGCTAATTTCAGGATTAACTGAAACCACAGTGGCAATGATCTGAATTTCATTCACAAAACCTTCTGGGAAGAGTGGACGCAAAGGACGGTCGATAAGACGTGCAGTTAAGGTCTCACCCTCACTTGGACGGCCTTCTCGTTTAAAGAAGCCACCAGGAATTCGACCTGCTGCATAAGTACGTTCTTGATAATTGACCGTTAATGGAAAAAAGTCCTGACCTTCTTTGACTTTTTTATTGGCCACAACAGTCACAAATACCGCGGTATCATCCATGCTCACCATAACGGCAGCCGTGGCTTGTCTCGCCATAATACCGGTTTCTAATGTTACCGTATGTTGACCATATTGAAATTTTTGAATAGTCGGATTAAACAAAGTAAGTTCCTCTTAATGTTTAAATAAAATAATAAAGACCGGCTCCATACTCACGACTAATGACAAATCTATCCTCATTGATCTCAATCAGAATAAAGCTCTCATTAGCCGCGCGTAAAACATGAAGCGGATGTTGCAAAAAATCAGGCTAAATTATACATCAAAAACAGACGCAATAAAACGCTTTAAAAATTAAATTCATCGGTCAGCCTAAGCAAGAGATAGGGCGTGCTGAATTATCGTTTGGGTATATGCTACACAAACATCCCATCCAGAGACTATTACGGTGGAGAACACCCGTTTTATCGAATAAAACAGCGTCTTAATACATAGACAATAGTCATCAAAGGCGTAAGTTTGCTATCTTAACGATGGATTTGATGTTAATACGAATGATATTTTGCGGACTGTTTTGTACATAATAAAAAAGAGGCCTTAGCCTCTTTTTTATCGATAGACCGTCGAAATTAACGACGTAAACCTAAACGTTGGATAAGTTGAGAATAACGCTCAACATCACTACCTTTTAGGTAATCAAGTAATTTACGACGGCTAGATACCATACGTAATAAACCACGACGGCTATGATGGTCTTTTTTATGTTCAGCAAAATGACCTTGTAAATGGTTGATTTGCGCAGTTAATAGGGCAACTTGAACTTCAGTTGAACCGGTATCTTTTGCATCGCGACCATATTCAGCAACGATTGCAGCTTTAGCTTCAGCGCTTAGAGACATAATAACTCCTAAAACATCTAAATAATAAAAATAAAGAAACGCCGATCTCTAACTCAGCCATTTCCACGAAATAGGCGCTGATTATAGCGTATCTATCGTAAATTGCAATCGGAGATTATGCCCTATATTGACAGCGAATATCCGCCCCTTTCCCCCTGAAACGTAAAATATTGAATTCTCTTGAAAAGGGCTATCGCCATAATAACTTAACGCTGCTAAGATAACAGACACATTTCACCTTACATAATAAAACTCGAGGGTTTTGCTGTGTCTGACAAACAATCTTTAAGCTATAAAGACGCGGGTGTTGATATTGATGCCGGCAATGAATTAGTGAATCGCATCAAACATGTGGTAAAAGAGACTCGTCGCCCTGAAGTGATCGGCGGTTTGGGGGGATTTGGTGCGTTATGTGCTATCCCGCAAAAATACCAACAACCCATCTTAGTTTCCGGCACCGATGGCGTTGGCACAAAATTACGTTTAGCCATGGATCTGAGTCGTCATGATGCAATCGGTATCGACTTAGTGGCCATGTGCGTCAATGACCTGATTGTCCAAGGCGCCGAGCCACTTTTCTTTTTAGATTATTATGCAACAGCCAAGCTCGATGTCGACATTGCCACACGCGTTGTGACCGGGATTGCCGAAGGATGTAAACAGTCAGGTTGTGCGCTGGTCGGTGGTGAAACCGCAGAGATGCCCGGCATGTATCATGGTGGTGACTACGATATCGCTGGTTTTTGTGTCGGCGTGGTTGAAAAAGATGAGATCATCGATGGTTCTCAAGTTCAAGACGGCGATGTGATTGTGGCGTTAGCCTCCAGTGGTCCCCACTCAAATGGTTACTCGCTGGTGCGTAAAATTTTAGCCGTTAGCCAAACCGATCCGCTCAACACTCAGCTGGAAAACAGACCGTTAGCAGATCACCTGTTAGCCCCAACCAAAATTTATGTTAAATCTATCCTCGCTCTGCTTGAGACATGCCATCCTCATGCCATTGCCCATATAACCGGAGGCGGCTTTTGGGAAAATATTCCGCGTGTATTACCCGAAAATACCCAAGCCATCATCGATGAATCAAGTTGGCAATGGCCGGCTGTCTTTCAGTGGTTACAAACAGCCGGCAATGTTAGCCGTCATGAAATGTACCGCACATTTAACTGTGGCGTCGGTATGATCATTGTTTTACCGGCAAACCAAGCTGAGGCCGCTATCGACTTTTTAAATAGCCAAGGTGAACACGCTTGGTTATTAGGCCAGATAAAAGCCACCAGTAGTCAGGAAACGGTAGTGATAAAATAGCGACGTCAATTGGCTGTTTAAATCACGGCCCTATTTTATCGATGATAAGCGATAAATTAAACGCGATAGGATTATGATGAAAAAAATAGTTGTGCTGGTTTCAGGTAACGGCTCAAATTTGCAAGCCATTATTGACGCTTGTCAAAACGGTAAAATAGCGGCCCAAATTGCCGCGGTAGTGAGTAATAAACCCGGGGTTTATGCATTAGAAAGAGCCCAGTTAGCCCATATCCCAACCCATGTGATCGATCATCATACTTATGCGACGCGTGAACAGTTTGATGTTGCCGTCGCTAATATTATCGATCAGTATCAGCCGGATCTTATTGTGCTTGCTGGCTATATGCGGATTTTAACCGCCTCGTTTGTTGAACATTATGCGGGAAAGATGCTCAATATCCATCCCTCTTTATTGCCTAAGTATCCAGGCTTAAATACCCATCAACGCGCCATCGATGCCAAAGATAGCGTACATGGTACCACGGTTCATTTTGTCACCGAGCAGCTTGATGGCGGGCCGATCATTTTACAAGCTAAAGTGCCTATTTTCCCAGAAGATGAAGTTGTGGATATCGCCCAGCGAGTCGTGACACAAGAACATCTGATCTATCCGTTAGTCATAAAATGGTTTATTGATGGCAGACTGCAAATGAGACAAGATAAAGCTTATCTGGATGATCAGCTGCTGCCTGAGCTGGGATTCTCAAGTGATGATTAATTAACGCCAGATTATCGGCATAAAAAGATCAGGTTGACTCACTGATACACCTTTACTAAAAAAAGCACATTTTTTGTTAAAATACTGGGAAACTAATGATTGACGACGGAAACATATTTTGCCAATGTAGTCATTAAGTCAACCACTGATTAGCGGTTGTTATTCTAAAAAAGGAGATCAATTATGAGTTTAAATATCACCAGTAAACAAATGGATATCACTCCTGCAATTAGAAGCTATTTAGAGGAGAAATTCACTAAATTAGATAAATGGCGCGCCGAACTCATTAATCCTCATCTTATTTTATCAAAAGAACCTGATGGTTTTATTATTGATGCGACCATCACAACCAAAGGGGCAACTTTAGTCGCCTCCGCCAAACATGATGACATGTATGTCGCTATCAATGAATTAATTAGTAAACTGGAAAGACAACTGAATAAATCACAACATAAAGCAGAAGCACGCCGTGCTTATGAAAGTATCAAAAATCTTGCCACAGAATAAATATTTCTCAATATAATCTGCAAAGGCACTGTATAGTGCCTTTATCTTATGCGATAATTTTAGTCAAATCTGTTTTTAGATATCACTCATTATGACGACAATGCAATTAAAAAAACTCACAGACAGTATGGATGAATTAGACAAATCGCTATTAAAGTTATTAGCCGAAAGAAACCATCTTGCCATCGACATCATTCAGACTAAAATTGCCGCCAATTTACCGGTTAGGGATACCGAACACGAGCATCAACTGCTCAATATGTTACTGTGTGAGGGCAAAAAGTATCATCTTGATGAGCTTTATATTACCCGCCTCTACCAAATTATTATTGAAGATGGCGTATTAACGCAGCAAAAAATGTTGCAAAAACATCTCAATGCCAATACCCAAAAAACGGCTAAGTTTGCCTTTTTAGGGCCGAGAGGCTCCTACTCTCATTTAGCCACCCGACGTTATGCTGATATGCATTTTGATCAATTGATCGAATGTGGTTGCCGTAGTTTTGCCGAGATTTTTCAGCAAGCTGAGGACGGTTTGGTCGACTATAGTATCGTGCCAGTCGAAAACAGCAGTTCGGGATCAATTAATGAAGTCTATGACTTGCTACAAAAAACCAATTTGCATATTATTGGTGAACTGGCCCTCCCTATCGACCACTGCATTTTAGCCGCCGGGGATACCGACTTAAGTCACATCGATACTGTCTATAGTCATCCACAACCGTTCCAGCAGTGCACGCAATTTCTGGCAAAATATACGCATTGGAAAATTATCTACTGCGATAGCACCTCATCAGCCATGGAAATGGTCGCAAACATTAATCAACCCAATGTTGCCGCCATGGGCAATAAAGCCGGTGGCGAGCTATATGGTTTAAAAGTACTGGCACATAATTTTGCCGATCAAAAAGAGAATATTACCCGCTTTATTGTGCTTGCCAGAAAACCTATCGATGTTTCCCGCCAAATTCCGGCCAAAACCACGATTTTAATGAAAACCGGACAACAGTCAGGGGCGCTGGTCGATGCATTATTGATTCTGCGCAAACATAATATTGCCATGACTAAACTCGAATCCAGACC
The DNA here is from genome assembly GCA_036251705.1 of Orbaceae bacterium lpD01. NCBI lineage: Bacteria > Pseudomonadati > Pseudomonadota > Gammaproteobacteria > Orbales > Orbaceae > Utexia > Utexia brackfieldae. Next base: position 795,639 of record CP133959.1, on the reverse strand, counting down.
GATTCATGGCAATCCGTGGGAAGAGATGTTCTATGTCGATTTACAAGGTAATCTCTCCTCTGTCGATATGCAAGCGGCGCTAAAAGAGCTTTCAGCGATCACGCTATTTTTAAAAGTACTCGGTTGCTATCCGAGTGTTTCTCTATTACCGATGATATAAATCACCCATGACACCACCAATTCAGGCATCATTTTCTGATGCCGTTCTTCACTGGTACGATCAATTTGGTCGTAAAACGCTGCCCTGGCAAATAGAAAAAAGTGCCTATCATGTCTGGCTCTCTGAGGTCATGTTACAGCAAACTCAAGTTGCTACAGTCATCCCCTATTTTCAGCGATTTACTGAACACTTTCCAACAGTCAGCGATCTGGCGAATGCCAATATCGATGATGTCCTTCACCTGTGGACTGGACTCGGTTACTATGCAAGGGCGCGCAATCTCTATCAGGCTGCTCAAAAAATTGCTCAGCAGTATCACGGTGAGTTTCCCACCCAATTTGCCCAGGTTATTGACTTACCGGGTGTTGGCCGCTCAACCGCCGGGGCGATTTTATCGCTCTCACAAAATCAACATTTCGCTATTTTAGATGGCAATGTAAAACGGGTACTAGCCCGCTATTTTGCAGTTTCAGGTTGGCCGGGTATAAAAACGGTCGAAAACCAGCTTTGGCAACTGAGTGAATCGGTTACGCCCGCCAAACGTGTGGCACAATTTAATCAAGCGATGATGGATATTGGCGCGATGATCTGTACCCGCACCAAACCGAAATGTAACCTCTGTCCGGTAGCGCAGCATTGTCTGGCCAACCAACAACAACGTTGGGCCGACTATCCAACCAAAAAACCCAAACAGACTATCCCAGAAAAAACTGCTTATTTTCTGATATTAGCGAATCAATCATCGGTCTGGTTAGCGCAGCGACCTACGCAGGGTATTTGGGGTGGCTTATACTGTTTTCCACAATTTGCCAGCTTAACGGAGCTCGATGACTATCTTAAAACTGCGCAGATCAGTCTGCATCATCGTCAGCAACTGATCTGTTTTCGCCATACCTTCACCCATTTTCATCTGGATATCGTGCCTATTTATGGGGTAATTGATACCGAAAAGCCCCCCACATTACCGGGCAATGGCTGTTGGTATGATCTGCATCATCCAGCCAAAATAGGTCTGGCAACGCCAGTGAAAAACTTATTGGAGGTGGTCGCCAAAATGTCGCTGGTTCACTAATCTGGAGATGGCATCAGCGTAAAAGAACGCTTTCCCTATGAAATAACGCTATCTTTACATAGACAACGGATGATAATTTTCCTATTATCATCAAATATCATATTGAGCGAAAAGGATGGTTATGAACAGAGTTATATTTTGTCATTTTTTAAATAAAGAAGCAGAGGGGCTTGATTTTCAGCTCTATCCGGGCGAATTGGGTAAACGCATTTATAATGAGATATCTAAACAGGCTTGGGCTGAGTGGCTGAGCAAACAGACGATGCTGATTAATGAACATAAATTGAACATGATGAATCCAGCGCATCGTAAACAGCTTGAAGCTGAGATGATTAAATTTCTGTTTGAAGGGCAAGACATCGAAATTAATGGCTACACCCCTGAAAAAGCGAAATAAATCGATTTAATCTACCTAAATTAGTCATAACATTATGCCAAATAAACAACTGATTGCCATGACGATTGCGGCGCTGATTTTATCGGCGTGTTCAAGTTCGCCCACGCCCAAAAAATCCCAGCCGGTCTATACGAAAGATACCAATGCCTTAAATATTTTGATTAATCAAATCTCAGATAATATTCAAGATATTTGGGGGTCGAAAGAGGTGCTGATCGCCGGTCCGAAAGATTATGTTCAATATAGTGAAGACTTACAGACGCGCGTTCATATCAATTTTGTGTCTGGTGTTATCACGATTGAAACACTTGAAACCGACGCAAAACCGGCACTCTATGCCGCCATCACCTCAACGCTGTTACTGGCTGAGCCAGTCGATCTGTTAAATAGTCAGGCGATACATGATTCCACACAAGAACCTTTTCTTTATAAGCAGGTGGTCGATAACATGGGCGAAGCGATTCGCTGGCCATGGCGAGCCAATCGTTTTGCCGATTACCTGTTAGCCAATCAACTCAAAACTCGCCAATCGGGTGGTAAACAGATCGCTTATGTAACGATTAATCTGGTGGCCAACCACGTTGATGAGCGCGCCCACAAATTTTTACCATTGGTTAAAACCGCGGCGCAGAATTACCGCTTAGATGAAGCGCTAATTTTAGCGATTATGAAAGTCGAGTCTAACTACAATCCATTTGCAGTGAGTCGTTCTGATGCCTTAGGTTTAATGCAAGTCCAGCAGCATACTGCCGGGCGTGATCTCTATAGTGCATGGGGAAAAAGTGGCGAGCCATCACGCTCTTTCTTACTCGAACCCAAGAATAATATTGATATGGGATCAGCCTATCTGGCAATGATTCGCGACCGCTATTTAGTCGGTATCCGCAACCCCATCTCGATGAAATATGCGATGATAACCTCCTACAATGGCGGCGCAGGTAGCGTACTGATGACCTTCTCTAAAGACCGAAGTAAAGCGGTTGATGAGATAAACCGTCTCTCGCCAGAACAGGTTTATCAAAAATTAACCTCAGATCACGCGTCGGCAGAGTCGCGCAATTATCTGATTAAAGTTACCAATATTATGGGTAAATAGCGCTATCCCAATTGACAGGCTAAACGGCATCCTATCGTTTAGCCTGATCATCACACACACCACGCCATCTCATCCTTATCAGCATAACATTAGCGTGTATGGCGACACTTCATCAGACGTCATCGGTTAAACTTGTCGAGCAAAATCAGCTGCTTGCTGAATTAAATCGGCTGATGGACGTATGCCGGTATATAACACAAACTGTTCGACCGCCTGAATCACCCCGACGTCCGCGCCGCTAATCACGGTCTTGCCCAATGAACGCGCCAGCTTAATCATCGGCGTTTCAACGGGTAGTGCTACCACATCAAAAATCACCTGCGCCTGAGCAATTAACTCAGCAGGGAATGCCAAATCATTGACTTCTAGGCCGCCCGCCATCCCTACCGGCGTTACGTTAATCAGCATACCCAGGTCTGCGGGTTGCAAATCCTGCTCATCGGTAACATATCGGTAGTGATAGTGCGTGGCCAGTGCCTGCCCCCTCTCCTGATTACGGGCCAAAATAATACCATGTTTAAAACCACTATCGGCCAGTGCGCCCAGCACCGCTTTGGCCATACCGCCGCTGCCTTTTAAGACAAAGGGGATATCATGATTCATCGCCGGATTTTGTAATAAATGCGCAACCGCAATATAGTCGGTATTATAAGCCTTTAGATAACCTTGCGTATTAACAATCGTATTGACCGACATAATCGATTTGGCGGAAACATCTAGTTCATCGAGCCACTCGATACACGCCTCTTTAAATGGCATAGAGACGGCACTGCCACGAATACCTAGCGCACGAATCCCGGCAATCGCACCGGCCACATCTTTGATCGCAAAGGCTTTATAGATATAATCAAGGTCTAAATGATCATAGAGATAATTATGAAAACGGGTACCAAAATTGCTCGGGCGGGCGGATATTGAGATACAGAGTTGAGTATCTCGATTGATCGCTTTTTTCATCTGGTTCTCCTACTTTGCAGATGTTGGATTAAATGGCGAATCGCAATCAGCGGATGATAAAATATCATCCGCGGCCCTGCAAAACGCATCACTTGTCTAATGTGCCGTTGATAATCTTTTCGATAACAGTGTTTCGGGCAGTGTGCACAAGTTGGCTTATCTTCACCAAAACGGCAGAGCGTTAAACGCTGCATCGCGTAGTCATATAAATCCTGACAGTGCTCACAAAGAGTCTGTTTGTTTTCGGGACATCTATTTTGGGGAAGTCCGTTTTGGGTAAGTGTGCTTCGTGAATGTCGGGGTTGGTGATGACGCTGACAATACAGCGCTATCATATAGCCGACTGCCTGTTTTTCTTCACGAATCCTACGTCCACTATTCTGCCTGACCATTTTTTTACTCTTTATGCTAACGATTTGTTGATTAATGCCGCGTGATAAAATCAGTGATTTGATTTTATGGCTATTTTACATAAAATAGATAACTTAATACGATTTTATCATTCACGCTACTTAAACTTGCTAACTTTTATGACAATTGAATTTTCCCAAACCGCTTATCAAAGCCAATTTACCGCTAAAATCAATAGATTAACCACGCTGATGGCAGAATTTGCCCCGCCACCAGTACAAGCCTTCGCGTCTCCGATTAGCCATTACCGAATGCGGGCTGAATTTCGTATCTGGCATGAGGGAGATGACCTCTATCATATTATGTTTGATAGCCAAACCAAACAACGCATAAAAATCACTGAATTTCCGGTCGCCTCTCAATTAATCAATCAAGCGATGACTCTGCTGTTAGCCTATATCAAACCGATTAAGATACTGCGCCATAAACTGTTTCAAGTCGATTATTTATCTACGCTCAGTGGACAGCTCCTCATCAGCCTGCTCTATCATAAAAAACTCGATGATCATTGGGCTGCGCACATTGATCCACTCAAAGCCTATTTTAGCCGTCAAGGCATCGCGGTCGAGATCGTTGGCCGAGCCACTAAACAAAAAAGGGCATTTGAACATGACTATATCGAAGAGACTTTAGTGGTCAATCAGCAGCCGATTATTTACCGTCAGGTGGAAAATAGTTTTACTCAGCCAAATGCAGCGATAAATATCAAAATGTTAGAGTGGGCATTATCGGTCACCCAAGATGCCCAAGGTGACCTGTTAGAGCTCTATTGTGGTAATGGTAATTTTTCACTGGCACTGGCACGTAACTTCAAACAAGTACTCGCTACCGAAATATCAAAATCGTCAGTCGAATCAGCCCAATATAATATCGCGGTCAACCGGATTGAAAATGTGACGATTTTACGCATGTCAGCCGAAGAGTTTACCCAGGCGATCCGGGGCGAACGCAGTTTTAACCGTTTAAAAGGTGTCGATCTCTCGGCTTATCAATGTCAAACCGTGTTAGTCGATCCGCCTCGAGCAGGACTTGATGCTGAGACCTTGGCCATGATTAGCCAATATCCAAAGATACTCTATATTTCATGTAACCCAATGACATTAAAGGAAAATATGCAAACCTTAAGCCAAACTCATCGTATTTCACATCTGGCAATGTTTGATCAATTCCCTTATACTGAACATATGGAAAGCGCGGTGGTGCTGAACAAAATTTAGATAAAAAAATCCCCAGCTAAAAAAGCTGGGGTGCAAAATGCAAGGAATGGATGAAAGGAAATAAAACAATGAAAAAACTAACTAGAAAACTAACTAGAAAACTATGTAGTTGATTCAGGTGCTATACTAACAGTCCAATTCGAACGCAAACATGACATGTATATGACAATTTTGTCATTTATTTGTCATCTTCAGTTTGGTCGTGATGTTCTATGCTGATGTTGAAATCAATTGCTAAAACCGGAGCAGTCATGAAACTATTAGTTGTCGAGGATGAACAGAAGACAGGTGAATACCTAAGGCAAGGTCTGGTCGAATCTGGCTATATAGTGGATCTGACCCATAACGGTTTAGATGGTTACCATAAAGCCATGACAGAAGAGTATGATCTGATTGTCCTTGATATTATGTTACCGGATATTAGTGGTTGGAAAATATTACAATCCTTAAGAGAGGCAAAAAAAGAGTCACAAATTTTACTGTTATCGGCCATGGGCAGCATCGAAGATAAGGTGAAAGGCCTGAATCTGGGTGCCGATGACTATATGGTTAAACCCTTCTCTTTTGCTGAATTACTGGCACGAATTAAGTCACTATTGCGACGTAACAGCCCGCAAATTTACCAAAATCAGTTGAGCATGGCTAACTTAGTCATGGATCTCCCTAAACGCACCGTCACACGCGCCGATAAACGCATTGATTTAACCAATAAAGAGTTTTTACTGCTGGAATATTTTCTGCGTCACCCTAAAGAGGTCTTGCCAAGGTCGCTGATTGCTTCTCAGGTTTGGGATATGAATTTTGATAGTGACACGAATGTGATTGATGTGGCCATTCGCCGTTTACGTAATAAAGTCGATGCAAATTTTGAACCCAAGCTGATCCATACAGTGCGTGGTATGGGTTACAAATTGGATATCGTGGATGAAAACTAATGTAAAATATACGCTGTTTTCGTCTTTTCGACTGGCGATTTTAGTGTGTAGCGTCACCTCAATTTTACTGTTTATTCTCAGCTACTTTATTGAACGCTCGTTTGAACGATATGCCATTAACCAGAGTATTTCTGAACTCAATGCGGTGATTAGTTCATTAGAAAGCGAGCTAACTGTCAGGCAGCCAAGTAGCCCAAAAGAGTTGAATAAAATCGAACAAAATATGTCACTGATCTTATCCAGTCACTACCGTTTATTTGTCTATATCGAAGATCAGCATGGCAATGTGATCTTAAATACACCCGGTCCAAATTTAGCCATTATTCAGCAGACTTCACAGTTTAATTTTTTAGCCAGCACCCGCAAAACCGCCATTTGGGATGAAAACAGACGCTTCTATCGTATCGCGATTGCTAATTTTAACTCGCCCAATGGCAATCAATACAGCATTATCACGGCGGTTGGACAAGAGCAGCAACTCCAATATATTTACCGCTTGCGAGAAGGTCTGACCACCTTAATTATGATTACCGGGATGATCTCATTTATTTGGACCCTGATTGCTATTTATCTGACCCAAAGACCGATTTCACGTCTGATTAAACGCATTGAAAGCGTCACCTCTAAACATTTAAGCTACCGTATTCCTCTGGATGTCGTGCCGGTCAAATTTATCGGTATTATTCAGGCTTTTAATGATATGTTAGCGCGGATTGAAGATGTCTTTCAGCGGCAACGCAATTTTACCGCGGATATTGCCCATGAGATCAGAACCCCCATCACCAATTTGGCGACCCAAACCCAGATAGCCCTCAGCAATGCGCGCACCACCGATGAGTATCGGGAAATTCTGTACTCTAATCTGGAAGAGTATGAGAAGCTCTCAAAAATGATCTCTGATATGCTCTTCCTTGCACAAGCCGATAATAAATTATTAACGCCAGAACTAGTTGAGATTGATCTGCTAGACACCTTCCATTTTATCTTTGACTACTTTGAGCCCTTGATTGAAGATAAGAATATTGCCTTTAAACTGGCAGGTGAGGTGCCCCCAATCGAAGGCGATCGTTTAATGCTCAATCGCGCCATTAGCAATCTGATTTCCAATGCTATCCGCTATACTCCCTCAGAACAGACCATTCATGTCACTTTAAAAGAGGTCGATAAAAAATGGGTCCAGTTTACGATTAGTAATCCGGGTAAAAAGATAGAGCCGAAGCATCTGCCCAAACTCTTTGATCGTTTCTATCGTGTGGATAAATCACGGCAGCGTAATGGTGAAGGAGCCGGTATTGGTCTGGCCATTGTAAAATCGATTATTGAAACCTTAAAGGGCCAGATTCATGCTGAATCTGACGATATCTCAACCCGCTTTATCGTCACCTTACCAATTAAAAAACGCGAACGGCTCTCACTCAGTAAAACGTAACGCATATTTAATATTAGCAAGGCACTTATTCCAAAATCATGAGTTCTCGCCGAGCCTAAACAGGGTTCATCAGCGCCTAAAAAAGGCCGCCAATGCTGCCTTCTCTCATGATTAAAACTGAGCGCCTGACATGGGTCAGTCTCCTTTAGGCAGTTAAATCGCTACTATAATCACTGATCAGTAAATTGGCTGCCGCAAACGCCGCTCGTTCACGCAGCTCTTCTGGCACCCGCTCATCACGCACAATGGTATCGAGACTTTGTAACACACAGTCGAGCACATTGGGCATATAGCCAAGCTCATTACTACCAATTTCAGCATAACGCTGTTTAATTAAGGGATGAAGCTTATTCATATCTTATCCTATACGTTTTTTAAAAAAGAGGTATGCCAGACTAATGGTAAACACGGTAATCACCAATAACGGGTAGAGACTCTGCCACACCATCGGCAACGAGCCTCCTTTTAGATAGATCTGTTTAGTCAGCTCAGTAAAATGTCTCACTGGATTGACCCAAGTGATATATCGCAAAATTTCCGGCATGTTCTCAACCGGTGAAATATAGCCAGACAGTAAAATGGCCGGCACCATAAACACAATGATACCGATAAAGGCTTGTTGCTGTGTAGAGCAAAGTGCGGAAATTAATAACCCAAACCCAACCAACGAACACCCATAGATCAGCATGCAGAAGTAATACAGCAGCAGTGAGCCTTGAAAAACAATCTGAAAAAAGAAGATCCCCACCAGCAGAATAATCGATCCCTGAACCATTGCAATCACTAATGCCGGTATCGCTTTGCCAATAAAAATCTGCCAGGTGCTTAAGGGTGAGACCAACAACTGCTCAAAGGTGCCCTGCTCACGCTCGCGCGCTATCGATAAAGCGGTCACCACTAACACGCCAATGGTGGTAATCAGTGCCACCAGTGACGGTAATACAAACCACTTGTAATCTAAATTAGGATTAAACCAGTTTCTCACCACCAGCTGGGTCGATTGACACTGCTGCGTTTGCTGGCAAACTAGCGCTTGCCGATACTGGGCAATAATTTGCTGTACATAATTGGCGGCCAGCTGAGCGCTGTTTGAGTGACGGCCATCTAACACGAGCTGCACTGCCGAGGTTTGATCAGCCGGTGATGGACTAAGCAGCTGCTGGGAGAAATTGGCCGGCAAAATGACCGCCAGCAGCGCGGTCTGATTATCAATCGATGACTGTAAGGCGCTGCGTGAATCAACAAAATCTAAGCGGGAAAAAGGCTCGGCTTGCGCTAACCGGGCAATCAGCTCCTGCGCCGGCTGACCATGATCTTGATCATAGATAGCCAGCGTCGCGTTAGAGACATTGAGGGTCGCGGCAAAAGGAAAAATGGTAACTTGCACTAAAACCGGCATAATTAAGACAATCCGCGTCTGCTTATCTCTTAGCAATAGCAGTAGCTCTTTGCAAATCAGTGTCCAGATTCGCATAATGACAATCAATATATGATTATTACGCATCACTTAATCCAAATGTAAACGGGTTTTATAGAGAACCAGGCCCATCATCAAGAGGGTAAATGAGAGCAGAAAAATCCCGTTGATGATTAATACCCACATCATATCCCCCGCTAAAAACAGCGTTTGCAGGGTGCTGACAAAATATTTTGCCGGGATAATATAGGTTATGGCGCGGATAATCGCCGGCATACTGCTCACCTCAAAGACAAAACCAGATAGCATCACCGCCGGTAAAAAGGCCGCATTTAATGCCACCATTGCCGCATTAAACTGATTACGGGTGATAGTTGAAATTAGCAGCCCCATGCCCAACACCGAAAACAGAAACAGGCTACTGAGCACAAACAGTAATATCCATGAACCGCGATAAGGTACCTGTAGCACCCACAGCGCAAACAGCATACAAATCACTAAGGCAATCAGTCCTAAGACATAATACGGCAGTAATTTTGAGAGCAGTAGCTCCCATTTGGTCATTGGCGTCGCCAGTAGGCTCTCCATCGTACCCCGCTCCCACTCTCTGGCTATCACCAGCGACGTTAAGATAGAACAGATCACCGTCATAATAATCGTAATCGCCCCCGGAATAATAAAGCGCCGGCTAATCGCGGCAGCATTAAACCAGTAACGTAGGCTGATATCCGCACTATTGGCACTGCTTTGCCCTAAATCCTGCTGCGTCTGCTGCTGCCAAATTTGTAGCACCCCCTGCAGATAGGCCTGCACAAAATGGGCGGTATTAGGTTCACTGCCATCGGTAATCAGCTGAATATTCGCGCTATTTTCGGCGTAACGCTGGGCAAAATCACTCGGCAGGACAATCATCGCCCGAATCTCACTCCTTGAGATCGCTTGCTTCAGCGGCTCAATCTCAGTCGTCAGCTGTTTTATCGTAATAAAAGGTGAACCCCTGAGGGTCTGTAAAAATCGCTGTGCCGGCTCACTTTGCTGCGGTACCACTACCCCCACATTAATGCGCGTGGCATCCAAATTGGTGCCATAACCAAAAATCACTAACAGCAAGATCGGAATTAATACCGCAATCAACCAACTACTGGGATCACGAATGATCTGATAGGTCTCTTTGCGGCATAAGGCCCATAATCGACGTGTCGCGATCACCATCACGCTTTTTCTCCATAAGATAACACCAACTCAACAAAGGTCTGCTCCATCGTGGGTTCAGGCTGCTGGGCAGTTTTAACCTGCGCTTTCAGCTGATCAGGCGTACCCAGCGCGATAAGCTTGCCCTGATAAATCAGGCCAATATGATCGCAATATTCCGCCTCATCCATAAAATGGGTGGTCACCATCACAGTCACCCCCTTCTCGACTAAGCTGTTGATATGCAGCCAAAATTCCCGTCGCGTGATGGGATCGACACCGGAGGTCGGTTCGTCTAAAAACAGAATATCTGGCCTGTGCATTAACGCACAGGCCAGTGCTAAGCGCTGTTTAAAACCGAGGGATAACGTCTCGGTAGCCTGATGAGCTATCGGGTGAAAATTAAAGGCTGTCAGCATCTCATCGATACGAGCGCGCTGCGTCTTACCGGTTAAACCATAAACCCCTGAGAAAAACTGCAAATTTTGTAAAATCGACAATTTATCATAGAGTGAAAACTTTTGCGCCATATAACCGATACGCTGCCGCACCAAGGTTGGACTGCGCGTCAAGTCCATATTCAGCACCAGCGCCTGACCTTCGGTAATATTAAGCAATCCGCAAATCATTTTAAAGGTGGTGGATTTGCCGGCGCCGTTAGGACCGAGCAGGCCAAAAATCTCGCCCCGCTTCACCTGAAAACTGACCTTATCGGTAGCGGTAAAATCGCCAAATCGCTTGGTCAGCGCCCTGGTTTCAATAGCGATCTCATCTTCGCCATGCAGCATCGGCGTCATAATCTCAGCCAGAATCGACGACTTAATCTTAATGCCACCAAGCAGGTCAATAAAGGCATCCTCAAAACGGCCTGCGGTGGGCGAAATCTGCATATCATCAGCCAGTGCTGCAAACAAAGACTCAACCTCAATGCCTTTTTTGACAATTAAACGCAGCGCATCACCTTGAATCACACCATCGCTAATTTCCGGTCTAGCTAACAGGGTTTGCAGTAAAGGACGCAAAGGCTGTTTTGCTGTCACTAATACCGTGCGCTGACTGACATCCTCAATTAACGCCGCCGGCTGGCCATAATACAAAAGTTCACCCTGATTGAGCAGTAAAATGCGCTCGCAACGCTCCGCTTCATCTAAGTAAGCCGTGCTCCATAAAATAAGCATACCCTGATTGGCCAGCTGGTTAACCATTTTCCATAATTCACGGCGGGAGATAGGGTCAACACCAACACCAGGTTCATCCAGTAGCAGGACTTTCGGTGAGCCAAGTAAGGTACAAGCCAAACCTAATTTCTGTTTCATGCCGCCAGATAGTTTGCCGGCAAGGCGATCAGTAAAATGGCTTAAATCGGTAAAGGCGAGTAACTGTTCGAACATCGCGCGGCGCTGCTCACCGACGATATTGCGTAAATCAGCAAATAGCGTCAGATTTTCCAGTACCGAGAGATCTTCGTACAACCCGAATTTTTGCGGCATATAACCCAGCCGTTGCCGTAGAGCGGCCTGCTCCTGATAAGGAGAGAGCCCATCGACCTGTAAGTGACCTTGGCTTGGTTTGAGTAAACCGGCCATCATCCGCAGTAAGGTGGTTTTACCGGCGCCATCCGGGCCAACTAAACCGATGATGCCGCCAGATTCAAGCGTCACCGATAAAGGCTTTAACGCCTGCACCGCGCCAAAACACTTGACCACCTCATTTAAGACAATCTGAGCACCCGCAACGTGTGGCGGCATATCCGTAACCACTATTGGGTAAACCGAATCGTCACCGGCATACCCTGCCGTAAATGAGCATCCGCTTGTGGCACAATAATGCGCAATCGATAGACCAGATCAGTTCTGAGTACGGTGGTCTCAACCGATTTTGGCGTAAATTCAGCGGTTGGTGACACAAAGCCAATCTGGCCTTGATAAGGTTTATCTGGAAAAGCATCGGTATAGACTAACACTTTTCGTCCGGGTATCGCCTGTGCCAGATTGACTTCATCGACATAAGCCCGAATCCAGATCGGCGCGACCAGTGCGAGGTTATAGACCGGCGCACCTTGAGTGATGATAGCGCCCGGCTCAACGATGCGGGTTAAGATAGTGCCGTCACTTGGTGCCAGCAGCATAGTATCTTGTAGATTCAGTTCAGCCTGGGCGAGTGCGGCCTGCGCCTGCGCCAGATTGGCTTGGGTCTGATCGCGCTGCGCCAAGGCACTGTCAATCGCATCTTGGGATACCGCCCGGGTTTTTAGTAGTTGTAATTGACGCGCATAACTCTGCTGCGCATATTGATAAGCGGCCTGCGCCTGCGCAACCTCGGCCTGCGCTTGTTGTAAGGCGATGCGATAAGGCGCTGGATCGAGTTTGGCTAATATCGCCTGCTGCTTAACCGTGTCGCCCTCTTCCTGCCGCATCTCGGCTAATCGACCACTCACTCGAAAAGCGGTATTCACTGAACGAATATCAACATTGCCGTATAAAGTCAGCGTTTTATCGGTATTTTTAAGGAGAAAAATGTAAACTAATCCCCCTATCAGCGCCGCTAAAATCACCACCAGCAGACCCTGTTTTATGCCTATTTTCATGCACTATTCCCTGTTTGCTATCGATAATCCTACCAAGAGGTTATCACGATTAAATGCCAAGCTTATCCGATTGATTGGCCACTTCCACTGTCCTCATCCAAGCTCAATACCGCATCGGCAAAACGCCATGACGCGATAAAGATGAATAAAATGAACAACAAACCAAAGTGAAGGTCATTATAGCAACTGAAAAGCTTTTCTCAATTCACCAATAAAAAATAAATTAACTGACCGCTTGAACAAGATTCTGTATAATGCGCGATAGTCATTAAAAACCAGTTTAGTGGATTGATTGTGAACGTATTGAAAACGCTTAAAATTATCTTGAAATTTTTTATCGGCTGCATCCTGTTTGGGGCAGTGGTCGCTATCGTCGGCTATGTCTACTACTCTAAAGATCTGCCCGACGTCACAGAACTGAAAGATATTCGTTTGCAAACTCCGCTACAGGTGCTAAGTGCTGAGGGTGATCTGATTGCCTCATTTGGCGAGCGTCGCCGCATTCCCCTCTCCTATGAACATATTCCCCAATACCTCAAAGAAGCCGTGATCGCCACCGAAGACTCACGCTTTTATGAACATCATGGTGTCGATCCGGTCGGCATCTTGCGTGCGGTCTTTATCGCTGCAAAATCCGGCGGTTTCTCGCAAGGTGGTAGTACTATCACCCAGCAGGTTGCCAAAAACTTCTTTTTAACCCCTGAGCGTAATATTCCCCGCAAGATTAAAGAGATGATTCTGGCCATTCGCATGGAGAAAGAGCTTAACAAACAAGAGATTTTGACGCTCTATTTAAATAAAATCTATTTCGGTTCGCGATCTTATGGTGTCGGCGCGGCTGCGTTCACCTTCTTTGGTAAAAGTGCCGAAGAGCTGACGTTGGCCGAAGCCGCCCTATTAGCCGGTTTACCGAATGCGCCTTCCGCTTACAACCCCATCTCTTACCCTGACAGGGCACTGACTCGCCGTAACTGGGTGTTACACCGTATGCTCGATCAGCAGTATATTACCCAAGCTGACTATGATAAGGCCGTTGCCGAGCCGCTGGGCGTGAGTTATCACACGGCTAAAATTGCTTTTTCAGCCCCGTATGCCGCCGAGATGGCGCGCCAATATATGTACGACAAGTACGGTGAAAATGCTTACTCTGATGGCTATGTGGTCTATACCACCATCAGTAAAAAAGATCAGGTCGCCGCCAATCAAGCCGTGCGCAACAATATTTTTCAATACGATATGCGTCACGGCTATCGCGGTCCGGAAAAAGTGCTCTGGAAAGCCGATGAAGCGCCATGGGATGACAGTAAAATCGAACAAGCCCTGAATAATTACATGAACTATAATGACTTATATCCAGCGGTCGTCACTGCGGTCAGTGGCAACACTGCCACTGCCATGATGGCCAAGGGTAACAGCATTACCATTCCGTTTGAGGGCGTCTCTTGGGCCAGAAAATATCTGACCGATGATAACCAAGGCCCGTTACCGGCTAACATTGCCGATGTGCTAAAACCGGGCCAACAGATCTGGGTACGCAATATTAATCAGGTTTGGTGGCTATCCCAGATCCCTAACGTCAACGCCGCCTTAGTATCATTAAATTCGGAAACTGGCGCAATCAAAGCCTTAGTCGGCGGCTTTGACTTCACCATCAGTAAATTTAACCGGGTAACCCAAGCGATTCGTCAAATCGGCTCGAATATTAAACCGTTTATCTACACTGCCGCGCTCGATAAAGGCATGACGATGGCCACTATTCTCAACGATGCGCCGATTATGCGTTCTAGTGCCGGTAGTGATGCCTGGCGGCCGAAAAACTCACCAGCCCAGTATGCCGGACCATTAAGACTTAGAATGGGTTTAGCGCTGTCGAAAAACGTGATGATGGTACGGGCCGTACGAGCGATAGGCATCGATTATGTCGCTGATTATCTGGAGCGATTTGGCTTCCCGAAACAAAATATCTCGCATAATGAGTCATTAGCCTTAGGTTCAGCAGCCTTTACCCCACTGCAAGTCGCGCGTGCTTATACCGTGATTGCCAATGGCGGATACTTAGTGACGCCGTTCTTAATCAATAAGATTGAGTATGCCGAAGGTGACCTGATTTATCAGCATGTACCAGAACAGATCTGCCGGGAGTGTATTGATCAGTTTAGTGTGTTAAATACCCAGAGCAACCAGTTCTCCATGGATAATGTCGAAAACGCCGCCGTGTCAACCGATAGCGAAGTACCGGAAGCCTCAGCGCTAAGTGATAATAGTGGCTTAATCCTGCCTGATGCCGATCGCACGTTTGAAAATTATCCGACCAATATCAGCACCGGCAATCTGCCTGCCGCGGATAACCAACCACAACAGATTACCACCCAGCCTGAATCTGCGATAGCCGTACCGCCGGTGTATGTGCCGCATGTGATTAGTCATGAGCTAGCCTTTTTAATGCGCACCGGCTTAAAAACCGCGGTCAATGGTGAACCTGGTAGCAATTGGCTGGCCACCTCATGGCGAGCGCGTGCACTTGGCCGCAGTGATGTGGGCGGTAAAACCGGGACCACCAATCAATCCAAAGATGTCTGGTTCTCCGGCTTTGGTGATGATCTGGTCACAACAGTCTGGATGGGCTTTGATGATCATCGCCGCCAGTTAGGTCAGGCACCAACCAGTATTAATAAACCGTCAGCGGTGGTCGCTGAAGGTGGCGCGAAAACTGCCAATCCAATCTGGGTTGACTATATGAAAGTCGCGCTGGCGGGTGAGCCGGTTAAACCTGATACTGTGCCAGATAATATTATTGAAGTGACTATTGATAAACAGACCGGTCTATTAGCCCGTCCGGAATCTGAACAGATGACCGAATACTTTATTAAAGGCACCGAACCGAAAGTCTACGCACAAAAAGAGATCGGCACGCGCGTCATTGATGAAAATGGTAACGCTTCTGAACTATTCTAATCTCTGATGAAGTTTGTAACACGCTTGACCGCGCCAGCAACGCGGTCAAGCTGACCCGATATGGAACAATTAACTTAGCCCAATGCGCAATAACACATCCCGTAAAGTAACGAATAGAGCACAGCCTAAAACAGCCGCCCATTCTGCCGCGCCAATGGCACTGAAAGGCGAGATTCGCATTATTGCCGGACGCTGGCGTGGCCGCAAATTGCCCGTGCTGTCCAGTCAAGGCTTACGGCCGACCACCGATCGCAGCAAAGAGACACTATTTAACTGGCTGGCGCCGTATCTGGATGGCAGTAATTGTCTGGACTGCTTCTCTGGCAGCGGCTCACTCGGTTTTGAAGCGGTTTCCCGTGGCGCCAGACAAGCCATCTTACTAGAAAAAGAGAGAGCCGCGGCCAGTCAGCTGATGGCCAATCAGCAGAAATTAGCCGCTGAGCAGATGAGCATTATACAGACCGACAGCTTAACCTGGCTGGCCAAGCCGGCCTCCATGCAGTTTGATCTGGTGTTTATCGATCCGCCTTTTGGGTTGGGACTGGTGCCGCAAACCATCGCCTTACTCAGCGAATATGGCTGGCTGGCGCCTGCGGCCTGGATCTATATTGAGACAGAGCAGCATCACGCCCCGCTCAATCTACCGATAAGCTGGCAGCGCCATCGCCAAAAACAAGCTGGACAAGTCTGTTCCAGACTATTTCAATACCAACCTTCAACTGATAAAGAGTAATCCTTATGATTATATTGCTAGGCCGCCTGATTTATCTACTGATTTGGACTTTTTTAGTCTGGAATCTGTTTGCCCCCTACCCCGCACCGGCCAACTTTATTGCCAATATCGCCTTAGCCGCCTTTGTGATTACTCATGGCCTGCAAGCCTGGTTACTCAGCGCCACCTTAACCCGACAAGAGCGCGCACAGGATCGTTTCCGCGTATTACGCCTGTTTTTATTTGGTATTTTTGAAGTTTTAAGCTGGAAAAAGACAAAAAACCAGCAGTAGCACCAAAAAAGTAAAAAAAGGACTTGCCAGTATAAATAGATTTTGTATAATGCTCCCACTTCTTCACAAGCACCTCTTTAAGCGGGAATAGCTCAGTTGGTAGAGCACGACCTTGCCAAGGTCGGGGTCGCGAGTTCGAACCTCGTTTCCCGCTCCAACATCTTGTATGTTGGAATCTGTAATAGTCTTTAGGTCTCTGAAAGTAAAGGCCAAATTATCCCTAGGTCGTCTATCGGCGTCCACCCAAATATCTTCTCGTCCGGAAATTTTTCGTACATCGATTCTGGCAAATCGGACATCGTTCCTTGAAGCAGTGTTTCCAGTGAGTATCTGTGTTTGCCTGCCTTCTGGCATGGTAATAAACAAGGGGAGAACGATATGCCACTGACTGAGACGGCAATCCGACAAGTCAAACCCAAAGCAAAGCTTACGCCATCGGTGATTTTGACGACCTGTTCCTGTTTGTTGCCAAGAATGGCACCAGGAGCTGGTACTGCCGTTTCACATGGCAAAGCAAGGAAGCCAAGATTTCCTTCGGCACCTATCCCGCCTTAGACCTTAAATACACCCGTATTATCAGGATAACCCTGTGATTGCATACATACAAAGCAAGGGAATTGTTGTGCAAGCCTGGTATCCCTTAGGTGGGCGCGGATATACAGCAGATTCGCTCAATAATCCGATTATCTCGAAGATTGCGCTAGCACATAATAAATCCTCCGCTCAAGTTATCCACAGGTGGAGTCTAAAAAAAACGTCATTGCCATACCGGGATCGAGTAATCAAGATCATATTAGGGAAAATCTGGATATATTCGATTTTGAGCTTACTGACCAAGTAATGGTCAAAATCGACGCGCTTGACCGTAATGAAAAACATGACTGATATTGATAAATAATTTACCACTGTATTTTTTTAAAAGGCAGACAAGATCATCACAACCTCTAGAGTCATATATAACAATCGGCCTTGTGATCACAACAATCATCGCTGGTGTACCATAAATGAGAGCAGTATCTTTATACTGCTCCTCTAAGAGCCGTTATTTCAAGTTTTCTTTAAAGAATTGTTCAAACTTGTCAAATGGAATTTTATCCAGATTGTCATATAAATCCACATGATCGGCGTCAGATACAACAACCAATTCTTTAGGTTCAGCGGCAGCTTGATAAACATCCTCCGAATAGTAACGCGAATGCGCTTTATCGCCGGTTACTAATAAAATCGGTCTAGGTGAAATTTGTTTAATGTTGTCCATTAGCGGAAAGCTAAAGAAGGACATCGGCGTGGTTGCTGTCCAAGCGGTTGTCGAATTAATAGAGCGTGGATGGAAACCGCGCGGCGTTTTGTAATAGTCAAAAAAGATTTTTGATACGGGATCAGCATCCGCAGGCAATTCATCGGGGAAAAGGCGATCGGCCTTGATGATATTGCCGCTTTCATCGAACGGTACTTCGTGCAACCCCGTGGCAAATTTGCCTTTTTCTGCATCCACCCAGCGTTGCTGACTCAGGTAATCCACCACTTTTTGGCGTTGTTCCGGCGTATAGTAATCATGATAACCTTTGCTCATACTACGTGACATATCGTACATTGCCGAGGTTGCCAATGCTTTGATGCGGGAATCGCTCGAGGCCGCAGTGATTGCCATTCCGGTTAAACCGCATATAGCTAATGCGCCGATACGATCGCGGTCAACAAAAGGTTGCAAACCGATAAAATCTACTGCCGCACTGAAATCTTCGCTATAAATATCAGGCGATGCTACATTACGCACTTCACCGCCGCTTTCACCTGTGAAAGAAGGATCAAACGCCAGCGTTACAAAACCGCGCTCGGCCAAAATCTGCGCATGTAAGCCTGAGGATTGCTCTTTTACCGCCCCGAACGGACCGCTTAAAACAATTGCGGCAAGTTTTGGTTATCAACATTTTTAGGTGTATATAAATCTCCGGTTAGTGTGATGCCATAGCGGTTTTTAAAATTAACTTTCTGATGATCAACTTTATTGCTTCTGGGGAAAGTTTTGTCCCAATCTTGAATATGTTGCATGCTAAGTGCTCCTGTATTTGTCTCGGATTGAGGACTGGCGATTACAGTGGCGGTATGGATAGTAAGACCAACACATAAAGCAATACCAGTCTGTAAAAATTTTCTGCGGGAAAGTGGGTTTTCCATAGAAACTCCTGAGCGTTAAATTATTAGTGAAATGTATGGTCAGTTTTTACCAAATTTGCGCCTGTTAACTCCGATGTATTTATTATCATAGGGAGATTACTCTGATACAATGAATAAATCTGGAATTGATAATTCGTAAAGTAGGAATAATTGTGTTAAATCGATTGGACGCTTTGAAATACTTTTGCATTGCCGCTGAGACCTTGCAATTTCGTGAAACGGCTGTGCGAATGTCAGTATCGCCGCAGGTTGTCACGCGCATGATCGCCGAATTGGAAGAGGAATTAGGAACGCTGCTGTTTGTGCGCAATACCCGCAACATGCAGCTTACCGAGTTTGGTGAGCGTTTTTTGCCACAAGCACAGCAGTATTTGCTTAACGGAGAAAAATTGTTTGCCACAGCTAAGCAAAAACAAAGCGCTATGAGCGGAATTGTGCGCATTACTGTGCCAAGGTTACCCGAAAACGATGCGATTCTGGCGGATTTAGCAGAAAGGTGTGCGGATTATCCCGAATTACGGATAGATTGGCGCGTGGATGCCGCCAAACTACATTTAGTCGGAAATCAGATTGATATTGGTTTGCGTATCGGTTTTGAGCCTGACCCGTTGATGATCATACGCAAAATCGTTGAAATGCAGGATAAGTTCGTCATTTCACCGCTGCTACTGGCAAAACTAGGACCGCCGGAAGATTTAGAGGACCTACAAAAACGTTTCCCAGTGAGTAACCTCATCAATGTTGATACCGGTCGTTCATGGGGCTGGCCACTCAATGATGAACTACACTTATTCCCCAAACAATTGCGTTTCTCTACTGATGATCCTTATAGCGAACTCTCTGCCGCTTTGTCAGGAATGACTTGCTCGTTAATTGCTGACTATATGTGTAACGAGCACATTGAAAGCGGTAGGTTAATGGAATTATTTTCTGATATTCCTCGAAAATGTTGGCAGATGTATCTATATAGACCACAACGCACTATGACTTCGACTCATGTGTTAAAGGTATTTGACTGGTTGACGGAAATTTTACTTAGGTATTATAAAAAGTGAAAAATCCCCCTTTGCCGTGAGTTTGTTAGGAGTAATGATTGGTTTTTGATTATACAAATCAATAAAGATTGATACTAAAAAATCAATTCGTACATCATGACGGGCATCGCAGTATTGCTGCGATGAAAATTCGTTTAATTATCAAATAATGGGAGCACGAATGAGAATTACGTTTCCGGCTCCAAATTCTTTTACATATCAAAAAAAATCATCTAAATTCAAGTGGTTACATCGTAAATATACAATTAAAATATCCGGCGCAAATTCGAATTTTTTATTTCTTGCTAATCTATTGCGCTGATTTTCATCGTGTTATTATTCCCCTTTCTTTTAGTCAACTTTTATTTCTGCTTGTATCAGCTGAGAATTTTGCCCCAAATAAGCCCATCTGGGTTTAAGTTATTCATGATTTTTGGGTACTATTTGAAGGCTATGTTTTTCTTTATTCCTCTGTTTGTTGTCCATCGCGATTATTATCGGGCTATGAGTTATTATTTATGCGTGGGTTTTAGCAGGCCATGGCGCCATTATCGGAAAAAGTAGTATAGATTGCTCAACCTGAAGATAAGCCTTATAGGTTGAGTGATGAAGATGGAGCGTCATTGAGATTAGTAATTAGCATGATTAGCAATCCCCTCAAACGTTAGATATATCTTAGAAATATCTATGCTAGTTTTTTTGGGAAGGCTCAGTTTTTGAGCTTAAGATTAAACTATTGGAATAGATTATGGACATGATATGTGGTGCTGAATTCTCGAAAGATAGAACAACGAGCCGTTATCCATTGCCGAACAATGTCGACCAATCTCAGTAGGAATAACCATATCATTGATGAGTAGAGAGTAAAGATGATGATATTTATCCCCGTGACATTTTTCCAAAGCGACTGCAGATCCTACGCCGACAAGGGTATCTGGCAATCGCGATGATAGCTTACTGTGGTTGATTGCTCACGCATGTGATAAATAGGCTGATTAGGCCCGATAATCACAATCAAGCTGTTTACTTTAACCATTTTATAATTTACGTGCTCGCACCGTTTTGCCTTTAATTTTTCCTTGTTGAAAATAAGACAGCGTTTGTTTTACGGCGGTGTGTTTAATCGCAATGTAAGTATACAGTTCAGTAATATTCATTTTACCAATATTTTGGCTGTCTAAATTGGCATCTTTGGTTAGCGCCCCAAGAATATCGCCAGGTCTGACTTTATTTTTACGGCCGATCGTCAAACATAGTGTTTGCATACTTGGCCTCACCATGTTTGCGGTATCAATGGTTAAATTGGCTAATGATTTCCAGGTGAGTTTAACGTTCAATTCCTTTTCAATCGCATTGGCTTTAACAACTTCATTTATGGCAACTAAGGTGATCGCTAATCCTTTTGCACCCGCTCTCCCGGTCCGACCGATTCGATGGACATACACTTCAGGATCGGGGGTAATTTGATAGTTAATGACCACATCTAATTCTTTAATATCTAAACCACGCGCAGCCACATCCGTTGCGACCAAAATAGCACAGCTTTTATTGGCAAATTGAAATAATACCTGTTCTCGTTCACGCTGCTCTAAGTCGCCATGTAAGGCGATAGCGCTATAGCCTAGTTTATTTAAGTAGGACTCGATGCTTTGACAGGCAACTTTAGTGTTACAAAAGACAATCGTTGATTCACAAGGGTTGAGATTAATGATTTTAGCTAATGCTTGATCACGTTGATGGTTCTCAATTTCATAAAAATATTGCTCAATCTCGTTATTTTGTTCATCAGTCGCGATCATCACCGGCGAGTTCTGGATCTTTTTACTCATTTTCATGATGGTATCAGGATAGGTCGCAGAGAAAAGCAGTGTTTGACGAGATATTGGCGAGGCGGTGAGAATACGATTAATATCCTCTTCAAATCCCATTTCGAGCATTCTGTCAGCCTCATCAAGCACGAGCATATTTAACTGTTTTAAATCTAGCGATTGCCGCTGCAAATGATCAGCGAGTCTTCCTGGGGTGCCAACAATAATATGTGCGCCATGCGCTAAAGAACCAATCTGAGGCCCAACGGGAACACCGCCACACAATGTTAATACTTTGACATTACTCATCAGACGCGCTAAGCGACGAATTTCATTCGCGACCTGATCGGCTAATTCGCGTGTTGGGCAAATGACAAGCGCCTGTGTAGTAAATTGCTTAACATCCAGCTTAGATAACAGCGCTAAACCAAATGCAACGGTTTTGCCGCTACCGGTTTTCGCTCTCGCTATGACATCGTTGCCGGCTAAAACTAATGGCAACGCCTTCGCTTGAATCGGTGTCATGGCAGTAAATGCCATTAACGCTAAATTATCTAATAATGTTTGTTTTAAAGGTAAGGAGGAAAATGAATTCACAGGCGCTCTTCGTGATAAAAAGTCATAAAATAGGCTCGTATTATACCTGATTAAAAGCATAATTACTTTAATTGTGCCACAACATCGCAGCTTTACTTAACCGACGACAAAGTACTTATATTCAGATAGCGCGGTATCGGCATAAAGAGAGGTTGCCTGTATTAGCTAAAAAGGCATTCATCGATATGAGCCGTACCGATGTGTTAACCGTGCAGCGTAAGATAGCACAACGGATAAGTATTAGTCTAACATCTGAAAAGGCCAGACCTTCGTTTAAAGGGTTAACGAGCCAAAGGCCTGTTGCCAGTCATCTGCAAATTTCTGTATCGCGGCATCCACCGCAGGATCAGCAATCAATAACTCGGCCACATCCACCGGCAACGTAATCGATTCACACCCGGCTAACAAGCAGTCCAGTGCTTGCCGCGGGGTTCTAAAGCTGGCCGCCAGTATCATGGTATCAGGGGCATGCAGCGATAATAAGGTCTGTAACTCATTCACTACCGCAATACCGCTGCCACTTTGGGCATCAATCCGATTCACATAAGGTGCCACATACTCGGCGCCAGCTAGCGCAGAGAGCAAGCCTTGCGCTGCACCATAAACCGCAGTACCTAAGGTTGTAATACCCTGTGCGCTTAAGGTTTTAATCGCGATTAATCCTTGTGCCGTCACCGGAATTTTTACTATCAGGCTGGGGAACTGAGCGCTGAGTTTTTCCGCCTCTTTGATCATCTCCTTGGCCTGACTGGCAATCACTTGGGCGAAGAGCTGTCCTTCCGGCCCCAAAATATCTTGTAGCTCGGCCAGTACCGCAAACAGCGGTCTGCGCGCTTTGGCGACAATGCTGGGATTGGTGGTAACCCCTTTAATCGGTAAAATCGGTAGTAAACGTTTAACGGCTTGTATATCCGCCGTATCCAGATAGAGTTCCATATGTTTCCCTTATAATTCAACTTTCGTTCGAAATATATTACACCGTAAAAAGAAAATAATTTATCTTTTTTTATAAAACGTGATAACTATCACTATCTAACTATCACAAACTTATTAGTTCACCCGATAAACATCCCTGTCCTGTGTGAATAACGCCTTGACTTACAGCGGATCGAAAGCCTGATTGTTCATCATGATGGGCTATGTGTGGAGTGAATTATTGAGAAGCATAAACCAGGTCAAACTGAGATGGGTCAGTCATCACCCTATGGCGTCCTCATACTAAAACAGGGTGTATCATATCGGCCACCGCTTAACTCACTCACTGCTTCGCGCAAAGATAAAGGATAGTGAATGGTCACAACTGCAATCGTGCTGAAGCCAGATAACGGATAAACCGGCACTTTTTTCGCAATTCAGTTTGGCTAAAATAGCTTGTTCGGTTTCAGGCATCCTATCATGAGTGGCGGCGCTGCATGCATCGAAGCACAATACCCATCATGCATCGATAACCATCTGCTGAAAATAGATGAAGATGAGGACATCCATCGCCTTCATTAAATGATATGATTTAGCAAAGCATCCGTGATTTCCCCCCCCTGAATATAACCGCGAGGCAATATACCATGATGCCCTTATCGATTGAGAGTGTGATATCGGAGTTGGTCGATGAAAGCAGAGTCATCAAAAACTGCTATTGTTCCAGTTATGATTCAGCCGTGCCACCGAAACTGGCTTATCAGGTCAATTTTCCGCGCCTTGAGATGATTGTTCAGGGCAGTCAGGAGATGAGTTGGCATCAGGATAATCAAGTGATTGAGAAGACCTTATTCGCCAATGATATGTTATTTGTTTGTCCAAGAAGTTGGAATAAACCGACCTGGTCAACACCTGTGACCACCTTAAGTCTGTTATTTGGTAAGCAGCAATTAGGATTGAGTTTACTACACTGGAATGGTACCGAGTTTTTATCCCTTGAACAGTGCAATACCGGACGGCGTGGGCCCAGAATTGGCAGCTTTATGATTCAAACATTAATCGAGTTATCAATGAATTATGATCAAAAACGTAGTCACAAGACAGCCAATCTCCTGATCCGAAGTCTGTTAAGTCACTCGCTTGAACTACTCACCAGTCAATTCGAAACTAAGCCCAAAACAACCATTTTATTTGAAGCAGTCAGATCATATATTGATCACCATTTTCAGGAGGAGATTAGCCGCAATTTATTGGCCCAGCTGTTCCATATCTCGCCCAATTATCTCTCGGCACTGTTTCAAAAAGAGGGCAATATTGGTTTGAATGAGTATATTATTCAGACCCGACTTGAACATGCCAAAACCCGATTAAAACAGTATGACCACACCATCAAAGAAATTGCGGTGGCCTCCGGCTTTCAGGATAGTAACTATTTCTGCCGGGTGTTTCGAAAAAAAACCGATCGGTCGCCCTCGGAATATCGTAAACAGTATCACAGTAAGATTTATGATAAAGTTTAACCTCATCTAATCAGCAAAAGGAGAAGATGACAGGCATGATACTGCCGATTCAATATTAACGATTCAATCTAGTTCATCAAAGATAGTTCATTATGGATAATTCACTAAATATAGTTCATGAAATACAGTCAATTACATAAGATCGTTAGCGAACCTATTTCGTGCGCCAGATTAGCGGGTTAGCCGGCCAATATCATGCTTCTGGCTAAAGCGTGACCTAAAATCCGGCCGGCTGACTGAGGACTTTTTTAATCTGTTTAAGTAAAACCACTTTATCCTGTAACAGAAACTGATTGATATCGATCTCTAAGCAGCGCTTTTGTTGAAACCGAGCTTTGTGATCAATCTGCTTATTGCTAATAATCAGGATTAAGTCGCCTTTCAAAATATCTGATTCATCAATCGGATTTTCAATGCCCAAAGCGCCCTGCGTTTCAACTTTTACACGCCAGTTTTCCTGTAACGCGAGTTTTTCAATATATTCCGCCGCCATATAGGTATATGCCACGCCGCTAATACAGGCAGTCACAGCCAAAATATTTAGTCTTGTCATCCTAAATGCCCTATTGTTTAAATCCTTTTTTATTCAATCTGCTCATACGTATGCTTACCCTAAATGACGCGTCATAAAACTTGAGTTATCGTATCATAATAAATCAAATCACTGCCGGTTATTTCCGCAAATCATTAAGCACTTACCGATGAAACGAATGAGCTTATAAAACATGGCAAAGCGGCCTGTCGCGATAAAGCTATTTTCATTGCTGATGGTATATTGCGCAGCAGTGAATCTTCATTGATTGGTCGATAAACATCATCTGCCAGACAGACCAAGTCCATCCATATCGGTTACTCGCTCATACGCTTTACACACCGACCGAAATTGACGGTGCTCGTGAATCCACTTTGCTGCAGCATCATCAATTCAAATGAAGGGGCTGCCCCTGCTTTGATCCTAAAGCAGACTTAGTCGCGTACGGTGGATGTCAAACCGGCTAATAACACTCCGCTGGTGATGGCGGTAAAAGGTACCACCGTAATTAATCCAAAGCTGCCCACCATGGTATGTAAAATTTCAGCAGAAACATAATTAAAATTGAGAATATTGGTTAACGGCACGCCTTGCCCGACAAATACCATTAAGAGAGCCAGATAGCCACCTGAATAGGCTAATAATAACGTGGTGGTCATCGTACCAATCACCGCCCGGCCAACCGTTAGGCCTGATTTGATTGCTTCAAATTTGCTGATATCCGGTTTTTTTTCGACCACCTCACTCACCGCGGAAGTAATATCCACCGCGACATCCATAACCGCACCGCTAGAAGCAATAAAAATACTGGCGATAAAAATATGATTCAAATTAAGTGTAGAAAACCCTGAATAGAGTAAATTTTCCGAGAAAGACATCACGGCGCCATGCACTTTAAACACATCAACAAAATAGATCGCCATGCCGGCGGTAATGATGATACCTAAAAAAGACCCTAACACAGCCGCTAGGAAACAACGACCAAAACCATACACCAACATGGTAATTAGGGTGGTGAGAATTAAGGTAAATAACATGCCCACCATGACCGGGTGATAGCCCATTAAAAAGGCCGGAATCAAGACTTTCCAAAGGGCAAGCACCGTAAAGACAAATGAAACAATCGCTCTGACACCCAGCCAACCGGCTAGAACAATCAGTAATATCGCAAAGGCTATCACCAGAATCGATTCAAAATGTAATCGATAGTGATCCACCATCGTCACTTTGACGATCTCGCTATTGTCTAAGTTAGGTTGCATCACAATCAGCGCCTTATCACCAGCCTTAAACAGTTTATCTGATTCGAGCTTACCTAATAACATGTTACTGGCTTTAAATCGCTGACCTTTATAGATGCCCGTGCTAACCTCAACTTCACCAATTTGATCGCCATAGGTAATCAGTCCAATATGATTGACCAGCGAATTATCAACCGATAAGACTGTCGCGGTGACTCTGATATGATGCTTATACACCGGATTTTCATATTGATTAGGCAGAAACAGCATAACCAGAATTATCACCAAGGCGATTAAGGTCGGCAGAATTTTATGACTAAATATTATTTTCGATAATTTCATGACAGATGACTCATTGATGATGGAAAGAAAAGCCGATGTTTCTGTTCCACTTGATGTTGCCCGGCCAATGTCGATACATAAACGGGGATTGAATTGCCGCGTGTTTACCCATGATCTGGATTATCATTGCCCCTAATACATGCACGCACAATCAATTCCACTTATCGACATCAAACCCTCGCTATCTCGCTCACTGTACAGGGTGAATCCTTCGTATTTCTCAATACGAAGGATTACCGACTGACGAATTTAAGATCAATTAGTTAGCCAAAGTCAGTGACATAATCTTTTTCGGGATTTCGGTGTTTTCATAAAAACCGCTAAACAGTTCCTGACCGACACCTTTGGCATAAACCGCGGCGGGGAGCCCGGTATGCGCTGTGGTGGTCCAGCCAAGACCCGCTTTACTGTTCAAAACATGCGTCACCGCAATTTGTAGCGGCTCCTGATCATAATAGGAGTACTCAATGATATAGCTATCGGTTTTACGGTAAGGGCGCTTATCATAAGGCACTAAGCTCTCTAAATAGCCTTTATGAATAATCGCTATCTCACGATCCGATAAAACCGCTCTTAGATTGTCCTGTGCTTTGGGAGAACTCATTTGATATAAGCCAAATAATCCCTCCAGATCTTGCAGCACTTGTTCAAAGGCGACTTGTTTATCACGATAATGACGAACATAATCCCGGGCGTATTTCGCGCCGGAGATCTTTTGGCTAGACAAGACATTGAAATAGGTATCATAACCGGTGGCGCCGAAACCGATCCCAAACCCGCCGGTTTCATGATCACCGGTGACAATAATCAACGTGTCATCAGGATGCTGCTGATAAAAATCGAGGGCAACCTGAACCGCATCTTCCAGTGATTTGACATCATGAATCAGCGTGGCGGCATCATTAGCATGAGCGGCCCAGTCAATTTTTCCGCCTTCAACCAGCATAAAAAAACCGGTGTCATTCATCAATAGCTCAACGCCTTTTTTAGTATAATCCGCTAAGCTAAGATCATCTTTTTGTTGATCAATCAAAAAATCGAGCGCGGCATCGTCTGGGTTATCAAAAATCGCATTGACCGCTAACACTTTTTGGCCATCTTGTGGTGTTAATGCCTCAAAATCGGCTTTAGAATGGATATAGTGGTAACCCGATTGTTGCGCTAAATCGATGATATTGGGCTGATTACCCTCATTGCCATTCGGTTTTTTAAAGCCACCGCCGCCAAAATAGTCAAAGTCACTCTTGATCAAGTCCAGACCAATCTCATAATACTTACTTCGGCTGGTTTGGTGAGCATAAAACCCCGCCGGCGTAGCATGATCGAGTGACACCGTCGTCACGATACCTACTTTATAGTTATTTTTTTGTTTCAATAGCGTAGCAATCGAGGGATGAGGATGATTAAACGCATCGACCCCTACGCCACCATCAAGGGCTTTATAACCTGTTGCCAGCGCGGTTGCCGCCGCCGCTGAATCAGTAATAAAATCAGAGGCATCATAGGTTGTCGCGGCCCCTAATACCGGAAAACTGGCAAATATAGGCATAAGGGCTTTCGGTGGATTATTGGGTGTGGGCTGTTTAACGGTGCCGATAAATTGATTATCAACGGTGCCTCGATAGATCCCTAAGGCCGTTGCTTGTGGAAAACTCATGCCATCACCAATAAAATAAAAAATATATTTGGGTGGTGAGACTGATGATGTGGTTGTTGCCATCGAATAGGTTGAGATACATAATGCTGATAGCACGGCGGCTTTCACTATCAGCTGCCACTGACTCCATCGATTAATACTCATATATTACTCCTGTTGATATATGCTGACATTGCCTGGCAAGCTTAAAAGAAAGTTTATGGATTTTATAGGAGACATTTGTACGATTAACAGGATATTTGTACGAATTTTTAAAAATGAGACCTAGCTCAAACTTACCCTAATTTCCCTGACAACCTATCCTAAAATAGTGAATATGGGCTAACAGTAGCTATCAACATCACCCCTTATATCTTGTGACGTTTTTGATAACAGAATAAACCAGCCTCATTATTAACAGTGGCCTGACTCATTCAAATCTTATCTGTTCTGAAGAGAGGAAAAGGTGATATGCGCGGCAGATAAAAAAATCAGATTGAGTCATATTATGCTTAACTGTAAGAAAAAATGGCAATGTTTTAGTTATGGGCGCTTAAGAGAGTGACATGGTGTGTGAGATCGTTTTTGTATCTGGTTATTTGCCAATTAATGAAGGATGAGACAACTTAGCCATAAGATTGAACATTAATATCAAATAATCAGATCACTAGTCTGCTGACTTTTCATCAGCAGACTAGCTTTTGAATCATTGATGATACAATTTATCCGCAATCGCATTAAACATTAATGCTGCTTCTAACGGCTGAGCGTCAAAAGGCGGTTCAGCTTCAGGCCAGGTTGACCACTGCACAATAACCAGATGTTCAGGCTGATTAACTACTATCATTTGGCCAAAAATCCCTAATGCCCAAAGCGTATCATGACTGGTTAACTTATTGGTATACTGACCTGAGTAATTCGCTGGCACACTATTATTCCACCACTCATAGCCATAAATACCTTCAGGATGCTTAGCGCTGACGGAATTCTTAGCCTGATTCCAGGTTCTCGCCTGTTTAACCCAATTATCCGGCAGCACGCTGCGGCCATCAGGTAATACGCCATTATTAGCGATAAACAGACCAAATTTACCCCAATCTTCCAGTGTCGCATTAAAACCATGGGCACCTACATCATGCTGACCTTTCTGGTAACTATGCCATACCCCGTCACGGTTCATACCAGCAGGTTGCCAAATTTTCTCCTGCAAATAAGTCGCTATCGAGACGCCGGTGGCTTTTTCCAGTGTGTCACCTAGCAGCCAGGCGCCGCCTGATGAATATAACCAAACCTCGCCCGGTTTCGCATCAGCCTTTCGATTTTTTGATTTAATCAATCGATTCACGCACGCATAGGCATGGCCACCCGCTTCACACTGGGTGAGCTGTGCAAAATCAGAGGTTGGGTCGGTATAATTCTCAGTCCACTCAACGCCTGAAGTGTGTTGTAATAACTGGCGAATCGTCACATTTTCCCACACCGTCCCCTTCACATCCGGATTGTATTTCACCACTAAATCATCCAGAGATGCAATCTTACCCTCTTTCAGTGCAATGCCAACCAATGTCGACACCACTGACTTACCAACCGAACGAGATGTCCACAGGGTGGTATTGTTGTTTCCCTGCCCATAATACTCATAAGCAATCTTACCATCTTTAATGACCAGTAGACCGGTGACATTATTGCGTACAAGATAGTCACTCAGGGTATAAGAGTGATCATTAAACACATAAGCGGTATCGGCTAATCTTTTCAATGCTTTAGGTAAGGGCTGTGCATCCGCACGCGCTTTGAATACATCCCCCGTGTAAGAGCGATAGTCGTTACGAAAACCAATCACTCTGTCATGCTGATCCCATGTCAGCATATCCTTTACGGTAGGCGGATGGGCATCAACCAGATCTGGACAGGTTAAGTCTACCACGCCACATTCAGCATTCACCGCTGCTGCATTCACCTGTAGCATCATCGTCAAACACGCTGCCAGTAAACCCTTTTTTATCTTCATTCACTCACTCCTTATTATTGATTTCCGATTAATAAGGCTATATTAAAAATGATTGTGATTTTCAGCAAATCGGTTATTGTAGGGAAACCCAACATTACCATACAAAAGATCATGTCTAGCATCCCTTTTTCTCTTGCCCAAATTGAAGCCTTTGCCTGCGTTTGCGAGACCAATAACCTATCCACTGCCGCGAAAAGATTACAAAAAAGCCGCACAACGGTCAGCGAACTGGTTGAGACACTGGAAGATAACTTAGGTTATATCCTCTTCAATCGTCAAAAGCGCCCGTTAGAACTGACCAAAGAGGGCCACCAGCTCTACGCACAAGCACGGTTATTCCTGCATGAAGCAAACTGTTTTAATCAACAAGCCAGACAAATCCCCAACGATAACCGAAAAACCCTCACTATTTGTTATGACCTGTTTACAGCCCAACGCTTCATTCAGCAATTAATCGCCTATTTTGCCGAGCAGCAAATTAAGATTAATTTGCTCAATATCGAGCGGCATCTGGGCGAAAAAATCATTCTGGCCGGTCAAGCGGATATTGGTCTCTATCCGGCAGTCAATCGTATGATTAATGCTGATTTTAAATGGCGTGCCATCGGTATAGTCGAATTAGGGATTTACGCACACCAAGATTTTTTCATGGCCAAACCGACCGCCATCTCAATGCTTGAGCTCGCTTCATCCAACCAACTTTTGCCCTTTATTCAACCGGCAGCCCAAACCATTGCGTCAATCAAGGTCGCCGATGCCATACAAATCGTCACAGATATTAACCTGCTTAAACAACTACTTATTGAAAAACAGGGCTGGGGTCTATTACCTAAACATCTGTTTGGGACCCATTCACTACCCATTACCTGCTTTAATAGTGATCTTGGCAATAAAGGAATTATCCAAACTCTGGTGGCAATTTGGTCACCTGCCACAGACAAACAGTTAAGTCAGATTATTCAACAAATCGCCAATCTTTATGAGACGAATTAATCAAGCATCGACATGTTGAGTTTATTCGACGAATAAAAAATCAAGTCACATCACGCTATGCACTCATCGTGTGTTTATACCAATTTTTTGAATAGGTTGACTTAGATAAATATCTATCTTAAGTTCGCAGCTTCTATGAGATAAAAATAACTCAAATCACTTATAAATAAAAATAACCGCAAGGAATAAAAGGAATAATAAAGTGCGTAATCCTCATGATGTCTCGTTTAAAATAGGTATCTCATCGATTGGTGCCCATTTGACCAATCCCCTGACCCAGACAAAAACGACCGAACAAACATGAATCAAACAGCTCATTGATATGGCAATACAAGCCGAGTCATTAGGGCTGGATATTTATGCCCTCGGTGAGAGCCATGAAAAAGGCTTTGTCAGCGCGGCCCATACGGTGATATTAGGCGCAATTGATCAAGCGACAACCCGTATTGCGCTCATGAGTTCAGTCACTGTGATCAGTACTCTAGATCCTGTTCGAGTTTTTGAAGATTTCGCCACCCTCGATCTCATCTCGGATGGACGCACGGATATCGTCGTGGGACGTGATTCCCATATTGGCAGTTTTGATTTATTAGGTTACTCAGCGCGTGATTATGAGGCTCTGTTTGATGAAAAACGCGATCTGCTGACCACGATCAATCAAGCGACCGCGCAGCATCAACCGATCAACTGGCAAGGTGAATTCCGCCCGGCTTTAATCGATGCACATATTTATCCCAAACCGCTGAGTGACAAACTCAACATCTGGCATGCGGTAGGTGGGCATAGCCAGAGTGCGATTGCCGCAGCAAAGCTTGGACTACTGATGATGTTAATCACACTCGCCGGCAGCTCGCTAAGTTTTAAAACCGCCATTGATGCTTATCGACAAACCGCAGCGGCGGCAGGTTATCAGGCGCAAGACATGCCAATTTGTACAACCAGCTGGTTCCATACGGTGTGCACAGTGATGAGTAGGCGATTGAAGAGTTCTATCGCTATTTGAATGGCATGATGCAAGAACTGCGTGCCGACTCAGTCAGTATTGATTTTTTACGCCAGTCACTCGCCGTTGACAATGCCATGATAATTGGCTCACCAACAACCATACTGGTCAAGCTAAAATGCCAATATCAACTTTACCGTCAGCAGCAGTTTCTGGCCCATGTGGATACCGGAGCATTACCGTATGAATTAGTCAAAAATAATATTGCGATCTTAGCCAATACGATTGCCCCACAATTGCGCGCATTTATTGCTGAAGCGTCGGTATAATCAGAATTGAGTGCAGTTTGCTGCAATAGTCCTTTTAGCTGAGTGCTTGGGTAATATCGTCAAATTACAATCAGCCTCCTGTATTATCTGAACTTCGTTAATACAGGGCAAGGCAGACAACAGCGTCTTGAAAAAACCGTCATGCTTAAGTCGTTAACCGGTGAGTCAAAGGATCGTCTGTTGATATCCTTGTCTTGTCTTGCCCAGATGTATCTCAACGATCGAGAAATTAGAATAACTTTTTTATTTTCAATTAGTTAAAGATGCAAATTTAGATTTTATTTCTTACATCAAACTTTTATTTCATAGCAAGAAAATTATTGATAAATCACTATACATAAAATATGAGCTAAAAAGGTGATATGTATTCGTTTTCTGATTGAGTGTTTTTATGGATTGAATATATTTATGCCGCTGTTTTATCTTTACCGCGCTTTTATCATCGCGCCTGAAACCAGGTACCCTGCTATTGGTGATAGTCGACGAGATTTTTCTAGCCCGCGCTCTTTTTTATGCATAGATACGGTACTTAGCGTGCCTCATTTATCCTCGCATGATATTTCTCGCTTAGGACAAATAGCGATGTATCGATGATTAAACCCGCTTGTTTAGCCGCAATCGGCCAAGGATATCCCCTAAAAATTAATCTTGCGCACATAATCGCCGCTGTTCGTAAGCTTTTACATGGGTATAAGCCAGCTGTAATGTGAGACAATCCATATTGGCGGATATCGATTTATCCAACATAAAGCCAATAATATGGTCAGCTTCAATGCGATTATGGTGTTCAATATCGCGCAACATTGATGTCGTATAGGTTGACTGCGGATCAGAAAAAATACGTTGATACAGGGTCATAAAAGCCTGACTAGGTGGATAACCATGATAACTGGCGACTTGCGCATTGTTGTCGAGTAAAGCTAAAAATTGTGTTTTCCCCGCTGGCGTTCGGACAATCTCGCCAACACTGGCACGCATCATACATGTCATCGCCGCTGCCGTAGAGAGGTGGACCAGTTTTTGCCACATCTGCTGCATAATATCGTTAACCGCGTTTATCTTAACCCCTTTGGCATGTTCAAATAACTGCTGAAACCGTTGTACGCGAGGACTCATTTCAGAAGATTGCTCGCCAAAAGTCAACTCACACCAATCATTTAAATGCACAATATCGCCTTGTTCACTCATCGTAACTTGAATTTTAGCGCTACCACCTAACACTTTTTCTGCGCCAAATCGGCTATTGAGCTGTGCTATGTGCGCGACACCATTGAGCAAGGGAATAATGGCCGTTGAATCTCCTACTGCGGGTGCGATACTCTCGATAGCGGCGGCTAAATCATACGCTTTACAGGCAAGAATAATAAAATCATACTGCGCGTTTAATTGACTTGCAGTGGTCGCCTTGACGCTGATATGGGCATCACCAAACTGACTTTTCAGGGTTAAACCGTTTTGTTGTAACTTTTTTTGTCGCGACTCGCGCACAAGAAACGTCACCGCTTGCCCAGCTTCTGCCAAACGTCCACCAAAATACCCGCCTATGCCACCGGCACCCAATACCAGCACGTTGTTGTTCTTCATAAACACTCCTTTCGCTTTGGATGATGAACTATCAGATCAGCCATCGACTCAATAAACGGCTTCTCAATCACCGCATATCACCAGCTTGATATTGTAGACCTAGTTGTCAAAAATCGTCAAATCGACCTTTTACCGGCCCTATTGATAATAGGTTTATCCTGAATAAATCAATATTGTTTATTACTGAACCGGTTGCATCGAAGTCATACTCTCGATTGACAGCGGCAAGCTGGCGCTTTTACCTCAATATTTTACGCAATAACATCCGATGAAACTGAGTGCCACTGTGTGATAAGCTACAGCTTAAAACATCGGCAAAAATTAAAAAAGCCCAATAAAAAAGCAGCTATCACTGACGCTTTGATCAATTAACCTATGATATTAATTTTTGATTTTGTGTTTTGATCTGGATGCTCTACCCAGCAACGAGGCCTCTTACCCTATCCCGGGTTGTCCTACTCAGCCACGAGTTAATCGGCCAGATAACGCCGGTCTATTAGGGTGATAAGCTATTTGATACTGCGCTGACGACTGGCGTTATGTCGATAGCAATCGGGTGTCACGCCAGCGATCTGTTTGAACATGGTAATAAAAGCGGAGACCGAGCTATATCCGACCGCAAAAGCAATATCTTGTACCGACTTACCCTGTTCGAGTAAAGAGAGACTAAACAGAAAACGCAGACGCTGACGCCACTGGTTAAAGGTGATACCCAGTTCGGTTTGACAACGACGGGCCAGTGTCCGCTCTGTGGTATAAACGCGCTTGGCCCACTCGGCCAATGTCGCGTTATCGGCAGGATTGCGCTCCAGCGCGCTAAAAATAGGCATCAGGTATTTGTCGTGACTACTGGGTAAATAGGTATGTTGCCAGGGGTCGCTCAGCAGTTGGTCAATTAATACCTGACAAAGGCGTAAATCTTGCGCTGACTGAGGTACGGTGATTTTTCGATCAAAAAATGAATCAATAATTGCATGGCTGATACCGGTTAAACTGAGTAAACAGGCCTGAGTTGGCATCATCTGACAATCATTGATATTAATCGAACGGAACCGCGTTGGCGCTTGATTATGGCTGGAATGTTGAATATGAGGTGGAATCCATAAGGCAAATCCTGACGGCGTGATAAAACGCTGCCCTGCTACATTTAAGACAAAAACCCCGGATTTCACACAGATAATCTGTCCCCAGGCATGATGATGAGTGAGATACTCGGTATTCGCATTAACGTCTTCGCTGCGAAAAAACAGCAAACTATTAGGATAAGACTCGCGTGACGCATAGCGTTGTTTTGGCTGCATGATCAATAACACTCTGGCTAGAAAATTGTCTGATTATAGCAATTTTTGTCTGCTTTTGGTGACATTAATTCACTCAGACCAGCTAAACTAGGCGCCATATTATCTTGTTTCAAAAGGATCTCGCAGATGGCTTACTTATATCCGTTGATTGCGATTATTATTTGGGCCGGCAATGCGGTGGTTAATAAACTCTCTGCGGGTGCTATTGACCCGGCAGTCATCTCTTTTTATCGCTGGTTACTGGCATGGCTCTTGCTGACACCCTTTATCTTAAAAGGGGTGATTCGTCAGCGCCAGCAAATTTATCCCTATTTAGGCAAACTATTTGTATTGGGCTTGCTCGGCATGGCGTTATATCAAAGCCTCGCTTATTATGCCGCTTATACCATCAGTGTGTTAACCATTGGCATTATGATGTCGGTTATTCCCCTATTAACCATCTTATTAAGCCTGTTTATTCTCAGAACGCCGCCCACGCTAGGCGTGCTGATTGGTAGTCTGTTATCGTTTTTCGGTTTAGTGTGGCTGGTGAGTCATGGACAGCCGATGAAACTACTCGAAATGGGGATAGGAAAAGGCGAGCTGATGATGTTTGCGGCAGCACTCTCTTATGCACTGTATGGCGTATTAACCAAAAAGTGGGCCTTGGCTATCTCCAGCTGGCACTCCGTCTATATGCAGATCATATTTGGCGCTTTGGTGCTCTTACCCGGTTTTTTAATGGCAAAAGCGTTAACCTTAAATTCGCATAATATCTGGTTAGTTCTTTATGCGGGGATTCCTGCCTCGGTTATCGCGCCTTTTGCCTGGATAGTCGGCGTATTAAAACTGGGGGCCAATAAAGCCTCGCTATTTTTAAACTTAACCCCAGTGTTTACAGCGGTGATTTCGGTGCTCTTTTTGCATGAGACTCTTTACAGCTACCACCTGATTGGCGGTAGTTTATCACTATTTGGGGTGATTTTAGCCCAGAACCTGAAATCTCCATTAGGCAAACCGCGAAAGGTCATCATCGATAGTGCTCCTCGCTGTTAATCCGCTGACAGAGCTATCTATCTTGATAGCCTGTCTGACCCAATAAAGCCTATCCTCAACGGTTAATGCGGCATAAACGATATCCGGCTATTGCTCACTGTTAGTGTGATAATCAGCGACACAGACTGATCAACAGGACTGAATCCTGCACTTTTGCACTACAATCATCATCAATAGACTCAGTTTATGAGCACTATTGCGATTTTCTCCCAGTACAAATCCACAATTCACGGCGCAATGATCAGCTGATATCAATGGGGTTAATCCCAGCCATATTGATCTTGATCAGCCCTTACAGCCCAACAGCAATAGACTCAATCAGTCCACTTAATATATTGGCGCCCAGCCTGTGGCTAGCCGCGCCAACAGACAATAAGCAAACCTTATCGCAACTGTTGATAGGCCTGCTCAGAAACCGGTTCACACCACTCATTGTGGGTGTTTTCCCCGGGTACTTCTACCGCAATATGACTAAACCATGAATCGGCCTTAGCGCCATGCCAATGTTTGACGCCTGCGGGGATGGTGATAACCGATCCTGGTTCAAGACTGATCGCCGGTTTGCCAGCTTCCTGATACCAGCCACTCCCCGCCGTGCAGAGTAGAATTTGTCCGCCCCCTTTTGTGGCGTGATGAATATGCCAATGATTGCGGCAACCTGGTTCAAAAGTAACGTTAGCTAGAAATACACAGACTTGAGTCGGATCGGTTAATGGCTGAAGAAACGAGTGTCCCTGAAAGTACTGCGCATAAGCGGTATTCGCTGCGCCAGTACCAAAAACATTGGCTTGTTCAAATTCTGCTGGTTCGATAATCTTCATAGTTATTGTTCTCATACTCATTAGGGTTTAAAGCGCGCCGACCACACGATGTGGCGTATAAGGTTCCTCAAGATAATCAATATCTTGTTGTGAGAGCGACACCCGCAGTGCGCCGACGGCATCATCAATATATTTGCGCTTAGTTGCACCAATGATCGGTGCTGTCACACCTTTTGCCAGTTGCCATGCCAGTGCGATCTGTGTCATGGTGACACCATAGGTTTCTGCCAGCTCATGAGCTCTACGCACAATATCGGCATCAGTGGTTTGCGTACTATCATATTTAGCGCTAGCGGTTTTATCTGTTTGACTACGTAAAGTCTCTGATTGCCACGCCAGACGCGACAGTCTACCTGCCGCCAGTGGGCTATAGGGCGTCAAAGCAATATGCTGTTGCTGACAAATCGGGATCAGCTCTCGTTCATCTTCACGATAGAGTAAATTGTAATGATTTTGCATTGAGACAAACGGCGACCAGCCGCCGCGCTCAGCGGCCAGCTGCATATTGTAAAACTGATAACCATACATGGCCGAGGCGCCTAATGCGCGCACCTTACCCACTTTGATCAGGTTGTCCAGTGCCGCCATGGTCTCCTCTATCGGCGTATGATGATCAAAACGGTGGATAATATAGAGATCCACATAATCGGTGCCTAGCCTTTGCAGCGAAGCATCAATCTCCCGCTCAATCGCCGCTTTACCGAGATGACCTTCATTAAAGTAAACCTTGGTGGCGATGATGACTTTGTCACGGGCGACGCTCTTTTTCAGTGCCCGTCCCAGATAGGTTTCACTGGTTCCCGCCGAATAAACATTCGCTGTATCGAAAAAATTGACGCCTAAATCAAGCGCATGTTTAATGATGGTTTCACTCTCGGCAGGATTGAGGGTCCATGCATGCATTTCACTGGCCGGATCACCAAAGCTCATACACCCCAAACAAAAACGTGATACGCTTATATCCGTATTACCCAATTTGATATACTCCATATCGCCTCCATACAATCAGATTAATCGATCCAAATCGCTTTTGCCATCCGAAAAGCCGCCCAGGCTTTTGGCCATCCGACATAAAATGCGGCCTGCGTAATTATCTCAACAATCTCCTGCTTGGTAATACCGTTGGTTTTAGCGGTTTGCAAATGATACTGTAACGCGCTATCTAAGATACCACTAGCCAGTAACGCAGTAACAGTCACCATACTTCTGTCCCGGGCCGAGAGCTGCTTTTCTCTGGACCAGACTTGACCAAACAGAACATCATCATTAAGCTGAGCAAATTGGGGGGCAAACTCACCGAGGGCGTCTCGGCCTGCCGTCACCTTTTCCATCGTTATTCTCCTTCAGAATGATAGCTATGGTACACATCATTTATATCTACGCAGTTGAGCATGCGTATAGCGCTAGCGGTTATTGCTATTTCAGCCGATACCAGAACAATCAATATACTTTCGATTGCTGATATGCCGGGCTTAGTATGCGCTTTTGGCATGAACCATGCTTACTTGTCAGTATCAGCAGTATAAATTCACTGCTTAAACATGTAAAATAGTTATATTTTATGACTTATCATACGTAAAAAGCATACATAAAAAGCAAAGATTAACTCACGATAGCTTACTGAGGTCGCTTAAAGATATCGTCTAAAAATGTCGTTTAAAGCTGCTGTTGAGAGCTATCTTTAAAGAAAGGACAAGGAGAGCATCATGGATATTAAAGCACTGCGGGCTTTTTTAGTGCTGGCCAGAGAACAGAGTGTAACAGCGGCGGCAAAGTATTTACATCTGACCCAACCCACATTATCCAGACAACTCAGTGAGTTAGAAACGCAGCTCGGCAGTGTACTCTTTATCCGCAGTAAACGCGGTATTACCCTGACGCAAGCGGGGTTACGCTTACGCAAACGCGCCGAGGAGATACTCGAGCTGGTGAACAAAACTGAGGCGGAATTTTCGAGCACCAACAACCTCATCAGCGGCGATATTCACATTGGCGGCGGAGAAACCTATACCATGGGACTTATCGCCGATGTTATCTGCGATTTACAAAAAGACTATCCACAGATACGCGTACATATCTTTAGTGGCGATAGTCTCAAAGTGGCCGAGTCAATTGATCGAGGCTTATTAGATTTTGGTCTATTGATTGAGCCGGCCAACATCAGTCACTATGAGTCCAGGCGAATACCGGTAACAGATACCTGGGGCGTATTAATGCGCAAAGATTGCCCACTCGCTAAGCAGCAAACCGTTCAGGCAGAAGATTTATGGCCGTTACCACTGATGATGTCTAAACGAAAAAATGTGGCGGACAGTCTGGCACGTTGGTTAAAACGGGATCTTGCCAAACTCAATATTATCGCCACTTATAATTTAATTTTTAATGCCACGTCCATGGTGGAAAAAGGCATGGGATACGCGTTATGTCTTGATAAGCTGGTGAATACCAGTGGAGACAGTCCACTCTGTTTTCGGCCTTTGACGCCACGCTTAGAATCTCATGTGGATATTGTCTGGAAAAAGTATCAGATCTTTTCAAAACCTGCCGAACTATTCTTACAGCGCTTAAAAGCAGCCTTTATGGAGTAATAACCATCACGATAATCATACGCAAACGTGCACTCAGAGAACACATTGCGAATCAGTAGACAGTCTGAATTTAGCGAAACGATATTGGTCAGTTCAGTGCGCGCGAAGTTAACGAATCAGGGCAAGATTGCGCTTAGATCATCTCAGCTGCTGCCTGCAAAAAAGAGGACAGCTATGACAGCAACACTCATCCAAGGAGAGATAAAGCGTATTTGCCATAACTGCCTACTATTTTAGGTCTTTATTGAGGGTAATTGACCTCACGTTGCGTATGTCGAGCCCCGATACAGCCGGCAACCGCACTCAAAATAGCGCCAAGGATAAAAGCAAAGAAAGTCCACAGGGTTAATTTAGCGGTTTCAGATGCAATCTGTGCCGCTTTCTCTTTCGCTTGCTCTTTTAACTGTTCATATTTCGCCTGTGCTTTTTGTAACGCTTGCTGCGCATCATCTAAACGATCTTGCACGGTTTGTTTGATTTTATCGCGCGCAGCTAGATAGTTATCCACCACTTTTTCAGCTTCCTGCTTATTCATATCACTATTTTTTTGCAGCGCATCGACAACCGATTGTTTATCAATATCACCAGTGATGCTATCAAGGCGGGTTTTTAGCTGTTTATGCAAATTAGCGAGCACCTCATCCGTATCAGTAGGATCCATTGCAATACTTTTTATGGCACTTTGTAGATCTTTAGCTGATTGATCTAGCTGTTTTTGTAGATAATCAGGTTGAAGTGTCTCAATACCCGTCTCTTTCAGTGCTGTTTTGACATCATTTTTCATATCAATATTATTGATATCCGTATCAATATCAATTTTTGAAAAGGTATTTTTGAAAGCGTCACCGGCGCCGGCAATAGTTTGCCCCACCGCCGAAGCGCTGCCCGAAACGAGCTCTTTGGCCGTTGAGCCTGCCATACTCACCGCACTACCCGCCATCTTAATAATGCCGATACCAAGCACGGCAGTGAAAATGGAATAAACCACCAGCGTGGTTGCCCAGACCAAAAAGCCATGGATTGCCCCGGTGCTGGCTGCCAGTCTTCCTGCTACATAGCCGCCTAAAAACAGACTAATCATAAATGACAGGACGCTCCACAGGATAAATGCCATACTCACACCATGCGTTGGATCACTGGACTTAGGATCAATCATCGCCAAACCGATACTGGTCCCTAATAAAGATAGTAATATCGACACCGCTATCACGGTAAACAGCCCCGCGATAATGCTCCCCCAAGATATTCGTTTGCAATCTATTCTCATTGTCATCTCCTGTTTAGAATTTTAAATAAATAACCTTTTAGAGATTTGTTATTTTTCTAAAAGATTGGTCGAAAATTAATATCTGCTCTCATACGCTGTTAGACTTAAAAACGCATGCAATCGACGCAAAATCGATTATATGCCTTCATCTAAAGGCTATTTATTCTGTTTATCGTTAAGCACAATGGTTACCACCCGTCACACCAAAAACCTCCGCCGTAATATAACTAGACTCTTGTGAGGCTAGATATACATACAGACTGGCCAACTCGACTGGCTGACCACTGCGGCCAAGGGGGGTACTCATCCCAAATTCAGGAATCGCGGTTTGCGGCTGACCGCCACACACTTGTAAGGGCGTCCAAATCGGCCCTGGTGCCACAATATTGACGCGGATTCCTTTTGACGCGACCTGTTTGGCTAATGCACGACTAAACGCGATAATCGCGGCTTTAGTTGAGGCATAGTCCAGTAATATCGGGCTAGGCTGATACCCTTGAATCGATGAGGTAGTAATAATACTGGCGCCTTTTGGCAGCAATGGCAGTGCCGCTTTTATCGTCCAAAACAACGAGAAGACATTGATGGCGAAGGTTTTTTCTAGCTGCTCGGTGGATAAATTCAGGATATCATCAACCGCCTGCTGTTTACCGGCGACTAAAGCCAGAATATCTAAACCGCCCAGCTGTTGATGTGCCTGTTTAACCATCTGTTGGTTAAACGCCTCATCACTCAAATCACCCGGAATCAGAATCGCTTGACGACCTTCCGCTTTGATTAACGCCGCGACTGCTTGCGCATCGCTCTCTTCTGCTGGTAAATAATTCAACGCGACATCGGCGCCCTCTCTGGCATAAGCAATCGCGGCAGCACGACCAATACCTGAGTCGCCTCCTGTCACCAACGCTTTACGACCCGCTAATCTTGCCGAACCACGATAGCTTTTTTCACCACAATCCGGTATTGGCTGCATGGTTGACTGTAAACCAGGGACCGGTTGTGGCTGCTGTGGATACTTATCGTGATAAAATTGCGTTTGCGGATCTTGCATCTGATAGATATCTTGTTTTGACATAGTCCGATCACCTTGCACTAGGTTAACGTGAATTCGCCGCAGAGATAACCATATACTATGCTCGTTATCCAGCAGCGATATCTACTTGCCTCATCTCATATTAAGCTGGCACCTCAGCCACATGGGCTTCCCGTGCCCATACACGATGAAACGTCATTTTATCCAATAGCTGCTGAGCAAGTTTTGCTGCATCATCGGTGATTAGCACCCCTTCATCGATATTTAACTGATCACGCTCAAATAACTTCTTGGCATCCGCCTGTAGGCCTATCGCTTTTAAATGTTTATAGGCTTGTAACAGATAATAACGGGCATTGCCATCAGCCAGTAACGTATCAATATTGCCGTTACCACTCGGAACAATCACTGCATCGACCAAGACAGATGGGTTACCTTCAATCGTACCATCGACTTTTAACTGTTCGCCCTGCTGCGTA
Organism: Orbaceae bacterium lpD01; assembly: GCA_036251705.1. Classification (NCBI taxonomy): domain Bacteria; kingdom Pseudomonadati; phylum Pseudomonadota; class Gammaproteobacteria; order Orbales; family Orbaceae; genus Utexia; species Utexia brackfieldae. The sequence continues at coordinate 752,623 of CP133959.1, read as the reverse complement.
TTGATCATCCCCATATGCGGGGCAAGTAACATCGGATAGACATGTGCATGCATAAAGGCTTGTTTAATGGCATTAACTGATTCACCGCAAACGCCATCCGCCGCAAGAATCGCGACTTTCCGCGCCGTCACTGGCATAGCACCACGGGCATATAAGCTCAAGCTTGGATCGGTTTTCAGGCCATTGATGTGCTGCGGCATCGCTCTGGATTGCTGCACTTGACTCAGTGTAATCCCCAAGTTCTTCGCCACTGCTTTGGCCAGCTCCGTATCGACGCGTGTTAACAGATCCACAACGCGTTCTCTGATATAAGGCCGGCCAACTTTACTTAACTCAAAACTAAACGCGGCAATAATGTGTTGCTGTTCGACTTCAGTTTGGCTCAACCAAAACAGGCGCGGCTGGGCATAGAAGTTCACATAAGTATCACTTCTTTGCCTGACTTTCTCGCCTTGCACTGGCTGAGGATAGGTATCAAATCCACCGGCACTTGACGCTTGCGGTGCTTCTCTGGGCCAGTTGTTATTGATAGAGTTTGGCTCATAATTGGCCGGATTAGTCGAAATTTGCGTTTGGCTATAGCCATCTTGCAAATGATGATGGAAAGGGCATACCGGTCTGTTGATTGGAATTTGATTAAAATTAGCGCCGCCTAAACGGTGCAGCTGGGTATCGGTATAAGAGAAGGCGCGGGTTTGCAGCATCGGATCATCGGAAAAATCGATCCCCGGCACAATATTAGACGGACAAAAAGCCACCTGCTCGGTCTCGGCAAAATAGTTATCAGGATTACGGTTCAAGACCATTTTCCCCACTTTTTGCACGGGCACTAAAGCTTCCGGAATAAACTTGGTCGCATCTAAATAATCAAAATCAAATTGGTCAGCCTCGGCTTGAGTAAAGATTTGTAAGCCGAGCTCAAACTCGGGATAATCACCGGCTTCGACCGACTCCCATAAGTTTTTACGATGAAAATCAGGATCACGCCCCATAATCACCTGTGCCTCATCCCAAAGCAGTGAACATGCACCCGCGAGCGGCTTCCAGTGGAAACGGACAAAATGAGACTCACCCTGTTGATTAATCAGCTTATAGGTATGTATCGCAAACCCTTCAATATTGCTGTAACTACGTGGAATACCTCGGTCGGACATCACCACCATCACATTTTGCAGCGTTTCAGGTTGTAAAGAGACGTAGTCCCAAAAACTATCGTGGGCACTTTGCGCTTGCGGTACTTCATTGATGGGTTCAGGTTTAATCGCGTGCACAAAATCAGGGAATTTCATGCCATCTTGAATAAAGAAGGACGGCGTATCGACACCAACGATATCAAAGTTTCCTTCCTGCGTATAAAATTTAGTGGCAAAACCGCGCACATCGCGTGCCGTATCAGCCGATCCTCTTGAACCCTGCACCGTTGAAAACCGAACAAAAACCGGCGTTTTCACACTGGTGTCATTTAAAAAATTGGCTTTGGTATAGCGCTGCTGTGATTGATATAGTTCAAAATAGCCATGTACACCAGCGCCTCTGGCATGAACTACGCGTTCAGGAATACGCTCACGATCGAAATGGATCATTTTATCTCTAAAGATGAAATCCTCAAGTAAAGATGGTCCCCTGACGCCTGCCGATAAGGTATTTTGATTATTGGCTATTTTGACGCCTAAACTGGTGGTCAGTGCTTGTTGATTATCATCACAACGTACCTGTTCAAGTTGTTCCAGTTTGGCATTGATATTTTTTGGCAACTTTTTCGAACCCGGCGCATAAGGCTCCTGTCCGGGATAGGTATGTTTAGCCGAGGGTTGAATCTGAACATCTGGTGGTGCCACGTCATCAACATGTGGTTCAACAGCACGTTGATCGGGCAAAGGGGCCGTATGATTATCCTTTTCCATAACGCAAATCCTTATCTTAATACTGACAAAAAATGATGAAGAATCAATGCTCATCAATGAGCAGGTATAACCGCATAAAACATGACTCAGCAAACCATCCGCGCAGATGTTATATTGAGCCCATGCAATACGTCATTTATCACTATCATTATGATATGTTTAAAATTTTAAGTGAGTTTTGGTAACCTAGCATATTTTCATAGGCAAGGCAAAAGCTGGGGGATTTGGTGCGGGTCTCGGGTAAAAGCTTATTTGGCTATACTCCTAAATAGATCGGCGCATTAATACTTCATTGATTATTTTCTGATTATTTTCTGATCGTTTTCCAATCGCTTTCTGATTTTTTGCTGAATAGGATATCCCTAAATAGCGCAATAGCGACATCATATTTATCATTTCCTGCGCAATAATGAGGCTGATGTCTGGCTAATGAGCGGCTCACCGTCACCCACCCGGTTATCAACCCGCCTTTAGGCACAGGATAAAGTGGCTCATTATTGGCGCTCAATACCCCCCAAATGGCTAGCTTAAAATAATATTTCTGCTCAATCGGTATCCACCATTGTCGGGACTTAAACATCAGTAAGCCTATAGATGACGGCTCACCTTCTGCACTAACGTTACGGTAAAGATTCCCCATTCATCAATCCGCTGGGCCACTTTATGAAAACCGGCAATAGCCAGTAGTTGATCGATTTCAAGTTGATGCCGACGCCTTAATGTCCAAGCTTGACCATCTTTATGACTAGACAATACGCGGGCCATAAATTCTAAATTAGGATTCCATATTTTCGTAGTGACAATGAAAAACCCGCCCACGGCTAAGGCTTGTGCGACCCCTTTTAAAGAACGTATGACTTGTACATTGTTGTCAAATAGCTCATAAAAACCAGAGGCAATCGCGATAGTTCGGTCCTGAGGTAAAGCGGCCAGTGAAGTCTCATCAAAGGCATCCCCCCATTCAAAACTGACCTGCGAGCTAAGTTGCTGCGCCTCTAAGGTAGACAAGCCTTGCTGCACATTCGCCGTTACAAAATCACGCAGTAATACATGATCAATATGGCAGCGATGTTGTTTGATAAAATCAAGCAGATAATGGCCATTACCCGCTGCAATATCGAGTATCTTAACGGGTTGATGATTGGCTTGTAAATACGTTATCGCGATCAATAATAAGGCTTCAAGATGGACTTTACGCTGTCTGACACTTTGCCAACTGCGATGATTGAGATAAATTTTATCTAATCGTTTTCCCAGCCAATGACAACCTGTCGGCCTATTTTGATAAATATAATCCAGTGAAAGACCAGAATCAAAACCATGAGTAAGTCCAATTTGAATACCGGTTGAGAACACGCCAACATGCTTGAGTAAGGCGCGGCTAAGGCGCCATTGCAGACGTTTCAACCAATGCCTTTCCGGCGCAACAAGCTGGTCGAACTCTTGTTTAGTGATACCATGTTGATCGGCATCGAACAGTAACGGTAGCGTCGAGTGAGTCGGCATCAGTTCGTCGATAACCAACCGGATTCTATCGGTGAGCAGCTGTCGATTGATCTTAAGCCGCTGAGACGAAAACCGGTTTATCCGTTTATAACGACTGCCTAACTGATTAAAAAAATCATACTGCGCCTTGAGTACCGACGACGAGGCTTGCTCATTGATGAGCATAACAATTGGCATATAGATTGCTGCGGCGTCAAATCGTATGCGCCGGACCATTTCGCTAAGTTGCTCCCGGCTCTCTCGGCTCAATATTGTCGACGGGCTCCCTTTACCACCGGCCAGTAATCGTTGTCGAGGGCGAATTAAAGCCGACCTGCACAGGTCATGTGGTTGAGGATAACCTTTAGCATCGCCGCCAGACTGCCACCAGTGCGGAAAGCGCAATAGCGGATTGACTAATATTGCCGCTTTTAGCTGTGGCGCATAATCATGCAACCAAGCGGCGATGACTAAGGCGGCAATATCCTCTCCGACGATAATCATCTGATGTAAAGGTATCTGATAGATAAGTTTGATTTGTGTCACAAACTCATCGATATCGCGTACCCAAACGGCGGGATGCAGACAAGCCTGATTGGTGGCCGATACTGACGTCCTTAGACACAGGCTAAAAATCTGATGACAAGGTAGCCGTAAATCAGCCACTAATCCGCCCATATAATGTTCTGGCTGGCCAGCATGGCGGAGTAACACAATAGCCGGATGCGGCTGACTCCCCTCATCGGCTGACCAGTATTGATAATGTAATGGTGTCCCATCAAAACACGTCAAGACAGCTCTCTGCTCGATTCTCATCGCTATTTTCGCCACCGATTTAGCTGATTATTAAGCCTGAGCATCGTCGATGGTCTGCTTGATTTTGGCCCGCAACATCGGCTCCCATTGGTTATCCCAATGTTCAACAAAATATTTGATTTTGGGTAAAATATCGGCTGATTTGGCATTAAAACCTTCACTGACTAAGCCTCGATAATTAGGTAGTCGTGCTCGAATTTGTTTTACCGTCACCTCGATACCGAGCATTCTGGCCACATAAAGCGTGGCGACCGTGACGCGATGCGTCAACAGATCAGCTTCAGCTTCGTACTGCTTGATGCGTTCCTTGCTCCACAACGGTTCATGATAGATTTTTTCATAGGTTTCAATCGATACACTGCAGTGTTCCATCTCTTCAGCATAGTGATAGCCGAGTAAATAGAGGACACCCAGATTTTCAGACATATCCATCATCACATCAAGTTTGCCATGATCAATTAAGTTCTCATAAAATGAGAAACTAGCCATACACACTTCCGTTTCAAAGGTCGCGATGGTTCTTAATGCCTCTTTAAAATAGGGACTATCCAGCGTCTTACCCATCTGTTCATCTTGAATTAGACCGGCAATATTGGGCTCAACAAACTCTTTATAGGTCACATACATAAAGTCATAAACACGCGGATGATATTTTTCTCGGGACGGTGCGGCGTAGTTTTTGGCCATAAACCTATTTAAGTTTTTATGTGCCGCTGCATGTCGTCTTTCTTGGGCAATAAAGACTGGAAAGCGATCATCTTCATACTCGGTGCCTTTAACAAATCGATCATAAAAACCACTGACTTTTTCACCATAAAACTCAAAAAACTCCAGTAGATATGACGTCCCTAAACCGATCAATGACATGACATTATCAGGTATCCAAAGGTGTTTAAAATCATCATTTAAATTCATGACGGCAAACACGTCTTTCGGCACTGTTCTGGTTTTTAATTGCATATTTTTTCCATCCTTAGAAATAAATAAAGTGAACAAGTTAAATCGATAAACCACCATCAATCACCAGCGTTTGTCCGGTGATAAAACGGCCATTGTCGCTGAGCAGATAGGCCACCATACTGGCCACCTCATCCACCTGGCCAATCCGTCCTAAAGGGGTCGTTTTAATCAGCTGCCGTAAATGATTCTCCGGCATGGCGGCAGTCATTTCGGTCTCAATCAGCCCAGGTGCAACTGTGTTGACACGAATATTGAACCGGCCCGTCTCTTTCGCTAAACTTTTGGTCATACCTATTTGAGCGGCCTTAGATGCCGAATAACTCGTTTGCCCAATATTACCTCTGATGCCGGCAATCGAACTGATCGTCACAATGCAGCCATCCCCCTGAATAATCATCGGATTGAGCAAATAGTGGTTAAAATAGAAAATGGCATTTAAATTCGTCTCTATCACCTGTTGCCACTGTGTAATGGTGGTATTCATCTGTAAATGATTAATCGCCATACCGGCATTATGAATCACCCCATAGGGGACACCATGATCCTGCAGCAATGTTTCACATAACTGCTGAACATCTGCGGTATTTGTCACATCACATCGGTAGCAATAACATTCCGCCCCACTATCACAGAGTGATTGAGCTAACGCTTGCGCTTCTGTTTGATGGTTTCGATAACTAAAAACAACGCGATAATACTGAGCAAGCCTTGTCACTATCGCCGCACCAATACCCTGACTTCCCGCTGTAATGAATACTAATTTTTTATCTCTCATTGATGACCCCGCGATATCATCATTTAATCCAGCTGCGCTTTGGTAATACTGCCCATAGAGGACTGATATAGCAGCTGATCGCCTTCCATCACTTGATAATCGAGCAAGCTATACACCGAGTCATCTTGCTGAATGATATCTTTGTCTTCGAAATAAGCCGAAAGCTTTGAGACATCAATCTCTCTATCAGATAACAACCGTGCTGGAATATAGATTTTTTGGTCAGTTTGATAGGTCACCACTTTGCTTTTATCCGGTTGACTGGTGATTTTCAAGGCCTTTTGATAATAAGGTTCACCATGCTGATACTTAAAACAGACGCTAAAAAGTAACGCATCCATTAATAGCCAGTTTGATTGGATTTGCGGATAGGTTTGTCGAAAAAGTGTACTCTGCGTCTGAAAAAAATCGGCGCTAATCGCAATTTTATGCGCCGGCGTTGCAAAAATAGGCGATTGTTGATTGCTTAGTTTGGCAGTAATTGCCTCTTGGACCGATGAGGTTTTGATAATTTTATTAAAAAAATACTGATTTTTCTCACCGTACTGATACTGCACCGGCTCATCGAGATAAACCGGCTGTTTAAGGTAAAAATTAAGGCGTGAATCACCTTTAATCTGATCGGCCAGTTTAAGCTTAGCCGCCATCATCACCAACATGCCTTGTACTATAATATCCGCTAAACCATTTTTGTGTGCGATAGCCCGATCAAAATGGACTTGATTATAATCGCCAGAAAAATAAGCCCACTGCCCAATATCCTGCTGTGAATATGACTTTATCATGGTTGATACCTCTCGATGACCAAACAACTATTCGCACCACCAAAGCCGTAATTGACATTTAGGACATGGTTCAAATTTTGCTTAAACAGGTGTTCATTTGGGACATAATTTAAATCACAATCAGGATCGGGCCGGTTAAGATTAATCGTGGCAGGGATCACGCCATCAGTGAGACTTTTCAGGCAAAAAAGGGTTTCCATCGCGCCCGCCGCACCAATTAAATGTCCGGTATAGGATTTAGTACTCGAAATCGGGATTTGATAAGCACGCTGGCCAAACACCTGCTTAATCACTTGTGTTTCATTCAGATCATTCATCGGCGTTGAGGTGCCGTGAGCGTTGATATAATCGATATCCTGTACATTAAGATTTGCGTATTCAATGGCTTTTTGAGTGGTTAATGTGCGGCTATGTAAATCAGGCGCCGGGGCAGTTAAGTTGACATAAGCATCACTATAATTGGCATAGCCAATAATTTCACCAAAGATCGGTGCGCCTCTTTTTTGAGCTGTCTCAAGATCTTCCAGACAGACTACCGCGGCGCCCTCGGATAGAATAAAACCACTGCGATCCAAACTAAAAGGACAACATGCTTTGGTTAAATCGACTTTTTCTTTGGTCAAGGCACTTAATACGTCAATCGACCAAATGGCAAACGAACCCATCGTGCTTTCGCCACCACCCGCAATCATCATCTTAGCTTGGCCATTTTTTATTTTCAGATATGCATCGCCAATGGCAATATTGCTACTCGCACAGGCAGCCACCGGGGTATTCTGATAGCCTTTAAATTGCCAGTTCACCGTAATAGCTGCAGTGCCAATACTCGGCATCGAGTGGAAACAATTTTGGATCGAGGGCGCTTTCACATCCTGATAGGCATAATAATTTGCGGCTGCATCATCAAATCCTCCCCATCCGGTCCCAAAAATAACGCCACAATCATACTCATTATAATAATCGGTAAAATTTTGTGACTCGCCAAATGCCATTGTCATCGCCTCATCGGTCGCGATAAGCCCTAGTCTGGCAAATCTTGGCGTATTTTTAATGATTCGTTTAGAGAACTGTGTTACCGATAATGCATCTCTGATATGACCAAAGATCGTGGTTTTAATCTCTTTACCGGGATTTTCCCAAATTGTGTAGCCCATTTTTTTAGCTAATACCGCACGCCAAATATCATCGAAATTTGTCCCTAATGAACAAATACCACCATATCCAGTTACAACAACGCGATGAGAACGCATTAATAACCTCCGTTGTTATTCAGGATTTTTTGATTGATGGCTTGACTTAAAAATGCGATCAATTCACCAAAAGTGGTTACATTCGCCTCGGCAAGCTGGCTTAAATCAACAGTCACCCCGGATGCCCGCTTTAATGCCACCTGAATAGAAATAAAATCCAGACTGACAAATCCAAACTCACTCACGGGCGTTTCCTGCGTGATCGTTGTCACGTCAAAATCGGTGAGCTCATCCACTTGCTCTTTGATAAGAGATTCAATAACATCCGTTGTTAATGTATTCATTTCATTATCCTTTTTATGAAAAATTGATTAGTGTTATCCATCAATCACATCATAATACTGACTCTTTACTAAGTCTATTAATTTATTTAACGAAATTATATCTAAAGATAATAATATGTTAAAATTGTCTATATTTTGCAATTTATTTGTATGGACACAGAGCATGACAGCATTTCTCTTCCTGGATAACTTTAATGAAATTATCCTTCAACAGACTCAAATAAAACGTTGCCACTACTATCCGGAAAGATGGCAACCCAATGCACCTGAGATTGATCAGGTTGACATACCGGATTCATTAAAACAGGCTATCCCTAAACGATTAGTGGAATTTATTGCTGGCCGTGTATTGGCGAAACAACTATTGCTCGCGCAGGGTTGTCAGCAATCAGTCGAACGTGGGGTGAGCGATAATGCGCCCATTTGGCCAGCAGGCTTTATCGGTTCTATCAGCCATTCCAAAGGTATTGCGGCCAGTGCGCTATTACCCACAACAACAACTAAGGCTTTAGGTTTAGATGTTGAACATTGGCTATCTTCAGCATTAGCCAGACAAATCCAAGATCATATTTGCACTGCACAAGAATTAGCGCATTTTGATCCTCGCATGCGCCTGAATCAAAAAGTCACCCTGATTTTTTCCGCCAAAGAAGCGCTATATAAGATGCTTTATCCGCAAGTCAGACAATTTTTTGGTTTTAGTGAGGCAAGATTAATCCACCAGCAAGGCGATGAGCAAGCCGGCAGCTTAACCATCGAATTATTAAAAGATTTAAGCAGTGAGTACCTCGCGCAAGATAGCTTTGTTATTCATTATAAAAATGATCAGAATACTTGCTTAACGCTGGCTATGATTGATCAAACAGAGAATTTAGGATGAGCATGTGCCAACGTCTGCATATCCGTTTGTGCCTGACGATAATGATAATCTTGCACCAATAGCGACACCACAACAGTCTGGCTATGCATTTTCAGTGTCACGCACTATCTACCTGACCATCTATCGTACCGCTAGGCACTGCCCTGTTCATAGTCACTTATTACTAGCACATCACAAGCATGTTCACCATGATTTTCAAAAAGAAACCAAATACCGACATCAAATAAAATACGTTGGATAAAGGCCAGATCACTCGCCTGCCACTGGGCAATCAATTCGCGTGGGATAGGTGTCTTTCAGTAGCAGACGATAATCAACACCAGTCAATCGGTGGCCGTACAGTACTGCTTCAGCAACACTCTCGACACGCTGGTTTTGGTCGATAGCGCTGGCTTTATGATGACGAGTAAGATGAGCCGTGGCTCAATAATAATGTAGTAATACGCCTGTTCATGGTTAACCATTAATTGACTAAGTTCAGCCACCACGCCATATAATGTTCGTGGCAAGGCGGATTAAGCCGCATCACAGGAAATAATTATATACATACGTTATTAGACTATATTGACCGTAGTCAAAAACAGGGCAGTTAAGTCGTCTCTGTCAATCATCACTATCAAGATAAAGCCGTGATCATCAGGTCACTGTTTTATCTGCTTGATCAGTACCATTTGCCAAAAAGGGCTATGTAAAGTCACTAGGCTCAATAAAACGCATTTCATACGATTGATACCTCTCTGTATCATGTCAATACTGTTTTGGACTGATGCTATCATTAATTTACAGTACCAAACAGCGCCTGTTGTCCCTCTGCTGAGGTAAATACACAAGTCACATCATGGGCACAATTTGGTACGACAGAGAACGCGGATGGCATCTTGAGCATGGCACGTGCGTAAGCCATATAGACGATGCCCCGCTGCAGCCTTGAATCGCCCTGCGCATTGGCGGCGCAGGATTTATCCAAAATAGCCTGATGTGCCCTCGGCCAATCCCCTTGATCGCGTGCTCCTTCTAAATAGTGGATATCCGCTTGACGGTACTGGGCTTTAGCGCGTGAAACCTGAGCGGCTAAATGCGTAGGCATCTTGTTCAGACCATATTTCCAATCGTTCACCGTTGGACAAGTCGCTAAAGCTGTGATACCCATCTTACCAAGCTTGGACTGGATAAAAGGTAATCGGCTATGACTATCATCAAAATAGAGCCACGAACCGGGATCGGCAATCACATAACGCAGGTGCAGTGATAAATTGGCGGGTAAAGCCGAGAAACCAATATAGTGCTGAATCATTTGCGCGCTAGCAGAAAAACCTGCTACCGTGACAGAGTTTACGGTTGGATAGGCTATTTTTAGCGACATAATTAAAGCATCTAGCGCTTGATAGGTACTGACTGCAGCATTCACCGCCAGACCGCCTTGCGTCCAGCTGCCACAGGTCCACTGTAACTCGTCTGCTGAGGGAGGCCTGCCGTGACGATGGCACTTTTTGGCGGCTTGCGCATCAGCTTGAAATAACGGCGCGACGATAACGAGATGAGTTTGCTGAGCTTTTTCTGCCGCTAATACTGCCGCAGCTAAGGTTTTATTCACGTCATGGGGATAACCGTGAATCACGATTAAAGCTGTTTCTGGCGGCGCTTGCGGTGAAAGCAAAGCAACACTATAGTGCATCACTTTACCGGATGCATCAACTGCCAGGGTTTTCATCATCGGATTAAGCTGTTGATCGGTCAGCATATCCGCCGCTGCACGGCAGGCGAAACTCAATACCGCCGATAAACAGAGGAACAGACCCAGACTCAATCCCATTACAGCGCGCATTTGTCCCGCCTTATAGATAAAAAGTTGCATTAAGCTAATAACCGCTAACTCAACGTCAAGCCATCACGTAGCGATCGAGCCCTCCTGAGCAAGCACCAATAAACTAGCCATTACGGCTTTTTATCCGTTTTATCGATGGCTGACAGACTCTCATCAAAACGCAGTAATCGACCCGCATTGCCCAGCACAAGTAGCGTACTCAGATTATGTAAAATCGCGGCTATCATGGCACCTGCCATCCCAAGCAGCCCAAAAGCGGCGGCAATCACAATCGCACAAGTCCAACCCAGACCAATAATCACATTGGTTTGCAGTGTATGGCGACAACGCCGACTTAAACGGATACTGGTGCCAAGGCGGCGTAAATCACTGCCAATTAAAACCACATCAGCCGACGACATAGCAATATCCGCGCTCCCGGCGCCCATCGCTACCCCGACTACGCCGGCTTTAAGGGCGAGAGAATCATTAATCCCGTCACCGACCACCATCGGCCGAAAGCCTTTATCAATCTCACGATTCACACAGAGCAGCTTATCTTCAGGCAAGGCTTGGGCGATAATCTCGGTGATACCCACCTCATCGGCAATCCTCTCCGCTACACTCTGGCGGTCACCGGTCAGTAATAACTGCCGGCCTAAACCGAGCTCACGTAAATTAGCTAATGCCTCGGCCGCTTCTGGCCGTAAATTATCCGCCAGTAATAACCAGCCCCCAAAGAGGCCCGCCACCGCGATGCCCGCTATCGGTCCATCATGATCTGGAATAGTCGGCACAACAATACCTAACTCAGTAAACAGTTCAGGCCTACCCAGCACAATGTCACCCAATGGTGTTTGCGCGATCATGCCGAAACCCTGTTTTTCAGTGACGCTGGTTAGCGGGTAATAATCGGCTACAGGCACCAATAACGATAATGCCCGACTCACCGGATGATTACTGGCTGCGCCTAAACTGGCCGCTGAACGAAACAGCATGCGTTTATCTTGCCCAGCAGTAAGCTCAGCCCGTTGTAAATGCAGAGCACCACGCGTTAAGGTACCGGTTTTATCAATCACGAGTGAGGTTAAATCAGCCATCTCCTCTAAAAAGGCTGAGCTACGAATCAGGATGCCGTGACGTGCCGCCACCGCAATACCGGCAATCGCCGTGGCTGGCGCCGCCAGGACCAAGGCACAAGGACAAGCTGCCACCAGCACGGCCAGCATCGCCTGCGCATCCTGGGTGATAAACCAGGTAATAGCAGCAATCAGCAAGACTAAAATCATATAGCTACCGGCATAACGTTCTAATAAACGGGTAATGGGGGGTTTCGATCGCTCGGCCTGCTGCATTAGTGTGATAATTTTCCCTAAGGTAGACTCCTCACTGGGATGAGTTATTTCGATATGTAACAGACCATTGAGATTGATCGCGCCGCCAAAGACATCCATCCCGGTAACGACCTCTAAAGGGACGGACTCGCCGGTAATCGAGGCAGTATCCAGACTGGCCTGACCAGTCAGTACTTTACCATCGGCAGGGATTTTATCGCCGGCCCTCACTTCCACCCGATCACCGACAACCAGATGCTGGTTATCTACCAGTACCACACTACCGTCTGAGTCGATTTTCCTGGCCTGACTGTGGGTTAACTTACTGAGCGCTTCAATAGCTTGCTGTGAACCGACTACGCTGCGCTCTTCTAAAATATGACCAAAGATCATAATAATCGGCAACAGCGCCGCGGTGAGTAAATCACCGACCGCCCACGAGCCGATCATGGCTAAGGCGATCAGTTGATCGGTGATGCCATGTAAACTGCGCTGGCGTAAACTTTGCCACGCCGATCGCAGTACCGGAAAGGCAACCAGTATGGAAGAGAAACCAAATAGCAGTTGGGCAATGCCGTCACCTTGTGGCATAAACCAGCGCCAGTATAGCCCTAGCACTAAAATACCAATGGCCAGCATTGCCAGCACTAATTGCCGGGATGCTTTGCGCTGCTCAGCCTGGGTTAACAGCGAACGGGTAAAGGCGATATGCTGATGTCCGCAATGGCAGTCATGTTCGTCGGTGTGGGTTTGATGCTGTAGGGTCATTATTTCACTCCATCGATCATTAAATGACTAGCCTCATCTTGCGAAGTGGTATTGACTGATTTTGCCTTGGCCAGTATGGCCGACACTTTATCTCGATACAAGCGTAATAACAGACCGATCTCTTCATGCTGCTGTTTGGCCTTGGTGAGATTATTCACAATCACCGTATCGGCATGGGCTTTAGCTAAACGCTCACTGGCCTGTGCCCGCGCGACCTGTAAAATATGGTCAGCGGTTTGGGTGGCCTCTTGTGATTGTTGTGCCGCCTCATTTTGCGCCGTGGCGATTGTCTGCGCGGCCAGTTGGCTAGCAGTTAATACCGCATTGAACGCACTGACCGCATTTTGTGGTAACGCTGATTGCACATCAACTCTCTCAATATGGATACCTAATCCAGCATGTTGCTGCTTAAGTGCCGCTAAACGTTGGTTGATTTGTGTTTGTAAATCCAGACGTAATTTTTCCCGACTTTCGGCAACCTGACTGTTATTATCGATCAGTTCAGGTCTGGCCACTAAAATGGTATCCAGATCTCGTGAGGCGCAGACTAAAACCGCACTTTGCTCAATTAAGCGGTCTAAAGCGGGGATGACGTGTTCGCCCTGTAAGACAAAATCATCGGCATCAGTGACTTGATAAAACACCCGCATATCTAGCTGCACCACGCCCGCATCACCAGTTAATAAATAGCCGGAGCCCGCCATGGCATCGTCTTGCGCGGTAAAGTTGTTATCGGCCCTTTTCGCTTGGTCTGTGCGAACCAATAATACCCCTTTACGCTCGATCATTTGACCGGCTGACGGTAACATTATCACCTGTTCAAAAGGCTGCGGCCAGGCGAGTAACAGACCCGACTCTTGGATCCGAACCATTTTGCCCATTCGAAACACTACCGCCTGACTTTCCGGACCTATCTGTCTGACATTACTCACTAACCAACCCGCTGCAGTCAGTATCACTACCGCATACAGAACCCAAAAAGCGATGCGACTCGCTTGCTGCCAAGGGCTGATGATGATGTGTGCCAAGGCCGGTTGCTGATTATTCATGTCTGCTGTCCAGTGTTTTCTGTGGCATAGTTAAAACCGGCAATGGCCCGTCAACCAGCACCTTAAACGGTGCCGCATCAGTACGTAATATAATTCGGGTATTGGGATTGACCACGGCATTTAAGGTATCTAACGATCTTAAGAAAGTATAAAGCTGTGGCGACTGCGCATAGGCTTGACCATAAAGTTTAGCTGCCTCGGTCAGAGATTGTGCATTGATATCCGCGGCTTTCACATTGGCATCAGCAACTAAAATACGCGCATCGCGTTCTGCTGCTGAACGAATTTCTGCCGCCTGCCGTTTCCCCTCAGCAGTACGCTCAGTGGCAATCGTCTCACGCTCAGCCCGCATTCTGTCGACAGTGGCGGTCAGCGTAATGGACGGTAAGGTTAATCGCTCGATACCGACCTGCACGATATTAATACCGTAGGTATTTAATAAAGATTGTGCCAGCTGGTCACGTAAACGCTGCTCAAAATCAACTAACTGTACCTGACTGGCATCGGTATTGACTAAACTGGCTAAATCATAACGGCTGGCCGTGGTCTCTAATGCCGATCCGGCAAAGGTTCGAATCTGTTTGGCTGCTTCAATATCTAAATTGGTTGGCATGGCCCGGATAAAGCGCAAAATACTGTCGGAATCGGCTTTAACCTGCCAAATAATATACGCCTGCACCAGAATACGCAGCCCATCTTTGGTGCCCACATCCTGCAATCCACTGGACGTGGTTCTGAGTCTGAGATCAACTGGCAGGGTCGATTCAAAAGGGGTTGGCCAGCGAGTATTTAAGCCAGGCTCAAGCAGTACCCGCGTCGGATGACCAAAACGGGTAATCACCACCGCCTCACCGGAGTGAACCTGTACTAAACAGGCGGTGGCAATGGCAATCAGGATAATGATACCGGCACAAACCATCCGTTTCCAGACGACATTTTTCGGTTTTTTGGCTGGATGGTAATGCCCATCATCATGTTGACACGCATCATGTTGCTGTGTTTGCTTAATATCAGAAGAAGATGACACGTTTAATCCCCTATCACTGGTGTATTTGATTTCATTTTACTATCGAGTGGCGCCGTAAACTGACGCAGGTCTATGGTGGGTAAATCGCTGGCTTTGAGCCGGTGATCGATGATAAGTAACGGCGCCTTGGTCAACGACTGATTCAACTGTTCAAAGTACTGCTCTAACAAGAAAGCCTGCTTCGCATCAGCAAAGGCAGTTTTTTCAGCCTGAAAACGTACGCTATCTGACTGCGCAGCTGCGATAGTTTCATGCGCAGTAGCTTTCGCCGTATCCACAACACCAGCTACATTAATATAGGCCTCACTGATTTTATCCGCGGCATTAGCTCGCTCTTTGGCAATCAGTACTTGTGAGGTAATTTGCGCCGCTTGCACACCATGATAAGCATTGGCGGCGCCGGCTGGTGGATGGATCGCCTCGACCACCACGGCCAACAGCTCAATACCACTCGCCATTTGATCTAAATTTTGTTGCAGTGCCTGTAAAATATCGTCGGTCAGATGCTGAGTTTGGCCAGATAACACCTCATCTAAGGTCCGCGAAGAAAAATCATGGACTAATACCCGATTGGCCACACTTTGAATCAGCGTCGGCATATCAATATTATGATAGGTGGCGTCTAAAGCGGCCTGATCGGTTAATCCGATACGGTAAATAAACCGGACATCCATATTTAAAATTTGGAAACTTTGCTTATCGTTTGTCGCACTGGCAATGACTTGTGATTTCTCGCTCAAATGAGCAGCATCCCATAAGCGATTAGCACTAGCCGGCGCCGGCCCTTCAACCGTGTCGATCTCAATAGTCTGCTTTGGTATTGCTATGCCGGTGGCATCATCTGGCAGATTCAGCTCACTGGCGGTGGCAATTTCATGTATCACACCATTTTCGACGGCAATCATTTTGCCAAAAGGCCAAGGTAAACCGAGATGTAAACCGGGTTGTAACACCGCAACTGGGCGACCAAAACGTTCATAAATAGCACGTTGGTTAAGTGGTATTTCACTGACACTGGTGAGTAACCAACCGAGTATCACCATCAACATCAATATCGGCCCAAATGCCCGCCGCATAAAACCAAATGCCCAGACCTGCCGCAGATCGATATTAAAGTGAGATTGCAGTTCATCTTGTAATAACTGCAGCGGTTTCGGTGGCCAGCAAAACATCGCAGCAATAAAACTCTCACCGATTAACGGCGGTTCAATCGTTACGCGTTGTGGGCTAAACATCGCCAGCAAGGCACGCAGAATAAACTCAATCGCCAGCAGTGCCGGCAATAAACCGACTAAAACCAGCCAGCGTAATGGCCAGACTCGGCCAATATCAACCCATAATAACGCCAGCAGTGATAACACCTGTACCGCTATCACCACCCGAATAACCAGTGCGATACTCAGCGCCTCCGGCCACTCACTGTTGGCCGTGTTAGCTAAATGCCGCTCAACCACCAGCAGACCAAAAGCCACCAGAATGAGTAAACCTGCCGCCGCATAGTGTGTTTGACGACTCTCAATCGCAGACAAGTCTAGATTCCAGCCAAAATGAACGATAACCAAGGCCAATGCTGACAGCCCGATCATCCATAAAGCGTTGAGGCCGATTTGATTGAGTAACGACACTATTTTGGTACTAAAAAAGGTCGGTTTATCCGCCGCGGTTTTATCTGTTGGTAAGGGACTGTTTTCATCTGCAGCGCGAGCAGTGGTTAAAGAAGTGGCCTCATCATCGGCCAGTGTCGGTGCACTGTCGGCCAATGCTGTTGCTCGCCAGATATCGATACGCAATGCCGACTGCAACAGGGCAGCCAGTAGTAGCAATACAGCGGCGTTATTACACAGCAAAGCCGGCCATAATGAATTTTTATCGAACAGATGAACCAGTATCACCAATATAAATAAAGCACAAGCGACCTGCTTACTGGCTGACGTCGCCAAGGATAATTTAGGCCGGCGCGTTTTGGCGCGTTGAAAACGGGGTAAGGCGTCCAGTGGCTCTGTATTATTGTTTAAATCAAACCTCATAACCATCCCAAATAGCTGAATTGTCTGTTTTACTCGATTTTTTTATTATGCCACTTCGTTTATCGCTTTGGAAACATAATCATACCAATAGCTTGCCAAACAATCAGTGATAATGGCTAAAATCACAACAAATCAAAAAGTTAACTGCCAGCTCACTGATTTAAGCAATGATTGATGGCTTCATGATATTAATATGACGTGCAACGAGCGTGCCAATAATCTGCCGTCACAGTGTCAAATTAGACGAATCGTAACTCCGATCAGCAATATGTTGGCTATCACTAATTCAGTGCGACTAAAATAGCCCCAGCTGCGATCAAGGCCACACCGACTCCCCCCCAAAGTGACACCTTTTCACCAAACAAGATGGCCGCCAGCACGACCGTAAAAACTACACTCAATTTATCAATTGGTGCAACTTGCGAGACTTTGCCCACTTTAATCGCCATAAAATAAAATAGCCAGGATAGCGCCCCGGCGATACCACTCAGCGCAATCATCAAAATGGCTTTTTTATCTTGAATAATCGCTTGCACTAATTGTAATTTACCCTGAACCACCACGACAGCCACTAAAAATAGCGCCATAATCACCGCACGAATAGCGGTGGCGGTATTGGCATCTAACTGCTGTAAGCCTATTTTGCCGAAAATCGCCACTGCCGCAGCGGCAATCGCTGATAATAACGCATAAATTAACCAAGGGCTCATCTGTTCCTCGCTCATTGTAGACATCATCCTGTTAGCCGATTTTTTCAGCATAACATAAAACTGACCAGACTGGCTTAAGTACTCAGCTTATTTATTTGATAAACCGATGCCGATGACTTTGTTCAAGCCGTCCCAGTGCTCGCGATGTAATCATTACTAAAAAGCTAACGATTAAACAATTCAGTTAATTGATAACCAGGCCGCTAAAGGCATATGATTTCCTCACCCATTCATAGAGTGACTTAATCACACATTAACGAGCGCTTAGAGGTTTATCCATGTTGCATAATCACACATCGAATCGTCAATGGAATACCCGTCTCGATGAGAAAAAAAGACGCATTGATGCCGTAAAACCCTTCACCCAAGGTAAAGTACTGCCGACCCAAGATTTTCCGAAAATTCTGGAACAGTTACTGGTCTCAGGGGATCGGGTGGCGTTAGAGGGAAACAATCAAAAGCAAGCCGATTTTTTAGCGCGGATGTTAACCCAAATCGATCCTACCAAAGTCAATAATTTACATATGCTGATGCCAAGTATTGGTCTACCTGAGCATCTGGATGTGTTTGAGAAAGGGATTGCCAAAAAACTCGACTTCTCCTTTTCTGGCACACAGAGTTTACGTATCTCACAACTACTAGAAGATGGTTTACTCGAAATCGGTGCAATTCACACCTATATTGAGCTTTATGCCCGCCTGTTTGTCGATCTTATTCCCAATGTCGCCTTAGTTGCCGCTTATAAAGCCGACCGTAAGGGTAATCTCTATACCGGTCCAAGTACCGAAGATACGCCCTCGATTGTTGAAGCGGCGGCGTTTAAAAATGGGATTGTCATTGCGCAGGTCAATGAGCTGGTCGATGATGAAACCGATCTACCGCGCGTGGATATCCCCGGTTCATGGGTTGATTTTGTGGTAGTGGCCGATAAGCCATTCTTTATTGAACCGCTGTTTACCCGTGATCCCCGTTTAATTAAACCGATTCATATCTTAATGGGCATGATGGCCATTAAAGGCATTTACGCTAAACACCAGGTGCAATCACTCAATCATGGTATCGGTTTTAATACCGCGGCGATTGAGCTGCTGTTACCGACTTATGGTGAGCAGCTAGGTCTGAAAGGTAAAATTTGTAAACACTGGACCTTAAATCCACATCCAACCTTAATTCCAGCGATTGAAAGTGGCTGGGTCGACACCGTGCACTGTTTCGGTGGTGAGCTGGGAATGGAGAAATATGTCGCCGCCCGTCCGGATGTCTTCTTTACCGGTCATGATGGCAGTATGCGATCTAACCGCACTCTTTGCCAGTTAGCCGGACAGTATGGTGTGGATATGTTTGTTGGCTCAACCTTACAAGTTGATGGCTTAGGTAACTCATCAACGGTCACCCGAGGTCGCCTGTCAGGTTTTGGTGGTGCACCAAATATGGGTCATGACCCACATGGTCGTCGTCATGCTTCAAAAGCCTGGCTCGATATGATGCAAACCGCTGATCCGGTCGATCGTGGGCATAAATTAGTTGTGCAAATGGTGGAAACTTATCAGGCGGGTGCCAAACCGACCTTCGTTGAGAAGTTAGATGCGGTTGATGTGGCGAAAGAGTCTGGTATGCCAATCGCACCAGTCATGATCTATGGTGATGATATTACTCATGTGCTCACCGAAGAGGGCATTGCTTATCTGCACAGAGCGGGCTCATTAGAGGAGCGTCGCGCCATGGTGGCCGCAGTGGCTGGCGTCACTGATATTGGTTTAGGGGTGGACAGTAAACGAGTGGCTGAGTTCCGCCGTGACGGCAAAGTTGCCTTCCCGGAAGATTTGGGTATTCGTCCAACTGAAGCGAAACGTTCGCTGCTGGCCGCTAATAGCGTTGCCGATCTGGTTGAGTGGTCAGGCGGTTTATATAATCCACCGGCAAAATTTAGGAGCTGGTAATGACTGCCTTAGCCACTCTCTCAATGGACGTTTGCTATACGCGTGCCCGACAGCTCGCGCATCAAGCAACCCAAGCGTTGATTGATGAGGTCAGACTCAGCCCTAAACCGGGCTTGGTTGATAGCCGCAGCGCCGGCGCCCATACCGATTTAACCTTAGCGTTAATGGAAAAATCGGCCCACAGTTTAACCGACGCGTTCTATGCCATGGCCTTACAAGGCGGGCAACAACCGATCGGGATGGCGTTAAGAAGAGAGATTGGCAAGATAGGTCGTGAAGGTGAAGCGCAGATGATGGCGGTAACCGGCGGCGTCAATACCCACCGTGGGGCAATTTGGTCACTGGGTTTATTAGTGACCGCCTTGGCCTCCGTTGCGGGGATGGCAACCGCCGAGCAGATCGCCCAATTAGCGGGTCGTTTAGCCAGCTTACCGGATATTGCGATAAGCGCTGAAAACACGCTAAGTAAAGGACTTTGTGCCAGTAGACAATACCGGGTTCCCGGCGCCAGAGAAGAAGCAAAACACGGTTTTCCCCATGTTATCAATCTGGCCTTACCGACATTAAGAACCAGCCGCCAAGCTGGCACCCCGGTGTCTCTGGCACAAATTAATGCGCTACTGGCCATCATGAGTTCATTAACCGATACCTGTATTCTGTCGAGAGCCGGCATGCCCGCATTAATCCAGGTGCAGCAAACGGCCCAAGCGATATTAGCCGCAGGGGGAATGGCTAGTCAACAAGGGCAACCCTTATTTGCCGAACTGGAAGCTTATATGTTAGCCAACCATATTTCACCCGGTGGCGCCGCTGACCTGTTAGCCGCAACCTTATTGTTAGATAGAGCCACCGTCATTTAATCACTATTTTAGTTTTTACAGAGGATGTTATGGAACGAATTGAATTACATTATCCGGCAACGGAGCAGCGAGCTCAAAAGGCCTTAGCTGGCGTGGTGGGTTCAGGTGATCTTGAGGCGATGTTTATTCCACATCAGGAAAAAACCTTAACCGTTATCATTAAGACCTCAGTGGATGGCAGTAAAATCCGTTGGGAAAATATTTTCAAACGTTTTGCGTTACTGCACGCCCTACCGATGGGTCAATTAGAAATCAATGACTTTGCCGCAACACCGGGTGTGGCAAAACTCCGCATCGAACAAGTTTTTGAGGAGGCTAATCATGCAAAATAGTGATACGAGCTTTATTGAGTTAAGTGCCCGTGAACGTGCTCGTCGTTTATTAGATGAAGGCAGCTTTCGCGAACTATTAGATCCTTTTGAGCAGATCACCTCACCCTGGCTCGAGCGACAAGGTATTGTGCCGGCTTTTGATGATGGCATGGTCGTCGCCAAAGGCACGATCAGTGGCAAACCCGCCGTCGTGATGGCGATTGAGGGCGTTTTCCAAGGCGGTAGTATGGGGGAAGTCTCGGGTGCGAAAATGGCAGCCGCCTTAGAGCTTGCCGCAGAAGATAATCGTAATGGCATCCCGACTCAAGCGGTATTACTCTTTGAAACCGGGGGGGTTCGTTTACAAGAAGCCAATTTAGGCTTAGCCGCGATTGCCGATATTCACGCTGCAATTGCTGACTTACGCCGTTATGTACCGGTGGTTGGCATTAGTACCGGTACAGTCGGTTGCTTTGGCGGGATGTCGATTGCCGCTGGACTGTGCAGCTACCTGATTGTGACGCGCGAAGCTCGTTTAGGCTTAAATGGCCCACAAGTAATTGAACAAGAAGCCGGGATTGAAGAGTATAACTCACGCAATCGTCCTTTTATCTGGAGCATGACCGGCGGTGAAGTGCGTTATAATAATGGTTTTGCCGATGCCTATGTTGAAGATTCAGTCAATCAAGTGAAACAAGCCATGAACGACTGCTTAAAACAAGGTGTCCCTAATCAGTTCCGTTCTGATCAGTATGACTACTACCTCACTAAATTAAATACCGTAGACACCCGCAAACAGGTGGAAGCTGCCGATGTAACGGCGCTATTGGGACGAGGAGATCGCAAATGAGTAAAACAATATTAAGCCGGGGTGATTTCTGGTTCTCTTTATTAACTACTGATGCTAAATTACGTCATGGCCAGTGCGCCTCAGTGAAAGTGGCTGACGGCAAAATCAGTCACAAACCAGCGCGCTTTATCGCTGTAGTGCCGGATGCCGATAATCAATTTCCACGCGCCAGTCAGGGTGAGGTTGGCTTATTAGAGGGCTGGACATTAGCCAAAATGGTCGATGAGGTCGTCGAAGCGGATAAAAATAAAACCGAAAAAACTGCTATTATTGCGATTATCGATGTCCCGAGCCAGGCTTATGGCCGACGTGAAGAGGCCTTTGGTATCCATCAGGCGCTCGCTGGTGCGGCAGGTGCTTATGCTAAGGCCCGTCTGGCAGGCCATCCGGTCATTGGACTGATTGTTGGTAAAGCCATGTCAGGCGCCTTTTTGGCCCATGGTTACCAAGCTAATCGTCTAATTGCCTTTAATGATGATGGTGTGCTGATTCATGCAATGGGTAAAGCCTCTGCAGCCAGAATCACGCTCCGCTCTGTTGAATCATTAGAGCGTTTAGCCGCCAGTATTCCACCGATGGCATATGATATTAGCAGTTACAGTAAATTAGGGTTACTCTATCAATTACTCAATATTACCAACGTGCAGCAGCCCTCACCGCTAGAGGTAGATTTGGTGAAACAAACCCTTATCGATGCAATTAATGATACCCTAAAACAGGGCGTTGACTTAAGCAATCGATTACAAGCAAAAGATCGCCAGGCGTCCGCCTTAGTGCGCGCGAAAATGCGAGAACAGTGGTAACCGATAACCTCATTGAGCATAAAAGCCGGTGAGTAAGACAGTGACTCATCAAGCAAAGATTAAGACTGATTAAACACCGGCTTTTAGCTTTATTATTAACTTTTTAAATAGGGATTTTTATGGCGTACATCATTATTAAGGCATTAGCACCCATTTTTGTCATCATGTTATTGGGTTTTTATGCCGGTAAAGCAAAAATGGTCGATAACAAAAATGTGGCATTATTAAATATTTTTGTGATGGACTTTGCCCTACCAGCGGCGTTATTTAGTGCAACTGTGCAAACGCCTTGGGCCGGTATCGTACAAGAGTGGCATCTGGTTGTAGTACTGGTGCTATCCATGTGGGTCACTTTTGCAGCCATCTATTTTATTTGTACTAAAGTCTTTAAGAAATCCGCGCAAGATTCTGCGGTATTAACCTTAACCGTGGCTTTACCTAACTATGCGGCATTAGGCTTACCGATTCTCGGTAGCGTGGTGGGTGAAGGTTCAACTACTTCATTATCCGTTGCGGTGTCGATTGCTTGTGGTTCAGTGTTATTAACCCCATTCTGCTTACTCATTTTAGAACGTGAAAAAGCCCGTGCGGCAGGGACAGTTCAAGGCTCATCATTAGCCATGTTACCGGTACTTATCTGGCGCTCAGTCACTAAACCGATCGTGTGGGGACCGTTATTAGGCGTGGTATTATCTGCTATCGGCATTAAAATGCCCGATATCGTCCTGCTAGCCATTAAACCATTAGGGTTAGCGGCGACTGCAGCGGCACTATTCTTAACCGGTTTAATTCTGTCTGCACGTAAACTACAACTTAATGCCGTGGTCACACTGTCCACAATAACCAAACTAATTATCCAACCCTTTATCGCCTGGGGCATCGTGACTATTTTTGGTGTGCAGGGTAATTTAGCCATCACCTCGATTTTAATGATTGCGCTTTCTGCCGGTTTCTTTGGTGTGGTATTTGGTAACCGATTTGGCGTGCAATCTCCGGATGCTGAGGCAACGTTACTGATTACCTCTATTCTCTGTATCATTACCCTACCGTTATTTATCACCTTAACAGCGGGTCTATAGCCGGGGTTTATGATGATTGTCCATCCTCATGATCTCATTTGGATTGATAACCAGACCGCTTTACAGGTCGATGCGGTGTTACCCGATTGGGTGGCGCCGCATTGGCATGTTGGCCTACCACTGGTGGTAAGACGTGACCATTTAGCCGTCGGACTGATTCCCGTTGGATTACGCGGTATCAACCGTTCGCAAAGATTAGCGGGTTATATTTCAGCCGATCGCATTGTGAAAGTTGCCACGCCCGAGTCACTGATAGCACAGCCGCGACCAGACACCACAACCTCGCCCGTATTACAAGCACTCAGCCGTTTACAGCACTACCCTTTTGGTTGGTCATGGGGCGTCACCGGCAGCTGCGGATACCAGCTTGCTACCGGCATTGACGTACTCACCCAGCAAAGTGATCTGGATCTGTTAATTCGTTGTCCAGCACCAGTAAGCCGCACGCAATTCCAGCCGTTGGCCGAGTTGGTCAAAACCTTACCCTGCCGCGTGGATATCCAAATCGAGACAAAGCAGGGTGGTTTTGCCTTAAATGAGTGGTTACGAGAGGATAACGTTCTGTTGAAAACCGCCACCGGCCCGCGCCTCACCGCCACGCCCTGGCAAGCATAGGTTGATGACCATGAAAATTATTTTTACTTTCCCAGGACAAGGTTCACAGCAACCCAATATGCTGCATCAGTTACCGGATTATCCGGTCACACAACAATTTATACAGCGCGCCAGTGACGCACTCAGTGAAGACGTCTTAACCCTCGATAGTCAACAAGCGCTGCAAAATACCCGTGCCGTTCAGCTCTGTATCCTCATTTCAGGTATTGTGCATGCTCATTTACTCAAGCAAGCTGGCATTCAGGCAGATTTTACCAGCGGTTTGTCGATTGGCGCTTTTCCAGCAGCTGTCTTTGCCGGGGCACTGAACTTTGAGGATGCCGTCAGATTGGTCTCACTACGCGGAGAATTAATGCAACATGCCTATCCGCACGGCTATGGGCTCACCTCGATTCAGGGCCTTTATCAAAGGCAGATAGAGGCTTTAGTCGCGCAGGTGCATCGTGATAACAACCCGGCCTATATTGCCAACTTTAATGATGAAGATCAGTTTGTGATTGCCGGTAGTGAAGCCGCGATGCAGCAGATTGCGCAGCTTGCCGGCCAACTCGGCGCCCGTAAAAGTACTCGGCTGGCAGTGAGTGTGCCCTCACACTGCGCGCTATTACAGGTTGCGTCTGAGCAGTTAGCGCAAGCGATGAGACAGGTGACATTTCAGCGACCAACGCTCGGTTATTTAAGTGGTAACAGCGCACGCATGGTTAACGATCCGGCTAAAATTGCCACCGATTTAGCCAATAATATGTCACATGCGGTACATTGGCATGATGCGATGATCTCGGCTTATGAGCGTGGTGTTCGTCTGGCGATTGAAATACCGCCTGGCGCTGTGTTAACCGGCCTGACCAAAAAAATGATGCCGCAAGGCGAAGCGGTTTCGGTCTGTCAAACCGGGCTTGCGGCCACGGTCGCATTAAGCCGAACCCTCACTCAGCTGCCGTAACCGTATTATGGGTTAAGGCATACATACGGCTACTGGCCACTAACGCGCGTAAGTAAGGTTCATGTTCGCGCGTTTTAAGAAAGGTCAAACCGATCGTTTGATTAATCGGATTGGCCTGGCTTAACGGCAGCATTTTAATGGTATTGGTATAAGCGGGCATTATGCGCCCCGGTAACAAACTAAAACCCACCCCAGCCTGCACCAGATTGATCAGCGAAAAGATATCTTTCACATACAGACTAATGTAGGGATCAAAATCCGTATCAGCAAAGGCTTGGTGGAAACTGTGATAAGTGGCAAAACCTTCACTCAGCGCAATAAAGTGCTGATGTTTAAAGTCTTGTAAACAGACCGACTCACCAGCTAACAAGGGTGAGTCAATCGGGCCGGCAATATAGAGTGCATCTTGGAACAGCGGCAGCACTTCAAAGGTATTTTTGTCGATACTACTTTCTGAGATGGCAATTAAGATAGCATCTAACTGACCACTCTCCAGACGTTCAAGCAGATCTTGATTAGATCCCATCATCAAATCGACCGCCACATTCGGCTGGCGACGTTTGAAATCCATCATCAGTTTCGGCACCGTCTCCAGCGTCAAAGAGTACATACAGCCGATTCTTAAACGCGCTTTATTCATGCCAGCAGCCTGACAAGTATTTTCGATCGCGCGCTCGGTCAGCTCAATAATCTCTTTGGCATATTCGACTAAGGTATGTGCGGCAGGGAGCGGCTGCAGTATGCGGCCTTTATGAATAAACAGCGGACACGCAATATCCTCTTCTAAGGTGTGCAAAGCCCGATGTACACTCACCGTGCTCAGACCAATCGATTCGGCGACTAAGGCAATATTACCTTTGGACATAAAAGAGAGGAATATCTGTAACTTTTTTAGCGTAATATTGCCATTTATCATCAACAGCTCGTAACGTTATCTTATTGTAATAGGGATTAGATTGGCTATTTTTGGCGATATTGTCAAGTGAATCCCTTACCCCTCATTTGAATAACATCGCCTTTTACGCTTTGTCAGCCACCTTTTGGCTTTCACCTAAACAGCATTGAGAGGGGGTTGATTGATAATGAAGAGATCAAGGGCTCAATTATTCTGCCCGGTTTTGCGTTCTCGGTTGTCGGTTGTCGGTTGTCGGTTGTCGGTTGTTTACTGCATGATGATTCTCACTGACTGGCAATATCAACATTACAGAACTAAGAACTAAGAACTAAGAACTAAGAATTAAAAATCGAAATAAAAAAAATTCTTTGATACTATGACGTGGCAATATTATAAAACTCACCATAACCGAACATAAAAACTATCACTTTAGCGCTATTTTATACTGATAACTTAGTGCTAGGTATTGATTGGGGAATTCTATGCAGAAACCGTTTTTTATCAAACACCTGATCATTCCAGTGATCTTATTTTTAGTCTATAAAATTATCATAATGGGTCTATCGATCTATCAATCTTATGGAACGAATATCAATCTCACTGCACTGGATATCATCGATGACATGCTCATCTACGCGCCAGGTCAAATACTATTTATCATTATTCCGTCGCTGATTTTTTGTATCACTTATCAACTCACCCGATTAACCTTGAAAAATATCGTTTATATTGTTTGTACGGCACTCGCGTTAGTCCTAATTGATCAGTTAACGCCTTTATTCATGCGTTTTATTGCCATGTCCGATTTAAGTTTAGCCGTTAAAATCTATCTGATTCCACCGCTTTACTATCTGATCAATATCATCAATATCTTCATCGTGGGTCTGATCAGTTATATCTTCGTACGCATGAATCATCTGACTTGTTCTATGATGAGCCATAAACTGCTGTGTGCACTCTACTCATGCCTGTTTATCAGTATGATAATGACATACCAATATCCGATCATCATCTCTTTTTTGAGAAATTTCACCTTAGATATGACTATGGTGACGTCATTTATGTTGGTTATGCTAATAAGCATCTATCTACTGTATGTTTACTGCTATAGCTGGTCAATCAACTTCGCACAAACCAAAACGCTAGCCGCCCACTATCCATTAAAAACGATCGTTGCCTTTACACTCCCCCTCCTTATTACCATGATTATCTCTTGCGTATTGACTGTCATCGTACTCGCGCTACTTTCGTCAATCCAATCCTGGCAGCAAGCACAATTTATTATCATTCCGGTAATCATCGTCAGTTATCTTCTGGCTATCTTTCTGTTTATTCAGTTACTGCGAGCATCACGCCTTAAGGTCTATAAAATAACCCATTGTGTACTCTATATTATCAGCACCTTAGTCTTTATCTTTTATTTCGCCAACTTACCTAGCTATTTCAGTGGTGCTCAATTTATCACCTTTATTTGCTATGCTTATGGCCTCATCATGTTTGCGCTATCGCTGTCACTCTATATATTCTATGTGGCAAATAAACTTTCACTCAAGATTGTTTTTAAACCGAGTCAGTCAATATAGTCAATATTGACGGTTCTGATTAATCGTTATGGATATTCAAAGGGATAATCATCTGATTATCCCTGTTTATCAATATGCTCAGTGAGTCGTTTAGTGAGCTATTTTGATGATTAAGCCTGTTGCGATGCTGAGCAAGCATATTGGTGCTGAATGTTGAGCCAGACAAATGACGACAAGATAAGTCGTACAGAGATTTGTTTTAGCGCATCTGTGTAAAAAGAACGATCAATGGCTAAAAATAAAACAGCTATTGGCCGGGCTGTATCGACAAACCCGGCGGACGATTAATCTGAAGAGGATGGGATATTTTGGCGTTGGCCTGGCTGTGAACGACCGTGATCGTCTATCAGCATAAAGGTTAAATCAATATTTTTCCCCTGACTGATACTGCCAAGCTGCTTAAAGACAAACTGCTCAGAAGATTGTGGGCTAACCATCACATCGAGTTTTTGCTCAGGCTTATAGTCCTGCCCATTTACTAATAATTTAATACTGGAAAATGAAGCATAATATCCGGTTGGGTTAGTGACATTGAGAATAATATCTGGCTTATCTTGCGTGATTGAAAACTGCAGACGACTGAGCAGATCCACTTTTTGATTAGCCAGCGCTTTGGGGCGATAAAATATCTTCATTTGGGTATTCATCGCCACAACCAGCTCTGGCACACTGTCTGATGTCGATTTATGTTTAGGCGGAATCTCATAAATATTGAGCCAATAAAGCGACTCGCGATCATCCGGTAATGGCTGATGTTTAAACATAATCCGCAGCCCCTTGGTATCATTCGGATTCATTTTAAATACGGCCGGTAATACAATAAAAGGGGCATCGGTTTTTTCTGGCGTATTGTTGACATCGCCATTATCAATCCAGGTTTGCACAATAATCGGATATTTATTGGTATTGGCTATCATCAAACTTTGCTGATTCATCCCTTCATCGAAGATAATACGGCTATTCTCCGCAATGATACCGGCGAAAACACCGTGACTGAGTCCGAAACTGAATAAAAAGAGACAAACATTAATATAATTTCTCATTGATTTTCATCTTCCTTTTATTGAACACGGGCTAATACATAGGCGGTCGCTTTCACTTTACCTGGCACGATAGTCATCCCCGGTATCTTGATCAGGGTTGCGGTAAGTTGAGTAGTCCACATTGAGTAACCGGCCACTTTATTCGGAGCAGCAGAGGCACCATATAAAGCCGGATACCAACCCGACTCAGTACTGGTTGGACAACCTGCTGTGGTACAGTTAGCCCAGCCGACAAAATTCATCGACATGCCCGATGCGGTATGGGTTAAAGTAATCCCCACTCCTTTGGCCACGGTTGAATCGGTATCATAATCATCAGAGATCAAGTATTTTAGTCCGCCATTGGCATTCACTAAACCTAAATTTTGCGAGGTCAGATACGCTGGATAGGAAGTCTGTAAACCTAATACCACGGAACCTAAATCACTCGGCGATAATTTATCATCACACTCCATGGTGATGGTAAGTTGTCCCTGTACGATATTACCTTCGTTTAAACTCACATCAGAAATGGTTGGGAACATTACGACTGGCGTGACATTACGGATTGCACAACTGACATTGTAAGAGATGGACGGCCGCGGCGCAGTGCCCATACCTATCGCATTCCAGCGACCAGTACCCCAGGTGCCGAAATTATAAGCACTATCGGTACCATCAACTTCACCACCAATCCCCGGCCCAACAAACAGTACATAGCCATTAGGCTGGATACAGGTATAACTGCCTGGCGCCGTCGTCGATGCCATACCGAGACAATAGTTTGAGGCAGCGCCGGTTGCTGGCGGTAAAGTGCTCAGTTTAATTAACTCCGCTTTGATGGGACTTAAATCCCGCACCCGAATATTAATTTTATTGCCAACAGTCTGATAACTGGTAAGCGGAACCGATTGCCAAGTACGGGTAAAAACCGTCCCTGAACGCATATGAGTTAATTTGATGCCAACATAAGGAAAATAGGTCGCAAAATAATTGGGATTACCATCAAGAGTACCTAAGTCAAAAAAGCCGCCAACCCGATCATCACCATTCGTGGCGATCTGTTCATAAATCTGACCGACATCACTTAAATCACATTGATACAGCACTTTATCGGGATTAGGATAGCGTACACCGGTAGTAAAATCGAAAATAGCCGTTGCCAGCATTGTGCCAACCGGTTGTAAATAGCTATTTGTCAGATTGATATTGGCAAAACCAGGGCTTACACCACAGGCATCGCAACCAGCATCAATGGCAGGCGCAACACGCACACAGGTTGCATTGGCAACCGTATGATAACCAGTGAATAATATCAACAGAAGGATAGACCAGATATATTTGTAAATTTTCATACTCTTTCTCCTTTACGCTATCGCTATATGATTAATGTTGACTGACAAGATGCTTTACATAAAATTGATGGCTGTAGTGGATTTTATCAATCCAACTCAACAATCATTTGGCAATTCATTGCCGCATTTTGTCACTAAATGGTTAAGCTATCGAAAATAGCTTGCCAAAACATAAAGTTGACCATTCTGCCACATTAGCGCAATGATGACAAAGCTTTCAATCAAGAGAGTAGAATTTTACAGATTTTTCCGATGCCCTTGGTGAGAATGGCCTAAATCATCAATTAACATAAACGATAAATTAATCGCTTGTCCCTGACTAACTGCGCTCAGTTTTTTAAATACAAACTGCTCAGTCGATTTAGGTGCAACCATCATATCGAGCTTTTGCTCTGACTTATACTCGTGCCCATTAATCAATAATTTTAGGCTGGAAAATGAGGCATAATAACCAGTTGGATTGGTGGCGTTGAGCATAATATCTTGTTTATCTTTCACAATTGAGAACTGTAAGCTACTGAGCAGATCCACTTTTTGATTGATGAGTGCGGTAGGTCGATAGAGGATCTTCATTTGTGTATTCATCGCCACAACTAGTTCAGCGGTATTATTTGACGTTGATTTATGCTGAGGCGGAATTTCATAAATATTGAGCCAATAAAGCGATTCGCGATCATCGGGCAATGGCTGATGTTTAAAAATTATACGCAGACCTTTCGCATCGTTCGAATTCATCTTAAATACCGCCGGTAAGACGACAAAAGGGGCTTCGGTTTTTTCCGGTGTATTATTGACATCACCATCATCAATCCAGGTCTGCACAATAATCGGATATTTATTGGTGTTGGCAATCATTAAATCTTGCTCATCCACACCTTCCGGAAAGATAATCCGATTTCTTTCGGCAATAATCCCTGCCCAAACTGACTGACTCAATACCAGACTGAGTGCCAGACTGAATAAGACCGAACCAACACTAAAATAATTTCTCATTCTGATTGATGTCAATCTTCCCATTATTGAACGCGCGCTAACACATAAGCCGTCGCTTTAACCTTACCTGGCACCACGGTCATTCCCGGGATTTTGGTCAGTGAGGCGGTAAGTTGGGTTGTCCACATGGCATAACCGGCCATTTTACTCGGCGCTGCAGTCGCCGCATATAGTGCCGGATACCAACCTGATTCCGTGGTGGTTGGACAGCCTGCGGTCGTACAGTTCGACCAGCCAACAAAATTCATTGGCGTGCCTGAAGCGGTATGGGTTAAGGTAATACCCACCCCTTTGGCAACTGTCGTTTCAGTATCATAATCATCTGACAATAGGTATTTCATCCCGCCATTGGCATTGACTAACCCTAAGTTTTGCTCAGTCAGATAAGTGGGATAAGAGGTCTGTAAACCTAGCATAACCATCCCCAAATCGCTGGGCGATAATTTATCATCACACTCCAGGGTAATGGTCAGGTCACCTTGCACAGTATTACCTGCATTTAAACTCACATCAGAAACCGTTGGAAAAACCACAATCGGCGTTACATTACGCACGGCACAGCTACTGGCATAAGAGATGGCCGGCCGCGGTGAGGTGCCCATACCTATCGCATTCCAGCGCCCGGTAAACCAGGTCGAGTAGTTAGTACCGCCATCAGAACCATCAACTTCGCCAGCAATACCTGGACCAACAAATATAACATAACCATTGGGCTGAATGCAGGTATAACTATCCGGTGCCGTTGTTGAGGCCATCCCACCACAGAAATTAGAGAGCGCACCGGTTGTTGGCGGCAACGTGCTCAGACGAATTAATTCAGCTTTGATAGGACTTAAATCTTTGACGCGGATATTGATTTTCGTGCCGACGGTTTCATAACTGGTCAACGGAACCGACTGGTAATTGCGGGTAAATACCGTACCAGAACGCATATGGGTTAATTTAATTCCCACATAAGGAAAATAAGTGGCAAAAAAATTAGGATTACCATCCGTCGCCCCCAGATCAAAGAAACCCCCAACACGATCATCAGCATTAGTGACGAATTGTTCATAAATTTGTCCAATATCACTAACATCACATTGATAAAGTACTTTGTTGGGATCGGGATAACGAACACCTGTTGTAAAATCGAAAATAGAGGTCGCCAGTATCGACCCCACCGGTTGTAGATAACTATTGGTCAAATTAACCTTACCAAAACCAGGACTCACTCCACACGCATCACAACCTGCATCAATCGCCGGTGCTACACGTACACAGGTCGCATTAGCCATAGAGTGATAACCTGTAAATAATATTAGCAAGAGAATTGACCATACTTGTTTATTCATTTTTAAATATTTTTTCATCCAGTTTCTCGGTACGATTTTTATTATTATTATTGGCAGGTTGCTTTTAATAAAATAAGCGGCTGCTTTAAGTCTTGCCCATCCAAATCATAGGTCAACTTACACTGTTCATCCGTGGTATTGCCCCATTGAATAGTAAGCGTATCTTTTAATTGATTGGCGCGAACATAGATTTGGCCACCTTGACCAACCATCCCGATCGAGTGATTGTCACTATTAAACACCTCTGCGCCCATTGGTAACATCGCCATACCATCCGGACGAATGGCCGTAATTAACACCGGATAGCCTTTATCGGTTCTAAAGTTAACCTTGACCGCTGCGCCTGCATAAGGGGCAACCCGGAACTGACCTGACTCAAGTTCGACCGTTGAATTCATCCCTTCCGGACTAAGAATAATGGTATTATAACGATAAGGAGACAACGATGGGA
Organism: Orbaceae bacterium lpD01; assembly: GCA_036251705.1. Classification (NCBI taxonomy): domain Bacteria; kingdom Pseudomonadati; phylum Pseudomonadota; class Gammaproteobacteria; order Orbales; family Orbaceae; genus Utexia; species Utexia brackfieldae. Next base: position 719,731 of record CP133959.1, on the reverse strand, counting down.
CAAGCGCATAACCTAACCAGTCAATCGACGATCCCTGTCCACCAACAATTTTAGCACCTCTCGCACCATCAGCCTGAACAATGGCAAACGTATCCCCAACATATGGCCCTAAGGTGACGCCGCCACGATGAACGACTAAAGCGCCCTGCATGGTTGCAGCAGTCTGCCAATAGTTATCCGAAGTAGCACCAGAAAGACCTACCGTACCAATCGGTAAACGAGACTGTAGTGAACCATTCCAGGTGTCGATATGCTCATGACTATCGGTTGAATAGTTCACACTATAATTGAGGTTTTGTGACTCACCGATGGATCCTGACAGTGATGATAATAGCGAGGTACCATTCGTATTACTATGACTTACACTGTTAGTAAAAATAGGCGAGTTCGTGCTACGGCCAAAAGGGACCGATAACGAGACCAGCATGGTGGTTTCTTTGGTATCGCTAGATTTATTAGACAGATTGGAGGGTTCATACAATCCATTACCATCAAAAATGGTGGCCCCCATCGTGGTACGGTTAACCGAGACATTGAGTGACATACCATTAGCAAAGACTTTACCATAACTTAATTGCAGTTGTTTATCTTGCCGGTGATTACCGTAGTAATTTTGAATTGCGCCAGATAAAAATAGTGAACCCAGTTTACCCAGGCTTTGATTAATGGATAAGTCAAATCGCGAACGTTGATTATAGGTTTCAGAATGCCAATTATCGTAACCATTACTGCGCATGGCCTCCCGCACCCCTAACACATCACTAAGCTCCCTAAAACCGGAAGTTGAGTAGTAGTTGGTTGACACCGAGAAAGAGGTATTGGTCGGCTCATAGGCTTTGCTATAAGAGAGCCGCGCTTTCCAACCTGAGGTTGAGCCAGTCGGTAATTGTGCCGTTGAGAAGGTGGTATCAAAACCTATCGCGCCCAACCAAGAGGTATAAACGCCACCAAGCAGGGCTGAATAGTAGTCTTTGGCTATTCTCGAACCCATATTGATGGTCACAGCATTACTGATTCCGCGTCTAAATACTAATTCAGCAAAGCCATTATTATCACCAACAAAGCGTGATTTACCGACTGTCATATTATAGCGGAAGGTCCCAGCCCTTAATGAACCAGGCACTGAGGCAAACGGCACCGTAAATGAGCTGATAGAACCATCCGCCTCTTGCACACTGACCTGCAGATCGCCTGAATAATTAGTACTGTAGAGATCGTTAATAGTAAACGGACCCGGAGGCACGGTGGTTTCATAGATAATCGATCCGCCCTGCGTTATCGTAACCTTGGCATTGGTTCTCGCCACACCATTCACAATCGGCGCATAACCTTGCTGAGAATCAGGCAGCATTCGATCATCAGAATTTAATGAAATACCGCGAAATCCCATACCGGAAAAATAGTTACCATTGGTATAACCCTCACCAATTAATAACTCACTCTGTAATGGCACAATCGCTCGCTGAACATATCGATTGGTGGTGACAAATTGACCATCGCCACCACTTTGTTGTGTATAATAAGATTGCTGCCGATAACGCCATAATCCTAAATTAAAGCCGCCATTGAGGTTGATATAACTCGAGTCCATACTTTTGGTTGTACTATTTTTATAACCTACATGATACTGATTGGCCATATAGTTCACAAATAACATGGTTTCACCCGAATCAAGTTTATCCGGTGCCACATAACCTCTTGGTAAGGTCTTCATTAAGGCTTGTGGGATCGCCAGATCGAGCTTCAGGTTAGAAAAGGTTAAGGTACTTTTAGCCCCCTGGATGACTTCATCTGGAATCAGGTTCGTATCATCACTGTTTGCATCAGCGCTACTTGTGCTGGCGGTCATCGCCTCCGGTTTGATCCCTAATCCTAACAGGAACGCACGAGAAAAAACCGGTACAATTTTACCGGAGGCCGATTGAATAAATTTAACGTCCAGTTGCTCAGAGAAGAGATTGTTGACGTAGAGATCAACTTTATAGGTACCGGGTTCCACCGTCCCTGCATCATTAAAGCGACTAAGGTTACCAATATTAAATCGGTTACCCCTTAATAAAGAACTATCAAACAAATAATCATCGTCAGCAGAATTGGACTGAGCAGTCTCTGCCGCATAAATTACCGGTGAATGTATCGCCAGATAAATAATCAACGTCCCTATGTTTATCGACATAAAGCGTGAAAATGTGATGATACCCTTGAATAATCGCATATTCGCTGTTACCCGTTATATGACTAGTTAAGTATTTGCTGGTGTTTGACGGGCACACCATAATCATTGACTAACGAGTAATCGATCAATAAATTATCTTGCTTAAGCGATTTGGGTAAGGACCAGCTTACCGTTGATTTTGGCGCGACCATGGTTGTTTTTGGAACAGTCAAAAGGACTTTACCATTTTTATCAACGATCGCAGCTTCGGTAAAACTGGCATGATAAGCACTCATGTTAGCCACTTCGATGGTCTTATTGTTGAGTAGAAAGCTTAAGTTATCGGCTACTTTCTCTGGCGACCCGGCTAAACCATCCGGTCGATAAAAGATTTTTAAACGGTTAGTAATTAACAAGGCTAATTTATTTTTATTCGCATCAGCTTGTTTCAAAGAGGGGATTTGCAAAAAATTAAAATAAAAAACAGACTCTCTATCGGTCGGTAAAGCTGTTTTACCGGTATATATTAATCGAACCGCTTGTCCCGAATTTGGCGCCATACGAAACATTTGCGGATTAGCCACAAAAGGACCATCCGCATTTTCAACCGTTGAGTTGGGATTATTAATATCGGTCCAAATCTGAACCATATAAGGGGCTTGGTCACCATTGGTAAACTGAACAACTTTTTCGCTTGCCGACGCAGGATATATAATTCGATTACCAGTGACAACAACGGATGCAAACGCCATGTTAGTTATCATTAGGGTAACAAGAAACAGAGCAAGTGATCTGATTTTTGCAAGTAGTGAAAACTTTATTATTGTATAAAAGCTGTTATTCATACTCATAAGCCTGCTTATTATAGTTATTCAGTTATTGAGACCTGTGCGATGAATGAAAAATGATTTTAAGCGAAATATCAGCGCAATTTAAATATCTTATACTAGGCAATATGCCCAAATCTATAACGGTACCTATCTTAAGAATAGGTACCGTTTTGCTTACAACTTAATGCTTCGTGTCGATTACTCGTAAGAGATTGCATATTGAGCTGAAGCAACTACAGTACCCGCAGTCACACCAGCATCTTCAGCAAAATAGCTTGCGCTAAACGGTAAGCTTGCAGTACCTGAAGTTGAAATAGCCGTGATACCAGAAACGGTGTCAGTACCATTAAAGTTAAGCACTGAGTTACCCACTCCATCTTTAACTTGAATTGAAACTTTAGTCGCAGTACCGGTATTACCAAGGTTACCTGTAGTTGTCACGTTATTACCGGCAAAAATAGCTTTTGCTTTAGTTAATGTTTGGTTACAGCCAGAGATATCGATGGTGAAATTAGTTTCTGCTGCAGTTGAGCCTTTAGTGGCAAGCTGCGTTGCAGCTACAGTTGGAAGTAAAATCACTGGCGTTTCTTTTACGCCATTGATAGAAACATCACAAGTTTGAGAAGAGACTTCGCCTTTGAATGTCACTGTGTTTGATTGTACAGCGAAAGCGAAAGCTGGAAGAACGCTTGCTGCTAAAATAGCAGTTGATAGTAATTTTTTCATTGTTATTTCCAAGATTATTTTAACTTAAAAATCAAAAGTATCTTTTGGAAAAATACTTTTTATTATTATTCACATTATTGATGTTTCTACAGTTTAAACGGCATTAGAGCGCTTACTGCTCACTCATTATAACATTCAGCTGTAAGATTTAGACAGTATAATGTAATTTAATTGTAATGAATACAATCATACATGATAACATCTTGTTTTTAAAAGATTTTAATCAAATAAGACCTATTTACCATCAGCATCTTATGCAATATAAATATTGTTATCGATGATTACTCTGATAGATATGGTCATTATTACAACTGCTTACTAATTTGTCTAGCATTTTATTACGATTTCTTAACAATAATACTTTCAATAATCATGAAAATTAACTTAGGGAATTATTTAACAGACATATTCTTAACGTTTAACATATTGATTTAATTAACCAATTATCGCTTTTATTTATTTATTTCAAGTGGATGCAATTATAAAAAGAGCAAAAACAACACAATTAATAACATTATTAAGCTATTTTTTAATAGATATTTGATGTTAATTTAATCGCAAAACAAGATTTAAAATAAAATCAATAGCATTTAACTATGACGTTAAACAGATTTATGTAAAATCTTTGCTGTCTGATAATGTAAAAAATATGATATGAATCGGTCTGGCATTTCGATAAAAAAGAGCCGCGGCATTAAATCTTTCCGCGGCTATTTCATAAAAAATAGGGCTTGATGAATGACTGATTCAACTAAGATAAATTTAAGTGATCATTAAAGGTAAGCGATCATTGGTTATCTTTAAGCCTAATGCTTGACTTATAATAAAAAAGAGAGCGGTTTGATCGATTAATCCACTTACATTCGCCGTCCAGAGTCGATAAGCTGCTACGTTCACTTGTGAGCCTGAATATGCCTGACTTTCGCTTTCACTGGTTGCGTAACTCATCGTCATGGGCAACCATCTTGCGTTATTAGTTTTTGGGTTAAGCCATAAGCATGGCTTTCGGCAGGAATAATTTGCGCCGCATACGCGTGGTCAGCCGTCACAATCACCAAGGTATTCCTCCTTTGTTTGGCAATGGCCTGCGCGACTTGCACGGGCTCATTTATGCCAAACTGCCCACAAGGATGGCATAATGCGTCTGTTTATCAATAGAAGCGCCTTCTACCTACAAAAAAATCCTTGTGGATTAGCTTTGGGCTGCACAATCTCTTTTTTGTGTCATCTCCGTCAACGTCGTTTTTGCGGTAGTCCGTTCGATATTTATTTGACAAGTGAACGTCTGCTCACGCACATTACCATGATAACCACTTGTGCCCCAAGCCAATGCATCGGCATATTACCCTGCGCAAACAACCCCAATATCGGCTGATGTTGATCCACTTTTGTGACGCGATTGAGCGCTGCTCAATCAGTGACGACTTAATATCCCCGCCACTCAGCTTGTTCCACCAATGTCTTATCCTGCCAATCATCCGCTTTAGCGCACTCGTTAAAGTTTTGTGCACCATCATCCAAGATTAAGTCAGCTCGAGTTTGCAACAGTTGTCCCGTGATAGGGCCTTGCCCGCTATTTTCTAACGCATTACTTTTACAGGTTTGGCTCGTCATCTCTGGTCCATAACATTGGCTATCTGTTATAGGGGAATACAGCGCCGCCGGTATCGCATCTTGAATTTGAGCCGTCGTAATATTCCCCGTTGCTTTCCCTTGTGCTTTGACTAATTCAGGTAAAATTTGATGCGGCACCTCATCAATATCAACGTTTAATGCCCCATTATAGGTTTTCATACCAGTCCTCCAGGCCGGCAGAGTCCATCACATAGTTAGGTAAGCGTGTTTCTTTATCCAAAGCGTAGTAAATATATGAACAACTAAAAGATCGTGCATTCAGACCCGCCAAATAATCGCCAACACTTTTCATATAATGATACGCAGCGGTGCGCTCTGCATCATTAAACAGTAATCAGTGCAAAAATTAATCATGCAATTTGACGACATTTGCGTTGTAATATTTTTTGCAATTTGTAGCCTGAGGTAACTGGTGATATTTAATGGCAATCAACCTATGACAATTACTCGGTTATCTCCTTATGACCACTAAATATTCGTAAAAATTTAAGGCATTTTCACAATATTTACATATCATTTAATATATTAATGTACTTTATCTGAATATTCTGTTATTTTCAGCAAGAATCTTAGTGTGTAGATAAGTGAAGAAGGATAATAATTTCCATATAAAACATAGGGATATAATTATCAACAGACTTATCTATGGTAAGATTAAAACAATAATTTTAAGATGTTTGATTTAACGCAGGCCTTTTCAACGAAACCCTTTGTGTTGCGGGTACAGCGGTAAAGTAAATATCAGATAAAACAATAATCCCGATAGAATTGAATGGAGAAATTTATGAACAAACAAGTTATGCTTATGTTACTTTCAGGTACTTGTCTTTTAGGTGCTGCAACAGCGGTTTCAGCTAACGAAACTTCAGATAACGAAGGTTATTATGTTTCAGTTAAAGCGACTCGTGCTTACCAAAAAGCGGATTCAATGGATACCAGCGCACGTCCAGGTATCGGCAGCTTTGTGTCTGGTGAAGAGAAAGATAATTTCTATAATTCATCATTAGCAGCCGGCTATAACTTTGGTAATGGCTGGCGTGTTGAAGGTGAATATACCTTCAAGAAAAAAGCTGAATATACCAGCGGTTCAACCACCTTCCCAACCAGTTTCAATCATATGAAAACTGAGAATCAACGATTTATGGCTAACGTCTATAAAAGCTTCTACTTAGATTACGGTGTTTCTGTTTACGGTACTGTTGGTCTTGGTGTGGTTAAAACTAAAACTGGCGGCTGGCAGGGTAATGCAACACGTGAATATGCCAATAACAACGATACGAACCTTGCTTATTCAATCGGTGCCGGTGTGAGCTATGCGTTAACGTCACAAATCGCTTTTGACTTAGGCTACCGTTTTGTTGATCTAGGTAAAGTTGAAAGTGGCATGAACCAATTTGCTAACGCACGTGGCTTACAAGATGAGCAAATGAAGGGTCACCTTTATTCAAATGAGTTCTTTATTGGTGCTCGTTACACATTCTAATTGAGCTGGCGCAGGTTCTGCTTAGCGCGGTTAGTGGTAATCAGTATCACCAACCAAACTAACGCTTGACCGATGAGGCCAATCGCGAAGATAAAATCCCCGTTTATAGACGGGGATTTTTTTATATGGTCTTAATCATCTTTCTGTTATGTTGTTTATCCAATGTATCACTTATGGATTATTAGCATACGTCATAGGATGGTATTGCAATTCAAGTTATCCACATTCGACAGCTGATTGGATGGTAATCGATGCTCTCACTTTTGTGATATATAGACGGCGCACTTGGCATTGGCATCATTCCTGAGCCTGCATCTGTACCTAGCTGAATGGTTTTGCTATTGACCGGGTAATCGGCTTTGTTCTCAATAGTGTTAAAGCTGATGTTGTCAGTATCAAGTTTATTGTTACTCTTAACTTCGGCCTGCTAGGTAATTGCTGCGCCGGTTAATTCCTCAGAATCATAGTTATCACTATCTTGTAGGGTTTGAATATTGAGGTTATGGCCAATATCAGTTTAATGACGGTTTTAAAAGCTATTTCAGGAGATTAAGAAAGACGATAATTTAAGATATTTTTTGATGTGTTTTTATTTAAGAAGCAGATTAAAATTATAGGCTTGTAGAATATCTGAGTAGAGAAAATAAACATGTAAATTAAGCACAGTTGTAACAGGTTACCCTGCTACCACCGTTCACTTATACGGAGTTAACTATGGCTAAGGCATATTCTAAGCTAAAATCAGCGACACGCAAAGACAGTACAACATCCCTGACTGAGCGGTTTTATACCATCGGCTATGTACCAACGGGTTGGGGAAAGCCGCCTAACCCAAGGCTACAGCTCACCATTAAAGGCCGTTGGCTTGAGTAGATCGGCTTTACTACCAGGCAGCCCGTCGTCATTATTGTTGAACAGGATAAGTTGATTATTGAACTTGCTATGCAGATCTAGAGATTTAAAATAAACTCTCCACTGGTTAGGTGGGGAGCTTGGTTTTCTAAATTAAAATTGACTCAATATCATCATTAATAAAATTGATCACAAGGCTATCATCGTTTAACTCAATATGATCAATATATTCACTAAACGATAAGCTCTTATATTCTACTAATGTATTAATTTCCAATATAACAACATCTACCTCACATACGATAAAAATATATTTTTCTGAAAAATAAAAATCATAGAAAAAAGATGGTAATGATACCGTACTAGATATTTTCTTTTTTGATACATCCCAGAAGCCAACAGACTGATCTATTCCAACAGCAATTCCTTTACCTATTTCTTTGACTATTGGATCTATTTCACTTTGAGCAGAAAATCTTAATACACTTAATTCGTTATAAACTAAAAAATAAAAATAACGAGCATACTCTAGTTCATGAAAAAGAATTGGTAATTGACTATTATTAAATTCTTTATCATCTATTTTTATCAAATTAATCACTTAGTACCCCCCGATAATTTTGGAATTAAGGTTGTAACTTTTGGTGTCGCATTTAAATTGCCATTAGAGTAGAAGAAACTTACCTGAATAGCTCCTTTATCTGAAACATTAATTGACTTAGTTATTGTTGTCCCAAAATTATTTGATTTCTGTGAAACAATAGTTCCTTCACTGGCTGCCTTATTAAATACAGAAACTAATTGTTGTTCCGTTTTAATCCCAAGTGTATTTAAATCTTTTAAGTTTTGCGCGAAACGCTGAACATTATGAGGGTTCCCAGTTGTTACCTTACCAAAGAAATAGTCAAATTTATTAGGATCAACATTATAGCCTTGTGGGGCTATCGTCCCCTTTCCAGCATCTGATTTACTAAAAAAGATTAAGCAGATCTAGACGACTGTACTCTCGTTACTCTGCTGATTGTTGATAAGTTAGAATAGATCTATCTTGTATTGAAAAGTATGGTTACGGATACACTGATATTTTATCTTGTCGCCCAGCACTGATAGTTCATCGCCAGCATAATACCTATCCATATCGAGCTTAAACATATCACTCTTTCATATCATAAACTCTTTTGGATCGTTAAGTTGAGAGTAAATTATCCACTGATTAAATAAAGAATCTTTCACAAAAAACATAAGATTGATAAAAAAGATAATTAATATTAATAATATCATATGACTTCCTTATATTTTTTATCAGTATATCAACCAAATTAAACTCCTAGAATGCTGTTCTAGGAGGATTAAATAGCTATGATATTTTCATTATTATGTTCTTAATAATAGATTCAATAGATAGCTCTAATTTATCGCTATCTATTGTATAATGGTTTAATTCAATTTGATTTTCCGCATCAAAAAGTAATTCTCTTAGCCATTTTTCTTCTAATGCTAGAATTTGATGCTCAGCCTCATAGATACTAGCTTGCATTTCCTCTACACTAATTTCTTTATGCAAAAAAGAATCACACTTCTTTTTTAACTCATTAACAACATCAGGATATATCCAATTCATTATTTTTCACTCCGTCTTAGAATAGTCACAATAACTTTACCATTATTTTCAGTAACAACTCCCACGTCACCACTCCAATGTACTGTCCTTTCTACACCATTAACCGTAGAATTAGTCTTAGTTCCATTTTGAATAGTATATTCCACAATGCCAGGGGAAATATTGCGTCCAGCTCCGGCTGTACCGGCAGGCGATCCTAATCCTGACGGTTGCATTCTATCAACTGCATGTTGGGAGTATAATCTGTCACCAACTTGGGCGTACTGTTTACCATCAATAGTTGTTTTTTGATAATTTTGCCAAGAATTCCATTCTAAAGTATTCCCCGTTTGCCCACTCGCCCCCTTTCCAGCACTAGTACCGTCACCAATCGCACTACCACCAGTAGTAGCTTTACCTGCTGAAGTATTGTTAGATACTTTGGGTGCTGTGCCTACTTCATTCACAACTTTAGAGCCAACTACGGCTGCTGCAAGGCCAAATACATCATTACTGATGCGCATACCCAAAACAATCTTATCTGCAGTGGCTTTATCAACATCCCAATTTTTACTGATACGCTGTGCTAAAATATCTCTATCTACCTGAGCTTGCGCGATATCTAAGCCAAATGTTAAGGCTTCAATATCTTTATAACCGTCGTAATATTGCGCATAGGTATTATAAGCATCATTATAAGCTACCACATCTTTTGGTGAGATTGTATTAAAATAGGACTGATAAACTTCTTTTAATTTATCTTTTTCAGTACTACACTCAACTGAACTTAAATTCTGACAAGCCTTAGCTAAAACCTCATTGGTATAGGCATCAAGTCCATTTAAAAGAGCAACTTTACTTTCAAGAATTCGTTTCTCTTCATCTGAGACAACCATCGTACCTTTTTCAATTAAAGCTAACTGATCCTCAGCATCTTTTCTTTGTTTGTCCTCTCCAGCGCTTAAATAATTATTCTCAACCGCATTCTTAGTCACACTAACCGCAGCCCCTGTATCGCCCATATCCCCACCACTGGCAAGTGTAGTCCCCAGACCCGCAGCGAGCTGAGCCAGATTACTGATATTCTGTTTTTCTGATTCAGTTAAATCTTCAACTTTCCGGTTTCCATAAAGAGTTTCACGGATTTGATTAGCAATTAATTCACCGCCCGCAGCACCTACCGCCCCGGCTAGAGCTGAATTACCCTGTAGCTGCGCAACTACCGCGCCAAGTATAGCATGCGCAACCAGATTGACATTCGGGTCATCCATTGTCCAGCGGCCATCACGCTCTTGATGGCCTGTATGCAGTTTAATCTGCTCAGCCAGATACGGCGCACTGGCACCAGCCAGCCCACCGGCAATATTGCCGGTCAGTAGTCCAGTAATGACCGATGTGGCCGCATCAATGCCTTTATTGACGCTGCTGCCAATACCGCCGATATTTTTGCGCGCATTATCACTAACCTGCTGGCTCACCGCATTGTAGTAAGTTTGATTCGCATAATTTTCTGCACTGCCGTAACGCCTCTTTTCATCGTCAGACATATTCGCAAACTTATCTTCAGCATCTTTGATAATTGTATCTTTTTTATCCGCTAAATCATTCTGTGCCACAATCCGGTCATACTTATTGGCAATATCTTTGGCTTGCGCGGCGATATCACTAATCAGCTGCTGCTAATTAGCCTTATCACGGATGGCCGATATTTGAAGAGAGTGAACGCGAGCCGTAGGATGAGCTTAAGCTTAAGTTTGAGGCGGTTAAACAGATGAACCCGGACGAGCAGAAGTCGGTCAGGGATATTTTAGACGCCATGATATTGAAGCATCAGGCTAAGCAGTTAATTGGGTAATGCGGTTAAACAGGATGACTCATAAAGCAATAACACATTAAATAGTAACAACAATAGCGCAGCATTAAGGTGCTCGAACACCTTAACACTGCTAATCACAACAACTATACGGAGTAGTTATTATGACTAAGGCACATTCTAAGCTAAAAACAACCACATGCAAACGCAGCACAACATCCCTAACTGAGCGATTTTATACCATTGGTTACACCCCGCAGGGCATAAAGCCCAACCCCAGACCGCAGCTAACCATTAAAGGACGCTGGCTGGAGCAGCTTGGCTTTTACCCCGGACTGCCTGTCATCATTACCGTTGAGCACACCATAAGTTAATTATCAGACTTGCTATGCAGATCTAGAGATTAAAAAATAAACTCCCCACTGGTTAGGTGGGGAATATTTTATTTAATCAATGCTTTTAGATATTTATATGGGCTTTCTGATTCATCTAACCCCATATCTTTAATTAAAGAACTAACTTCATCGTATTCTTTTTGAGAAATTATAATGTCATACTCAGACAAGTGATCACAAAGTATATCTAGTGATAAAGTCTCTTCATTAAACTTTACATAATCAAGTGCACCATTCAAAAGGTCTTGCTCTAACCTACCTTTAAAATGATTACCAAAATCTACAATTCTTTTACCAAACATTATCAATCCTATTTATTCACTTGTTTATAATTTGGCATTGGTGTTTTATCAGGGAAAGCTGTTACAACCTTTCCTATTGCAGGCTGATAAACAACCCTAATACGAACTCCGTCTTTTATTTCGTAACTCACCCATTTTGCAGGGTCCCCTTTACTAGTATAAATTCCACCAGTTCCAGTTTGTGCGTACCACGTTGTATTTGGTGATGTAGCTATATCACCGACCTCATGCACGATCTTATCTGCTGACCAACTTTCTGGGAAAGGTGTCTTACCTGGCTGTCCAGGATAAAGGTGCCCACCACTCCCTGGTTTATCGCCATATAAAATATGCTGTTTAGCTTCAGGTGATAATATGTCTACATACTTCTGATTTTCAGCGGATATTTTAGATGCCGTCCCCTTTCCAGCCCCTAATGATACACTATTTTCATCTTTTACTGCTGTTTTAATCTCCGGTGGCAGGCTATCAGATGATTTCCCCATCGACAAGGCCATTTTACCTAATGTGGCTAAGACCCTGGCTCTGCTTACCTGCGTGACAGTTAAAAGAAGTGATTCATAGTCATCATTTTCTATCGCTCTTCTAATTGATGCATAATCACCTATTATCGGTATCATTTCAAATAAGGCACGCCCTAACTCCGGAGGAATGAGTGCATCTCTTGGAACAATACCGGCATCTTGCATCGCTTTCAGATATTGTGCATCCGAACAATCCGAGCCGCACTTAGCCTGAAGCTCTTTCATCACTTGCCCTGTTGCACTTGCAACCTCAACAGTACCCTGACCAATCGGGAAAGGTAATACCGTTTCTATATTATTATTCTCAACCGCATTCTTACTCGCACTAACCGCAGCCCCTGTATCGCCCATATCCCCACCACTGGCAAGGGCGGTTGCCAGACCTGTCGCTAACTGCGTTAGATTACTGATGTTCTGCTTCTCAGTTTCAGTTAAATCTTCAACTTTTCGATCACCATACAGATTTTCACGGATCTTGTTTGCAATCAACTCGCCACCAGCAGCCCCTGCTGCTCCGGCTAAGGCGGAGTTACCCTGTAGCTGCGCAACTACCGCGCCAAGTATAGCATGCGCAACCAGATTGGCATTCGGGTCATCCATTGTCCAGCGGCCATCACGCTCTTGATGGCCTGTATGCAGTTTAATCTGCTCAGCCAGATACGGCGCACTGGCACCAGCCAGCCCACCGGCAATATTGCCGGTCAGTAGTCCAGTAATGACCGATGTGGCCGCATCAATGCCTTTATTGACGCTGCTGCCAATACCGCCGATATTTTTGCGCGCATTATCACTAACCTGCTGGCTCACCGCATTGTAGTAAGTTTGATTCGCATAATTTTCTGCACTGCCGTAACGCCTCTTTTCATCGTCAGACATATTCGCAAACTTATCTTCAGCATCTTTGATAATTGTATCTTTTTTATCCGCTAAATCATTTTGTGCCTGAATTCGGTCATACTTATTGGCAATATCTTTAGCCTGCGCGGCAATATCATTAACCAGCTGCTGCTGCTCAATCTTATCGAGCTCTTTCTGTTTATCAAAGATGTGTGCCAGCGGATTATTGGCATCCGCCGTATCACGGCTTAAGTCAGCCACATCCTGCTGCTGATTAGCCTTATCACGGATGGTTAGCTTGCCCGCTTCCACCGCTGACTTAGTGGTACTGGAAGCACTATCACCATTGTGGTAAATCGATGGCGCGCCCGGCGTTGCAATTTGCCCGGTGCCCATACCAATATTGACCGTTTCACTATTGACCTGATAATCGGCTTTATTCTCAATATCGTTAAAGCTAATCGTGCCGGTATCAAGTTTGTTCTTGGCCTTATCTTCGGCTTTAGAAGCAATCACCGCGCCAGTTAAATCGGTATTTTTATCAACAGTCACATCATAGCCACCTTTACCAGCAAAAATACCTGACTGCTCAACGACGCTGGCCCATTTGCTGTTCATATCGGTTTTGGTTTCTGACAGATTGGCACTCCAGCCACTGTTACCCACCGAGCCGCTGACCGAGCCGGATAACTTCTCATAATCATAGTTATCACTATCTTGCAGCGATTGGATATTGAGGTTATGACCGATATCGGCGGTCACGCTATCCCCTGTTAACTGGCCACCAATCAGATTAGCATCCTGACCGGTTTTCACGGTTAAGTGGTTACCCGCCTGCACCGTGCCCTGCGTCCAGCTACTGCCCTCAGCATTTTCCCGCTCACGGCTATAGTTGGCACTGGCGTTATAGCTGATACCCGGCTGATTCCCCCCTACACTCACGCCAACCCCAACTGACGAGCCCGACGAGGTTTCAGTTTTATCGGTATGCTGGGTATTGACTGCTCCGAGCACATTGACATCGCGATTGGCGGTGAGGGTCACATCTTTACCGCCGGCCACCTGACTGCCTTGTACGGTAATATCGCCATCGGTTTTAGCGGCATTGCCTGTCGCGTTAATGGTGACATTCTGACCGGCAGAAATCCCGGCACCAGCAACAGTATGGTTATCTTGATTGGTGGTACGCTCGGTTTTCTGGCTGCCAAAGCTGGCACTTACGCCAATTGAGGCTTGTTTATCGCCCTGTTGATTACTAATCTGTGTATCTAAGGCGCCACCGGCCACGGTTAAGCCGCCTTTAATCGCCTGTAAGGCGGTGAGCGTGTCATTGTCGCGCGCTTTGGCGCTCTCTATCGCCTGTTTAGCCTGATAGATATCGGCGACGGTACCCGTTAAGCCAACGGTTAAGCCAGTTTGCTCCATCTTGTACTCTTCCTGATAATGGGTGGTACCATCTAAGGCGCTGACCTTAACATTATGACCAGTGATATCGATATCCTGTTTGGCGATCACATCACTACCGGCTATGCCTACATCACGCCCGGCATTGATCTTGACACTACCTTCAGTGCTGCCCACCGTACTGCCTAAATAACTGTTTTCGGCCTGTTTTTGATCGGTTGACTCTTTAAATTGACCATAGCTAAAACCGATGCCACCACCGCTCATCAAACCCGATTTTTTGGTTTGTTCAAAGTGGTTATCTAAGAAGCGCTCTTGCGCCGCCGTCAGCGTCACGTCACCGCCAGCATCCAGATTGGCGGCGGTTTTGCCGGTCACCTGACTGCCCTGAATCAGCATATCGCCGCCGGCGGTTAAATGGGTTTCACCGCCACTTAATTGGCTGCCATTAGCCAGTTGGTGATCCAGATCCGTCTGGGTGGTAACGGTCTGTGATGTGCCACCACCACTATGGTCTTTGACCTTGCTATGATCCTGATAAACAATATGCTGGTTGGCCTCAGTAACGGAGAGATCATGACCCGCATCGACCGTCAGCTTGTCTTGCGCATTGACTTGTGCGCCTTTAATGGCGATATCATGGCCTGATGTTATCGCCATATTACCATTACCGGCAATATGACTGCCAACTTCGCTGGTGGTGGTTTGATGATTATAGTTATCACTGTCAAAATTGATCGCCTGACCGGTGGTGGTGGTGACCACACCGACATTCACATCATGACCGGCCGTAATACCAATCTGGCTCTGCTGACCGTTGGCGGTCACTTGCGCGGCCTTTAAGTTGACATCATGTCCGGCACTCAGGCTCAGTTGACCACTGTCGTTAGCCACCGATAACGACCCGACACTGCCTATGGTATTTTGTACAAAGGTATTATTGCCGGCGGTGGTGGTGGTTTCATTGATAGTCGAACTGATATTAATATCGCGGCCGGCGCTGACCTTCAAGCTATCCTCGGCATTGATATGACCGCCGATATTATTGATATCTTGCTGGGCAGTTAACGCGATATCCTTCGCCTGCAGATTTCCGCCTTGCTGATTATTGATATTTTGCGCGTCAGCCGTCAGCTGATTGGCGGCAATCAGACGACCTTGGTTATTGATATCGCCAGTCACATTAAGGTTTATCTCGCGCCCCGCTAGTAACGCGCCACTGCCGGTTAAATCGCCCGCTTTAACCACACTATACACCTGCGGCACCAGCACTTGTTGCTGCGAGCCATCAGGTAAGGTGACGGTTTTGGCGACTAACCAGACAATATCACTGGTCAAAGCTTGCATCTGCTCCGCACTTAACGCCACGCCAATACTGAGATGATGACTATTAGCAAATTCAACCCCGGCATCCATCAACGCTTTATACTGCTCTAAATCAGAACTATAACCATCCAGATAGCGCTGACCAGTTAAGGCGATAATCTGATCACGAACTAATTTTTGTTCATAATAGCCATCCCCCAGCCGTTTCATCACATTCTCAGGGTCTTGTTTAAGCTGGGTAATCATATAGTCACTACCGAGCCACTTATTTTTATCGACAAATTGCGGATCGGTTTCAATTAAATAACCTTTATCGCCATTTGGATTGACCTGAAACAGACTATTCGGTGGCGGTAACGTCACCTCAGGATTATCTTGGGAAATCACATTATCCTTGCGATCTTTACCGCTGTCTGACACCGTGGTGGTCGATTTTAAGTCAGATGGCGTGAGGGTAATATTTTCGACTTTAGTCGGTTGATAGGCAGTGTAACCCGTACCTTGTCTATCGGTTTTCTTTTCATGAATACGATAATAGTGAATGGCGGTACCGTTATCGATAATATGGCGTTCACCGGGCACATCGATATTATCAATCTGATTGGCGCTGATACTCAGGCCACCGCCGGCCACAATTTGACTCTTATCATTGAGCAGATGATCGGCCACAATCGTGATATCTTTACCGGCGATAATCTTAGCCGGATCGGTTTCGGTCACAACAGTCTCTTGAATCACGCGTTCATAGTCATATTTATAGTAGCTATCTTCGGTCTGACCGGTTTTATTAACCCGCATATGACTAACTTCACTAATAAAAAAGGAGACTTCATCGGGCTGATAACGCTGATAAGAGCTGCCTAACTGATACTCAACGATATGCTCGCGTGACACCTCTTGTAGCTCGGTGGCAAAGTGATCGTTAATATTATTAATCTGATTAATCAATAGATGAATATTATTGGTCGCCTCAATATTACTACTATGGTTATTTAGCTCATTGGCCTGACCGGTCACGCCACTTTCGGTGGCCAATTGCCCACCGATATTGATATCGCCGTCACTATAGATAAGGGCATGCTCTTGATTATTAATGGTTTGCGCGGCGATATCAATCTGCTTGTGGGCGACAATGGCTGGCGCAGTGCCACCTTGGTTAAGATTATTCAGCGTGGTGGTTTGCAGACGAATATGATCGGCCATCAGCGAGCCACTGCCCAGATTATTCAGTGTCTGACCAGCGGTCACTTTAAGTTGATTATTAGCAAACACTTTACCGGTATTGGTGATAGTGTTATCCGCGTGGATCACCGCAGCAGCTTTTTCGGAAGAGAGCTGGCCTTGATTGGTAATATTGGTTTGGCTGGTGATGCTGGCCGTGCCGGCTATCGCGCCGATCGTGCCGGTATTGAGGATATCATTGCCGGCGCTCATCACCAGCTGATCCTGCGCGACGATGTTACCGGTGTTCTCAATACGGCCATCGGCACTGACCACCACACTACCGACGCTGGCACCAATACTGCCCGCATTATGCACGCCGACGCCACCTTCAGTGCCCATAAGCTTAATTTTACCGGCAAACATCCCACCAATCGCCGAAACATCTAAGGCGACTTGCGGTGAGCGCGAGCCATCGTCGGCCAATTTGGTGGCCTGCTGCGCATCAGCACTGACTTTATTGCGGCCGGTGACGACAGTTAAGTCTTGGGCATGGATTTCGGCATTAATCGAGACCGTTCGGGCAATAATATCGGTATAGTCCTGCCGGGTACTGTCGAGGCCATTGCCCTCAATAGAGATATGGCCCTGTTCAACCTGATAACCTTGCAGTTGACCGTTGTCGATGATCGGCTTACCAGTGGTGAGTGTGCCGCGACTGGCATTAATAAAACCACAACCATTACAGGTAATGCCGGCGCCATTAGCAATAATCACCTGCGCCCGTTGGCCCGCGACTTCGATAAAACCGGCAATTTGGCTGGGATTAGTTGAGTTCACTTCATTGAGGATGATTTTGGCGCCACCGGTTGAGGTTAAAAACTCATTGCCTTTAATATAGCCGCCAATCTCGGTTTGCGAGGCGTGATTACTATTATTTAAGATAACGCCCTGCTTTGAGACATCAAATTGGGTATAGCGATTATGGGATAAGCCCTGACTATTGGGCGTCTGAATATTCACTTGCGTAGTGCCGTTAGCACTGGCTATCACCGTTGGGCGCTGGGTTTTATCGGCATTGGGATCGACCCGAATGGTGGTTGCCTCTGCGGGTGAAACCAGCGCAAAAACGCCCAAGGATAGACTAGTTAAGAAACTGACGGTGGAGAGTTTGGCAATATAGCGATGATCCGCTCTCGCTCGCGTTTTTTGGCAACGGTGAGATGCCGTACTGTGGCTATCGGCTAACTCAGACACGACCATTAACATACCGCGGGCACGATTAAAAATCACTCGGTAAAAATGCTTATTCATCGCTACTTTCCTCTCTTTCTTGCAACCCATCATATTGGGTTACTATTTTTTATAGTTATCTTTTATAACGTGCTTTCATCACGTGTTTGGATGCTGATTTCTATGGTTATACAGGCTGATTATCATTAATTTTGGCGATGTTACCGATCTATCCGCAAGGGATGATCGGCTAACCATTGCTCAGCTTGACGGCGAGTCACATGCCGGCCTTTAAAAAACTTAATCTGTTTGCCACGTATACTGCCCTGATGGGAGAGCGCCCGAAAACAGAAATCAGCCAGAATCTCTTTCAGTACAAGTTTGGCAAGCTTACCGGTTTCGCCAAAAGGCGAGATCCAATCAATCGCCCACATTCGTTTGCCACTATACCAATCCGCTTCAGTGAGCGATAAGGCCGAGGCCTGTTGTAAATATTTACGTTCGACCACTTCACTCAGATTCGCCCAGCTCATATAACAGACCGGCTTATTGTCTTTGATTAAGATTAAAAATTGCTGACGTTTAATCGCCGGTAGGATCAGCGTTGGTAACGCATACAGCGGTGTATATTTATGATTCTCAGAGTGCATCCATAGCCAGACAGCAATGCCAAGGCACTCGGCTTCACTCTGTTTGGTCTCAAACAGCAGTGGCGCAATAATCTGATATTCAGACATGATTAGTAACTCCAGTTGAGATTAAAGCTCATGGTGACACGGTCGGTTTTAAAGGCTTCTGGCTTATAAATTGGCGCACCAACAAATAAGTCATAATAGAATCCCCACAGGCCGCCGCGCAGACCGCCGCCGCCACCACTTAAATAGTGACCTTGTAAATAATCGGACGATGCACCATAAACCCGGCCATAATCAATCCCGGCATACAGCTCCTGACTGTTCGGTAACGATAACGAGAGCTCATTACTGATCGTGTAGCCCCGGTCAGCCGATAGCGTTAACTCACCGTCAAAACCGCGTACACTCCAGCGTCCGCCAATTGAAAAACGGTCTTGCGGCGTGAGCAGGCTTTGCCGGCTATATTGGCCTTTTAAGGCGACATCATAACGCAGTGACTGCCTGGCTAAACTAAACGGCACCGAAAGACTCAGGTTATAATGGAAAATATCCGATAACGCCGTACCTTCATGAATATACTCTTCCGGGGCTTGCATCGCGCCAAACCAGCGCACCCCTTTTTGATAGTTGAAATCCAGATTTAAGGTATTTTGACCGATATAGTGGCGATGCTGTAGGCCTATCTGCCAACTGGTAGTTTTGCGCTGCTGAACATCGATCTCTTCATCATCGATATAGTTATGTGAGCGGCGTAAGTTAATGCCGTAACTTAAGGTGGTTTTTTGTGACTCATTACGATGTAATACCCGGCTTAACTGTAGATTAATATTGCGACTGCGACCACTATATTGATAGTTTTCAGGTATACCGGCTACCGTCTGAAAATATTTATTGTCACTCAATGAGGCGCTAAATTGCCAGAAACCAAAGGGCACTGAGTATGATATCAGGGAGTTATGCGAACCATAGCGGTCTTTTTCGCCCTCTAAATTACGACCAGCAGAGACATAGAACGCATCGCTCAACTGGAAGGGATTATCTAAATAGAAGGTTAAACCGCCCTGATAACGGCCGGTCTCGCGCGTGCCTGAGTTATCCAATGAAGCGCCGATTCGCCAAAAACGTGATTGCGTGCGATGAATGACTATATCACTTTCACCGGGCTGATCACCGGGCACGATTTGCATATCAGCCTGCACTGTCGGTAAACGCTGTAAGTTCTCCAACCCCTGTTCAATCTCTCTGAGATCTAATATTTGCCCGCTGCGGACCGGCATCGCAGTATAGAGTGAGGCATAATGATCACTGTCCGCGCTATAGTCAATATGCCGGGTGACCCCTTTCACCAGTACTAAGGTTAATTCACCCTTGGTCAGGTCCTGTGCGGGTGCCACAATCCGTGTGGTGATATAACCGCGACTGATCAGCTTGTTTTGTAACGCTTTCATCAACAAGTTAATCCCTTGTCCGCCAATACAGCGGCCTTGCGCCTGCTTGGCTAAGCGATCAAGTGGGATGAGATAAGAGATTTTATCTCTTTCCAGCAAGTTCACTTTATGGATAGGAAAGCAGATTGTCTCTGTTGGGAAATCTATTTGCCCCGAAACCTGCATCGGCGGCAACAAACGAATATCTGCCGCCTCTGGTTTTAAAGCAGTCTCTAACGCTTTTTGGCGCTCTTGCTGATAAATCAAGCGTTGATCACTGATCTGATTTAAATTAGAAAGATCATCAGCGGCCATGACCATCAAGGAAGTCACGCTAACAGCTATTATTATGGTTAGTTTTTTTATCATCAATCCAATCATCTTAGTTATACGCATAATCAGAATCACATACCGATCTGGATAAAGGAGAGATCATTAAAAAAGACTGATTGATATATCCAAAATCAGTCCAATAAATGGAAAAGAATCTCTTTTTATCTGATTATGTCGTTTTTATTTTTATGAGAAATGAACAGCCAACGCAGCCATTAAAGTTAGCTTTTTGTGTCATATTAATCATATTGATGATAGAAATCCAGCGTTATTTTGCCTGTTTTGTAAACAGTTTTATCACCGCGTTGAGCATGAATAATTAATTCAAATTAATCAATCATCAAACACAAAAAACATACCATTAACAGGCCTATTAAAACGGCTATTTTCTCAAGCTAACGAGGTTGCATTGAATGGGAAAACACCACAATATTCATCAATGAACAATCAACAGTAACAGTAATCTATTGAGTCAACAGTGATAAGCTAATCACGGGCGATTTATCGCGATTAGATGAGGATACACGAACGCGGTATCACTTAGTAAGTAAAGGAGTCAAGCTACCTTAATCAGCAGATTTACTTCGATGACGAGAGATGCGTCGAGCAGGTATTAAGATGCGATTCTTACAGCACATATATCCGGCTCAATCCCCATAATCACAACACTTAACACTCATCAAGTTGATACTCTATTATCGGCATATTGTGCAAGGGAATAATCGCGCCACGAAACTGAATCACGGTACTGGCCAATAAATGCCCCAACTCTGCCGCCTTTACCGGCGTTTGTCCGGCCAGTCTGGCGGCCAGATAGCCGGCACTAAAGGAGTCGCCGGCGGCGGTGGTATCAATAATACGTTCCGCTGGCACGCGCAGCGCTGGCACCGCAAAAAAGTCATCGCCAGATTGAATCAAACAGCAATCCGCCCCGCGTTTAATGACAATTTCCGGCACCCCAAAATGCTGGGTACGCTCAAGCGCGCTTTCATAGGATAAGTCATCCCACAGCGCCATCTCATCATCCAGAGTTAAAAAGGCGATATCGGTCAGCGCCAGTATCTGCGCATAAGCCTGCTTTGCCGACGGCTTATCCGCCCACAAGGCTGGCCGATAGTTATTATCAAAAATAAGCTGTCCACCGCGGCGTTTTACCTCAGCGAGTAACGCCATCAGCGCGGCGAGGCTGCTGGGATCGAGAATAGCTAAACTAATGCCACTTAAATAGACATAATCCGTCTCGGCAATGTGCTGGCAAATGGCTGGGGTATCGGGGGTCTGTAACCAAAATTTAGCCGCCGAATTGCTGCGCCAATAGTAAAAAGCACGTTCGCCCTGCCCATCCGTTACAATCGTATACAGGCCGGGCATTTTATCGGTGAGCTGCTGGACTAAATCGGTGTCAATTTGCTCTTGTTGCCAGCTTGTCAGCATCTGCTGACTAAACGGATCGATCCCTAATGCAGTCACATAATGAATCTGCGTCTGGCTGCCGGATAGTCGCGCGAGATAGATGGCGGTATTTAAGGTATCACCACCAAAGCCCGTCTGACAGGTTTTGCCGGTCACGGAAAATTCAATCATACATTCACCAATAATGGCGATTTGCTTACTCATTGCACCTCCTGCGGATGATAGAGATAAAAGTCAAATTGATCAAAATAGTTTTTGTCATACGCCGGCCAATGCACTGCCAGACTGCCGGGTTATTCCGTTACCCCATTTTTAAAGATAGCCAGCTCTTTAAAGCTGTTTTTCTCATTACAAGCGGGCTCTCCATTAGCAATATTAACAATTAAATCAATAAATTGCGACAAGAGCTCTGCCATAGAAACGCCATTAATTAACGGGCCGGCATCAAAATCAATCCAGGTCGGTTTTTTGGTGGCCAGTAGCGTATTGGTCGATAGTTTGACGGTGGGGACAAACCCGCCATAAGGGGTGCCGCGACCAGTGGAAAACAGCACCATATGGCAACCGGCCGCAATCAGTGCACTGGTGGCCACCGCATCGTTACCCGGTGCCGATAGCAGGTTAAGTCCGGCTTTCGATAACCGTTCACCATACTCGAGCACATCGACCACCTGACTACGGCCGGCTTTTTGCGTGCAGCCTAACGATTTATCCTCCAGCGTGGTAATGCCGCCGGCTTTATTACCCGGCGAGGGATTCTCATCAATCGGCTGACCGTGTTCAATAAAATAGTGTTTGAAACGGTTGACCATATTGACGGTTTTATCAAATACGACCTGATCGCGGCAGTGAGACATTAAAATCGTTTCAGCCCCAAACATTTCCGGCACTTCAGTCAGCACACTTGTGCCACCATGGGCAATCACATAATCGGAAAACTGCCCCAGCAGTGGATTAGCGGTAATCCCCGATAAACCATCAGAGCCGCCACACTCAAGACCAAATTTTAACTCACTCAACCAACCCGGTTGGCGCTTATCCTGTTTGATTTGTTGGTAAAGTGCCGCCAAATGTGCGATGCCGGTAGCGATCTCATCCGCTTCTTCTTGTAAAATCATAAAACGGGTGCGCGCAGTATCATATTCGCCCAGCGTCTGACGAAATATCGCCAGTTGATTATTCTCACAGCCCAGTCCAACCACCAACACGCCACCAGCATTGGGGTGTTTAACCATATCTTGTAATATGGTCCGGGTATCTTGATGATCTTTGCCGAGCTGGGAACAGCCGTAGGGATGGGTTAACACAAACACCTGATCATAGCTGTCACCGACTTTTGACAATTGCGTAATAAACTGTTTGGCGATTTGCTGGGCAATACCATTCACACAGCCAACCGTTGGGATAATCCAGAGCTCATTACGGATGCCGACGCCACCTTGCTGGCGGCGATAAACCTCAATCTGCCGGTCGGCAATCGTGCAATCCTGAGGATAAGTGACGGATTGATATTGATAGTCATTATGCTGATTAAGATTGGTTTTGACATTATGGGTATGGACATGAGCACCCGCTTCAATCATTTGTGCGGTATGTCCAATCGGAAAACCATATTTAATAATATCTTGCCCGACCGGGATTGGCCGGATAGCTACTTTATGACCAGCCGGAATCTCATCACGCATAATCAGTGTTTCACCATTGAGTGTCAGCTTATCGCCAATCATCAGCGGTTCTAGTGCAATCAACACATTATCATTCGGATTGATTTGAATAAAATTTTTCATCGCTATCCCTTAAAAAGCCGATGTTGTGTAACAGCCAATGAGACAAGCGGCTACGCGAAAGCGGCATGAGCATAGGTTATCATCCCGCGCTGCAACCGATGCTGATACCTGCTTAGCCAATTTTTATCACCGATTTTAAGCGGCTTTGTGGATCATGCGCCAAATCAGCAAAGGCTTTTTCTGCCTCATCGAGTTCATAGACATCGGTGATAATTTGCTTCACCTGACATTGACCGGTTTTCACCAGCGCAATGAGGTCGATAAAATCCTTTTTCAGTGCATTGCGCGAACCAAATACATCGAGCTCCTTGGTCTGGATTTGGGTAAAGGCAAAGTCATGTTTCTGTTTACTCACGCCAACCAGCCCAACGCGCCCGCGAAAAGCCGCCGCATCAATACAGTTTTGAAAGGTCTGCGGTAAACCGACACACTCAATACAGACATCAAAACCATCGCCTTGGGTAATCTCTTTAACGCGGGCAGCAAAATCCTCTTTATTGGTTCGAATGATGCCGTCAGCGCCCATTTCCAGCGCCTTCGTTAAACGATTCTCCATCATATCGCTGACATACACTGTGGCACCTTTGAGTTTGGCTGCCATCAGCGCAAACAGCCCAATCGGCCCGGCACCGACAACCAGCACCCGATCACCGGCTTTGACTGACGTACGTTCCGTGGCATGATAACTAATACAGAACGGCTCAATCATCGACAGCGTCAAAGCATCGAGCCCCTGCCCGGGATAAATACGCTCAAGCGGCATACTGAAGTATTGTCTAAAAATACCGTCACGCTGCGCACCCAGTGTTTGATTACTGGTGCAGCAGTTGACAAAACCACGTCGGCACGAATAACACTGGCCACAGTTGAAGTACGGATTGGCCGTGACAATCATGCCTTTTTCAATACCCAAGCTATTTTCACCCACGTCAACCACCTCGGCGGAAAACTCATGTCCCGGAATTCGCGGATAGCTGGCGTATAAAAAAGTACCTTTATAGGTGCCTAAATCGGAACCACAAATGCCGCCATAAAGAATTTTTAAGATCGCTTCACCCGGCTTTAAAACCGGTTTTTCCATCTCCTTTATCATCACTTTACCCGGCTCTGGAATCACCATATATTTCATCATGCTCATCATCTTTATCCTCACTCCTGCTGTGGAATCACTGATTTTATCTCTTGGGTTAAAATACGCTGTAAGTGTGCTGTAACTAGCTCAGTCAATCCGCTGACCTGATTGAGATCGCACTCCCAATGTGACTGCATCCCCAATACATTGACCACTAACTGATGCACATCACTCACATAAAGCGGCTGCCAGGTTTTAAATTTATCGAGTAGCAGCTTTTCATCATGTAAGGCAATCACTTCCCCCTGATATTCACCACGATAAAAAGCGATTAACGCCGCCAAAGCGAACGAGATATAGCGCGGTGGATGCTTAAATTTTTGGCTATAAGTGAGTAACTGCGGCAGTAACCGGGTTTTAAATTTAGTTAACGAATTGAGCGAAATCGCCATCAGCTCGTGACGAATAAACGGATTTTTAAACCGTTTTAAGACATCATCAGCAAAAGCGGTAAGGGCCGGTTTATCCAAAGCGAGGGTCGGAATCACCTCTTGATTGAGTAAGTTTTGCACAAACCCGGCAATAACCGGATCAGCCATTGCCTCGCCCACCGTGCGAATACCGGCCAGATATGCGACGGGGACCAATGCGGTATGGGCGCCGTTAAGAATGCCGACTTTTCGTTCTTTATAAGGTTTTATATCGTCAACGACCCTAATATTGAGATTCACTTGATCGAGTTTAAGTGTCTGTTTCAGCCATGCCGGGCCCTGTATCACAAACAGATAGAAGTATTCAGCCGTATCTAAAAACTGATCCTGATAACCTAACTCGGCGGTTAATGCCGTCACTTCGGTTTTGGGATAACCCGTTACAATCCGATCGACTAAGGTTGAACAGAAGGTATTGGCTTGCGTTAACCACTCGCAAAAAGCCGGCTCTAAATGCCATAACTCGGCATAACGCATCACATACGTTTTGAGTTGTTCGCCGTTATAATCAATCAATTCACAAGGCACAATAATTAAACCGCGATCCTTGGCGCCCTGAAAAAACTGGAAGCGATGGTACAAAAACAGCGTCAATTTAGCCGGAAAGGTCGCTGGCGGGGCGTCAGTCAATTTATCTTTATCACTGAAAGCAATGCCGGCCTCGGTGGTATTGGAGAAGATAAACGTCAGTGCCGGATTTTCAGCGCACTTAAGATACTGCTGGAAGTCTTGATACACCGAGATTTCACGATTCACCGAGTAGATGATGCGCGGCTTGGCCACCGCTTGCCCCTGCTCATTAATACCGCGAATGATTGTCGTATACAAACCCTCTTGTTCATTGAGTGTGGGATGCTGGCTATCAATCGGCCGCACAATCGTCACACCATGATTAAAATCGATTTGTTCATTCAGATGATCAATGATCCAATCGATAAACGCTCTTAAAAAGTTACCTTCCCCAAATTGCAGTATTCGCTCTGGGTAGACAGGTCCGGGATAGTTGGTACGATTTAATTCTTTATACATAGCGACTCTCTTTAAGCTAATGAATGAAGTAGGTCACTGTGAATATAACCGATGGATAAAATCGTGCCGCAATTGGGACTTGATTTTGTGCCTGAGATTAAATTTATCTGTTTTTTATCTGTTTTTTATGCCTAGCCGCAATGCTTAAAGATGAACCGATTTAGGCTTGAATCGCCTTATCATCAATCCTGCCTAAAGCGCGCCGCATCGAACATTTTGCCGTGTTGAGATGCTTACACAGCGCCTTAATGGCTAAGGCTTCCTGTCTTTGTAAAATCGCTTTAAGTACAGCAATATGTTCGCTCACTGCAATACTGTTACGCTCTTTGAGATCGCGCTCATCCCATTGATAATGAAAATGAAAGATCACCGAAATCAGCTCAAAAGATTGTACAAAGAAGGGATTATCATTGGCAGATAAGATTAAGCGATGAAAATCGCGATCGAGTGTGGAGAACTGTTTATAATCATGGCTAATATTCTGGGCCAATTTTTCATGATGCTGTAAGAGCTCCTTCGCTTTAGTCCAGATCATCTTGTTATCCAGCTGCTTCATTAGGGATTGTAAAGCAAAAATTTCCAGTACACTGCGAAATTCATAGAGCTTTTCAGCATAATCCCGGCCAAAGATGACCAGTTGCCACTCGCCTTTACTGATATTTTCAATCAACCCATAATGCAAAAAGCGCAATAGGAATTCGCGTACAACCAGCGGCGTTACCCGGGCATCACGCGCTATCTCTATTTCATTAAATTTATCGCCGGGTAATAACTGACGACTGTTAATCAGGGCATAAAAATAGTGTTCGATCTGCTGATCTTGCCGCTCGCGTTTTTCTAAGACGCCGTTAATTTTATCTTGTTCAGTGGGCTGACGAATTAAGAAATATTGCTGCTGCTGATAGATTAATACGCCGCGTTCAATTAAATAGCTTAATACCGCCCGAACGGTTGTTCGACTGATATTAAAGGTGTCCGCTAAAATAGACAGCGAAGGTAACGGAAACGTAATAATCTGGTTATTGATACACGTGATAAATTGATTAATCGTGTTTTGGCGTAAAATTTGGCTTCGACTCATATCATCCTTGATCAGCTTTGTGATTATCATCGTCAATATCGGCATCAACGTCATAAGCCGAAGTCATTGTGATAAGTAGGCTAAAACACTATATAATATTTTCATCTCATCGACGCTGATATGGCTCACAAAATAGCAGATCAGCCCGTTTTTTCATGCCAGCCACTGGACAAAGTGGCAGCCGGATAAACCGAACCAAATCGATAAAACGACAGCACGTATCGTTTTATCGGTAAAGTAAACGCCTGACAAGATAGACTTTATTGGCGGTTAATGCGTTTCTGGCATAATGGGTTTAATCTCTTTTAACAGTAGTAGATAGACCAGCGCACCCACGCCACATGCAGAACCTGAGATAATCAGCGCATAAGTAAATGAGCCGCCATTAGCCGCAATAATATAGCCCGTGACAATCGGCCCTAAGATTCCCCCACAATTAGATACGGTATTTTGAATACCACCGAGAACTGAGGTCATATTTCTGGGCGCAATATCGCCAGGCAGGCACCAGATAGCCGATCCGGCAAAGGCCAGACCAACATAGGAGATACACAGCAGCAACATCATCACCGCTAAAGAGTCGACTAAACCGGCAAAAGAGATACTGGTGGCTATCAACATGCCACCGACTAAATTGATCTTACGTGCCAGACTGAGATTATGGGTGCGAATATAGACAAAATCGGTAAACCAACCACCAAACCACTGACCCAAAATCCCACATAACGGCGGTAACATCGCCATAAAACCCATCTCTTTCAGGCTTAAGCCGCGTTCAGTCATCAAATAACTGGGAAACCAAGTAATAAAAAAATAGACCGCATAGTTCAACATAAAAAAGCCCAGGCACATGGCAATCACGTTACGGTATTTTAATAGTTGATACCACTTCATCGGTTGGATATTATCAATGCCCTCTTTTTTAGCCTGACCATCGCGAATATACTTTAATTCAGCCTGCGTGATGCGGGGATGCTGCTCTGGATCATGATAAACCTTTAGCCACCATACCACCCAAAGTAAGCCTAACGCTCCACAAATATAAAATGCCGCATGCCAGCCAAGCGAAGCAATAATCCAGACAACTAAAGGCATAGCAAACGCGGTACCGAAACGAGAGCCACTATCAAACAGGGCCGTCACCCGACCACGCTCTTTATCGGGAAACCATTTTGCGGTTACGCCGCCATTACAAGGATAAGCGGCCGCTTCTCCCATACCCATAAAAATACGAGCAAAAATAAAACCGGCTGGCGAAGTGGCCAGCGCTGTCGCGCCAGTCGCCACCGACCACCAGCCCACCGAACCCGCTAAGGTTTTTCGCTGCCCAAATCGGTCAGCGATAAAACCCGCCGGAATCTGACATAATGCATAACTGAGAAAAAAAGCGGACATGATCCATCCCATGGCCTGCGGCGAGATCTGTAGATCTCTTGATATCATCGGCGCAGCCGCCGACATCACAGTTCTATCAAGATAATTAATCACAATAGCAAACAACATTAAGATAGCGATATGAATCCGCACACAATGACTTTGTCTAGGCATACAATCCCTCATGATGGCAAAATTAAAGCTTGGGCAATTGATAATAGGTACAAAGATCAATCATTAAGTTATAAATTAAAATAAATCAAACAATTAACAAACCCGAATCAGGTTAAGCAAAATTTTAACTCAGCCACCAAGACGGCAGATAAAATAGTTTTTTTAATGTGGTTGGGTTAATGATTTTTTGTTTTTAATCTGTTTTTAATGACGCCACAGCAGCAAGATAATGCGATAGACAGATTAGATGTATCGATAAAAGACGTTTCTTTTCGAGATAATCACCGGATAATAAAGACAGATTAAAACGGGTGATGTCGCAGGAAATTTGACAATAAAAAGTAAAACTTTAGTGCACACATTTTTCACTGTAAGCGATAAAGTAAAAATATAATAATGCCGTTGATATCCTGTTATCTAACACGATATATTACTTAATAATATAATCAGCAAAGGCTTATGACATGAAGAAAGAACAGTTTGATATTACCGGAATGACGTGCTCGGCTTGCCAAGCAAGAATAGAAAAAGTGGTTTCTCAGCTTGATGGTGTCTCGCAGGCTAGTGTCAATCTACTCAAAAATAGTATGACGGTGACCTTTGATGAGCAGCGCATTGTGACGCAAGATATCATTCACGCGGTAGACAAAACCGGTTATGGTGCCACCCCTCACCGCAGCAATCCTACCTCTGCAGCGTCCAATCCCTCCGGTAATCCAATGCATGATGCGCTGAAACAGATGAAAAACCGTTTAGCGATTTCATTACTGTTTACCATTCCGCTCTTTTATCTGGCGATGGGACACATGGTTGGACTCCCTATACCGTCATTTTTTACCCAGCCAGACCATGCTTTAGCCTATGCTTTTACACAATTCTTGCTGACACTCCCGGTATTTGTGGTCAATTTTCACTATTTTCGTGCCGGCTTTAAAGCGTTATTCAGCGGCGCCCCCAATATGGACTCACTCATCGGCCTCGGTGCGGGTGCAGCCATCGTCTATGGTATCTATATTATCTACAAAATCAGTTTTGCCTTAGGCGCGGGTGAACTGGCACAAGCCAGCCATTTTTCGATGCAACTCTATTTTGAATCGGCGGCCATGATTTTAACCCTGATTACCCTCGGCAAGTACTTTGAAACCCGCGCGAAAGGAAAAACATCGGATGCGATAACCAAGTTGATGAATTTAGCGCCGAAAACCGCGACCCGGCAGCAACAAAATGGCAATGTTCAGGTCATTAGTACTGATGAGGTCCATGTCGGTGATATCCTGATAGTCAAAGCGGGTGAGAGTATTCCCGTCGATGGCATCATCACGGAAGGGCAGGGATTTATTGATGAGTCGACGATTACAGGTGAAAGCTTACCGACCGAAAAGCAGGTAGGCGATAAAATCACCGGCGCGACAATCAACCAATCCGGCTACTTTTTAATGCAAGCCACCCGCGTGGGTGAAGATACAACACTATCACAAATTGTAAAACTGGTGGATGAAGCGACCTCCTCGAAAGCGCCGATCGCCAAACTGGCCGATAAAATCAGCGGAATATTTGTACCGGTGGTGATAACTATCGCGGTACTGGCAACGATAATTTGGTTGCTGCTTGGCCATGACTTAGAATTCGCGCTTTCCATTGGTATTTCGGTGCTAGTTATCTCTTGCCCTTGTGCGCTCGGACTAGCAACGCCGACAGCAATCATGGTCGGTACTGGCCGCGGCGC
Source organism: Orbaceae bacterium lpD01 (assembly GCA_036251705.1). Taxonomy (NCBI): domain Bacteria; kingdom Pseudomonadati; phylum Pseudomonadota; class Gammaproteobacteria; order Orbales; family Orbaceae; genus Utexia; species Utexia brackfieldae. Next base: position 688,913 of record CP133959.1, on the reverse strand, counting down.
CGCCAACGGTATCTTATTCAAATCAGCGCAAGCAATTGAGACCATGCAGCAGATTAATACCATTGTATTAGATAAAACAGGGACAATCACTGAAGGTAAACCGGTGGTTACTGATATTGTGACACAAGGCGTTACCGAGCAAGATTTACTTCGCATTGCCGCCTCGCTTGAAAATCAATCGGAGCATCCACTGGGCCTGGCTATCGTCAAGGAGAGTGAAAAACAGGCCCTGACGCTCAGTCCGGTGACTCAATTTACTCAAACGCGTGGACAAGGTATTAGTGGTCAAATCGGCGAGCAACGTTACTTTGCCGGTAATCGCCAGTTAATGCAAGCCCAGCATATTCCGCTAAGTGGCGATATCTTAGCCACAGCGGAAAGCTATGCAGCAGCGGGAAAAACGCCGCTATTTTTCGCCAATAGCCAAACCTTATTAGGCCTGATTACCGTCGCGGATCAAATTAAACCGACCAGCCAGTCAGCGGTAGCCGCGCTCGAGCGTATGGGCATTAACGTGATCATGATGACCGGTGATAACGCTAAAACGGCTGCGGCAATCCAGCAGCAAGCCGGCATTGAACATATCCTGGCCGAAGTGCTGCCACAAGATAAAGCGCAGCAAGTTCGCCAGCTGCAAGAACAGGGCAAAAAAGTCGCCATGGTCGGCGATGGTATTAACGATGCACCGGCGCTAGCCCAAGCGGATGTTGGTCTGGCGATTGGCGCAGGTACCGATATCGCCATCGAGTCGGCCGATATTGTACTGATGAAAAGTGACTTACTCGATGTAGTGACCGCTATCGAGTTAAGTCAGGCGGTGATGCGTAATATCAAAGAGAACCTGTTTTGGGCATTCATCTATAATGCCGCTGGGATTCCGGTTGCCGCCGGGCTATTTTATGCCGTCTGGCAGCTCACGCTCAATCCGATGATTGCGGCCGCAGCAATGAGCTTAAGCTCGGTCAGTGTCGTCTCTAATGCATTACGTCTGCGTTTTTTTAATCCGACCAGAACCGGTCAAGTGAAACATGCAAATCTATCAGTAAAGTCCACCCTATCAAATAATATTACTCAACAAGATAACAGGAGTCTCTCAATGGAAAAACAGTTAACTATCGACGGCATGACTTGCGGACATTGTCGCAGTCATGTAGAAAAAGCCCTGCAAGCGGTACCTGGCGTAACCGAAGTCAGTGTTGATTTAGCCAATAAAAGCGCACACTTAAAAGCCGATGCCTCGGTCAGCAATGAAGCACTCACCAAAGCCGTCAGCGATGCTGGTTATCAAGTGGTCGAGATTAAATAAACCTGCGCTGACTCGGCGATAGTGACATTATCGGGTTATTCGATAATCAATCACATACCGACGTCATTTAGCTTTTTCTCTTTACCTCGATTGTCCTTTCAAGTAACGCAAAGGACAATCGAAACGCAATCAGTACATCCTAAGCATAATTTGCTATCGATAAAATTAATGCTGCAATATCACTCACCTTTAAGGTAAAATTAGTGTAAAAATATATTCCACCACGGATTGGGTATCCAAACATCATACCGGTTATTTTAGATAAAATAGATAGCATGGCTGGTGCGGCAGGAATGTGTGGTAAGGCACCTTACCATAATAATAAATAGACAAGGAATGGCGATGAAACACTTATCACTCAAGCAGATTGCTCTTCATATAGCACTTATGATGAGTAGTTTCTCTATCAGTTCAATTCAGGCAGTTGAGCTTGCCGCACCCACTGAGATGACAGAATCTGGCACGGCCACCTCGATTGCGATGTTTAACCAATCAATCGAATCATCACTGACTAATCTGATTAACAGAACGAACACCAGTTATCCAGCCGTTAAAAGTGCACTCGTTAAATTAGACCAGACAGCTGATGGGACACTACAGGCGTTGGTGGTTAGCCAGGCGCTCAACGGTTCAGGCCAGTTCAATACATTCTATAATATTACCCCTGACAATCAGGTCGAAAACAATCAGCACTATATTGCTAAATTCACGGCAGAAACGACCATATTACCGACTGATGCAGATGATTCAGATGATGCTGATCAGTCCTCGTTATCACAGTTAGCTGCTCAGCTTAACCTGATTCAGATTGGTTACTTTACCGCATCAGGTGATATAGTCGCCGCCGTAAAATTAGCGGATCCCTTGAATTATCAGTGGATTAATCCACAAAAACAGACGACGCAAATCAGTATTGCCGACGCCACTTTTAATTATCAGACCAGTGATAGGATGCAGACTCTAAGTAGCAATCTGCAGATACCGCGGTTAAATCTGAATAGTCGTGAAGCAGCGGTCATTGCGACTGATCTCAATATTCAACAAAATAGTAACCAGTTTGATGCTAATCTTGCTTACACCGGTAGCCAACAACTGACCGCGGCCAGTGTTGTGATTGATAAATTAGATGAATCATGGTGGCTGAAAGATATTGTTATCAACGTGCAAAAGCAGCTCAATGATCAGCTATTATTGAGCCAAAAAAATCAGATTACGTTACACGGTCTGTTCGATGCCAAAGCGACGCAGACTCGAGTTAATTTCGATCTGGCGGCGAATTTAAATATTGAGAAAATCGATATTAACGCTTTCAAGCAGTTTAAGTTGCTGGCCAATCAATATGCTCAAACCCCCGCTTATGATCAAACATTGCTCATGGCGATGCTGACTCAGTTACTCAATTCGAGTCCAACTCTGGAATTAGAAAATAGTATACTCGATATTGAAGGCCAAAAAGGTTTCTTTAATATCGCCTTAAGTGCGATGCCCGTTATCGCGAGTCAAAATACGCTAATACCCAATCTGGGCCTATTGCAACAAATCAGTAACATGAATCTGCAAGCAAAAATGATCATCCCCGCCCAGTGGTTTCTGACCTTTAAGATTTTCAATGATAAAGCCAGTTTAGATCAAGCGATCAAACAACACATTGAGCAGATAAACGCCCTCAATTTAGATGGTATGCTTAACTATGATGGTCAGAATATCGGCCTTAATTTTGAGGTCAAAAATGGCATTGTCTGGGTAAATGGTGAGGCAAAAGCCCCCTTATTCAATTTATTATCGCTGTTGATAAAATAAAAACATAAACCCGTTCGCCGGACAGGGCGAATGAGATTGAGTTAATCAAAAACAAAAAACAGTCATGGCTGTTCAATAAGGATGAAATAATGAGTAAAATGAAAAAAACAGTGGCGATTAGCTGCACACTATTAAGTGGCATAGCCATCAGCCAGCTTGCCCAGGCGAGCAGTTTTTCCATCGGTGCGGGTGCATTGGTTGATCGCTCGGCTTATCGTGGTTATGATACCAAAGTCTATCCGTTGCCGGTTATCAACTATGATAATGGCTATCTGTTTGTGCGTGGCTCAGCCGCCGGACTGTATGCCTATAAAACCGAATCGGATCAGGTTGCCTTACAAGTTGCCTATCTACCCGGTAGATTCAAAACCTCACACACCGATGATTATGCGCTCAAGCAACTCAACAACCGTAAACTCTCTTTTATGGCTGGCGCCAGCTACAGCCACCGTGCGGACTGGGGGAATATCAATCTCAATGTCATGACAGATGTTTCAGGCAATAGCAAAGGGACGATCGCAGATCTAGGTTATGGTTACGGTCTGCATTTTGCTCAGCTCTATATCGAACCCAAAGTCGGTCTTGAGTGGCAAGATCATAAGTATAATAACTACTACTATGGCGTTAGTGATAGCGAATCAGCACGCAGTGGTTTGAACAAATATGATGCAGATAATGGCGTCAATCCTTATATCGCGGTTAACAGTTATTATAAATTCAGTAAGAACTGGCAAGCTTTTGTATTAGCCCGCTACACTTACTTAAGTAGTCAAATCAAAGACAGTCCAATGACTGACCGCTCATCAGCGGTACTCGTGGGTGCAGGCGTAACCTATCGATTCTAAGCATGCGCGATGAAATAATCGGCAAAAATCGCTATCCGATAAGTGTCCGTGCCATCAAAAGTGCGCACACTTATCAAACAATTCAAACATAAAAATCTATATAATCAAATGGATAACTTTACCTTAAAAAGCTATATCAATAGATCCACCAATAATTCTATTTTTCTCTAAATCATAAAACTGCTATAATTCGCCCCATTATCGAGGATAAGAAAACAGGCATGTTATTTAAAAGAGCGATAGTTTGTGGCGGTATTATCATTATTTGTTTAATAGGATATCTAGGCTATATCGCCATCAAATACTATCAACAACAAATAGAGTATCAAGCATTACAACAAGCCGTACTCATTCAAAAACAAGCGTTAAAAACACTCATTGATAGTAAGCCTAAATTAGAACAAGTTCATTTCCGTCGCGAACTGCGTATCGGCATGTTGCGTTCACTCACACCCTTTTATATCAACTCACGAGCACCGAATAAATTAAGTGGCTTTGAATACTCTTTACTCAGCCGTTATGCCCGTTTAGAAGAGGTTGATTTAAAGGTGGTGTTTGCCGATACCCTGACTGAACTGCTCACCCAGCTGGAAGAGAATAATATTGATCTGATTGCTGAAGAGTTGCAAGGTCATACCAATTATAAAGAGAAAGTCATCGCCAGCATGCCCTACTATTCTGCTGTTCAACAATTGGTTTACTTAAAAGAGCAGATCAAACCTTACTCTTTTAATGACATTAATGGCAAACTGCTGGTCGCGGTAAATTCACCACAAAGTCATATGCTGTCAAAATTAAGCAATGAATATACTCATCTTAAATGGGAACAATCTGCGGTATTTAATCAGGAAGAGTTATTAAAATTAGTAGCAACAAAAGAGATTGATTATACCATTGCTGATGCGTTAACTATTTCCGTTATGCGTAGAATCTATCCCGCTTTAACCGTTGCGTTTAGTACCGATGAAGCACAACCATTACATTTCTATTTTACCAAATCATCCGATCGTTCGTTACTCAGTAGTATCAATCAATTTATTAAGCAGTCACAGCAAAATGGGACGATTGAACGCTTAGAAAATCGTTATTTTAGTTATATTGATGACTTTGATTATGTCGATACCCGGCAGTTTTTGCGTGCTATTGAAAATACGCTGCCACAATTTGAAGCTTATTTTAAAGAGTATGCTCAGCAGTACCATTTTGACTGGCGCTTAATCGCAGCGATGTCTTATCAAGAGTCACACTGGAATCCACACGCCACCTCATCAACCGGGGTTCGTGGCATCATGATGCTAACCCAAAACACCGCTGACGATCTCGGTGTGTCCGATCGTTTAAATGCTCAGCAGAGCATACGTGGTGGCACCCAATATTTAGGTAATTTAGTAAAACGTATCTCAACCAATGTGCCGGAAGAGGAGCGCGTCTGGCATGCTTTAGTGGCCTATAATATGGGCTATGGTCATCTACTTGATGTCAGGCGTCTGGCCAGACATTTAGGTAAGAATCCAGATAACTGGACTGATTTAAAACAGGTTCTCCCGCTGGTGAGTTTGGATAAATATCAACCCTACCTTAAATATGGCCGAGCAAAAGGTTATCAGGCGCTGCATTTCGTCAATAGTATTCAGCAATACTATGTCAGTTTAGTGGGCTATCAGTTAGAGAAAGCCTATCGGCAAAAGCAGATAGATGACAAATTGAAAAATATCCGCTCAGGTAAAAATATCAATCGCCGTGCCGTCAGAAATTAAATGTGGATGACTGAGTCGATTAGTTATCAGACAGCGATTTTTGTTGTTTGGCCTGCTTGATAGCTAACCGGCGTTGCTGAAAAAATTCACTTAATAGATCAGCACAGGTTTGCTGCAAAATGCCACCCGTAACGGCTACCTGATGATTAATACCTGGCAAGCCAAGTAAATCAATCAATGAACCTGCGGCGCCGGTTTTATGTTCACTAGCACCAAATACTAAACGCGCAATGCGGCTGTGAATCATCGCCCCTGCACACATCATACAGGGTTCTAAAGTGACATACAGCGTGGTATTGATCAGGCGATAATTTTGTAATGCAATGCCACCCTGACGCAGTGCCATCATTTCAGCATGGGCTGTCGGATTATGCTGAGTAATCGGTTGATTCCAACCCTCGCCAATAATTTGATTATCTAATACTAATACGGCTCCCACCGGCACTTCACCTTGGGATTTTGCCTGATAAGCCCTTGCTAGTGCTTGTGTCATCCAATACTCATCTGAATATAACATCACGCCATTTATCTCTTTTACTATCATATTTTCAATATCGTTAATTCGATTATTATAACCAACTTTGGCCTAGAACCGCTAATAACATACCGTTTAATCAACTATTTTGCTCTATTCTCGCCAACGCTTCATTTAAGTCTTACTTACGGTGATTTGTTATTTCGCCATGCCGAGGTCTCAGAGATTAGCCTTAATACAACCAGACATCTTGTGACAGTTGATTTGGCATAGCTATATGATGATTATCTTGATGCCCTATCTCATCTTATCTGATACAGTCTGCGCAGCTGACTGCATTTTATGTGATATCATCGCACAATAAATCTGCTATAGTGTGCGTGAAAAAATAGACGACATATTAAGACCTAACTCAATAACCTGGATAAACCGTAATATTATGGCTTTACTGATAACTGATCGCTGCATTAATTGCGATATGTGTGAACCTGAATGCCCCAATGATGCTATTTCAATGGGATTTGAAACTTACCAGATTGATCCGGATCGCTGCACGGAATGTGTGGGATACTATAGCTATTCAACTTGCCAAAACGTGTGCCCAATCAATAATGTGATTATTCTTGATCCGGCACATATCGAATCACCGCAAGCACTACAAGTGAAATTTGAAAAATTAAAAACTGAGAAATAATCAATCTTCAATCTGACAAATATTGACTCTTAACTCTTTGGGGATTTCAAATATTACGTTTTCTGAAATGCCTTGCATTTCGATAACCTGATTACACCCTAATGAGGTTAAGTGTTCGACTACTTCATTGACTAAGACCTCAGGTGCAGAAGCGCCTGCGGTTACGCCAACCACCTTCACCCCTTCCAGCCATGCTGACTGAATGTCAGATTTA